>CACZRR010000059.1 GCA_902783595.1 uncultured Bacteroidota bacterium
CGAAGTGATGATGTTGTGGTCGCGGCTGGCGGGTTTGCCCCAGGTGCCCCACGGTGCGTTCTTGCGGCGCTCCTCCTCCGTCCAGCGGGGGATATAGTCGCGCGTGTAAAGTTTCTCCATGCACTGTCCGATAGCTCCGTCAGAGAGAATCAAGACAGGGTTGCGATATTTGAAAGCAATGTCCCAAGCGTCAAACACGAAGTCATACATCTCCTGCACCGAGGCGGGGGCGAGGGTGTAGAGCTGGTAGTCACCATGACCACCACCCTTCACGCTCTGGAAATAGTCGCTCTGTGAGGGCTGAATAGTACCCAGACCGGGACCGCCGCGCATAACGTTGACCACCAAGCAGGGGATTTCGGCACCGGCCAGGTAGGTCAGACCTTCCTGCATCAGCGAGATTCCGGGACTGGAGGAGGACGTGGCGACTTTCTTGCCGGTGGCGGCACCACCGTACACCATGTTGATGGATGCCACCTCGCTCTCGGCCTGGAGGACGGTCATACCGGTGGTCTCCCAAGGTTTCTCCGCCATGAGGGTTTCCATTACTTCGCTCTGCGGGGTGATAGGATAGCCAAAGTATCCGTCGCAACCGCTGGCAATCATAGCGCGGGCAATAGCTTCATTGCCCTTCATCAGTTGAAGTTCTCTTGCCATAGTATTCCTCTTTTCTTTTGTTCTTAGATTTTTTTCTTGTAAACGGAGATTACGCCGTCGGGGCACACCATTGCGCAACTGGCGCAACCGATGCAATTGTCATTGACGGTGTGGGTATAGTTGTAACCCTTACCGTTCACTTCTTTCGACAGCTCGATGCACTTCATTGGGCACACGGGTACGCAGACTCCGCAGCCTTTGCAGTGCTCGGTATCGATAATGATTTGTCCTTTAAATGCCATAATTTTAATGTTATAAGATTAATATAAACTATTGGTTACATTCCATTGATGCGGGCAAAATTACAAAAAAAAACCTTTCCCTCACCAAAAATGGTGAAATTTTTCTTTTCTTTCGTATCTTTGCCAACAGAAAACAAAGCTAATCACATTATAAATAATTAAAAAACAGACTAAAAAGATGAAAAAGAGGATCTGGATACTGTGCCTTCTTGCGGCCATGTTCGTCTCAGGCGTTAGCGCACAAAAGTACGAATACAAAACCTACCCCAACGACCCCCTGCAAGTACGTGAATACACCCTCAAGAACGGCCTCAAAGTCTTCCTGAGTGTCTATAAGGATGCTCCCCGCATCCAGACCTACATCGCCGTACGCGCCGGCAGCAAAAACGACCCCAAGGAGACAACCGGCCTGGCTCACTACCTGGAGCACATGCTCTTCAAGGGAAGTCACCAGCTAGGTACCACCGACTGGAACCGCGAGCAGAAAGAACTGCAGAAAATAGAGGACCTCTACGAGGTCTATCGCAAGACAACAGATGAGCACCGCCGCGCCGAGATATATCATCAGATCGACTCCATCAGCTATGTAGCCTCCACCATAGCCATAGCCAACGAGTACGACAAGAGTATGTCAGCCATTGGTAGCGAGGGCACCAACGCTTTCACCAGCAACGACTACACAATGTATGTTGAGAATATCCCCGCCAACCAAGTGGAGCAGTGGGCTCGCGTACAAGCCGACCGCTTCCCCAACCTGGTGCTGCGACTCTTCCACACCGAACTGGAGGCCGTCTATGAAGAGAAAAATATCGGCATGGCCCAGGATAGCCGCCGCGTGAACGAGGAGATGATGGCAGGACTCTTCCCCCACCACCCCTATGGCACCCAGACCACCATCGGCACCATCGAGCACCTGAAGAACCCCTCGATGAAGAACATCCGCGAATATCATGCCGCCTACTATGTGCCTAACAATATGTGCATCTCGATGGCCGGCGATTTCAATCCCGATGAGGTGATAAAGATTATCGACAAATACTTCGGTAGCTGGGTGCCCGGCACCGTACCCGGATTCACCAAAGTGAAAGAGCAACCCATCACCAGCCCCATTGTGCGTTTGGTCAACGGTCAAGATCCCGCCAGCCTCACCATCGCCTACCGCATCGAGGAGGGCAATGGCAGCCGCGATGCTCTCCTGGCTCAGGCCATGGAGATGGTGCTCAACAACGGCAGCTGCGGTCTTATCGACCTCAACCTCAACCAGCGTCAACTCTGCCTCGGGGCCTATGCCGGCACCTATACCCTCAACGACTATGCAGCCTTTATCCTCGGCGGTCGCCCAACCCAGGGACAAACCCTTGGTCAGCTACGCGACCTACTCCTTGAGCAAATGGAGCTGCTGAAGAGTGGCCAGTTTGACGAGAGCCTCATTGAAGCCAGCATCAACCAACTCAAACTCCAAATCATGAAGCAGGCCGAAAGCAACGATAGTCGCGCCAGCCAGATGGCCTACGCCTTTGTAGAACATCGCAACTGGGGCGATGTATGCGACGAAATCAACCAGCTTGCCAAGATTACCAAGAAAGATATCGTCGACTTCGCCAACCGCATCTGCAAGGACAACAACTACGTTATCGTCTACAAACACCAAGATACTCCCGATCCCGTGACCAAGGTCACCAAACCCGCCATCACCCCCATCTTCGTAAGTCGCGACAACGAGAGTTCCTTCCTGGCCAGCGTGAAGGCCGCCGCCGCCAAAGCAAAACCCATCCAACCTCAGTTCGTCAATTTCAAGAAGGACCTCCAAAAGGGGAAGACTAAAAACGGCAGCGACGTTCTCTACGTAAAAAATACCGAAAACGCCACCTTCAACCTCCAATACCGCTTCGAATTTGGTAGCAGCGCCAACAAAACCATCGACCTGGCGTCCGACCTTGTTGACTTCCTCAGCACACCGCAACACACTGCCGAAGAGTTGCAGGAGGAATTCTACAAACTAGCATGCTCCTGGGGCATCAGCGTGGGGGCCGAGAGCATCACCGTTAGCGTCAGTGGTCTCGCAGAAAACATGGAACCCGCCATGCGCCTGGTAGAAGAGGTAATGACCTCCTGCCAACCTAACAACGAGGCTCTGCAGATGCTCGTAGAACGCATCATCAAGAGCCGCACTGACAACAAAACCAACCAGCGCGCCGCTTTCCGCGCCCTTAACACCTACGGCATCTACGGCCCCGACTACATCAAAGCCAACACCGAAAGTGACGCCCAACTTCGTGCCTACACCGCCCAACAACTTGCTGACGCTCTCCACGACCTCTTCAACTACAAACATCGCGTGCTTTATTATGGTCCCTTAACACTCAAAGAGGCCACCACTGCCATCAACAAGATTCACACTGTGAAGCCCACCAAAGAGATCCCCGCCAATATCATCTACCAGCCCCAGGCTGTGGAGCAGAATACTATCCTCTTTGTTGACTACGATGCCAAGAACAGCTACGTCACCGAATACTTCCGCGGCAACCATATCAGCACCAACCTCTTCGCCGATGTGAACCTCTTCAACGAATATTTCGGCGGCTCGATGAACGCCATTGTCTTCCAAGAGATGCGCGAGAAGCGCAGTCTCGCCTACAGCGCCAGCAGCTACTATACTAACAGCGGCCGCAAGGATGGTTTCTTCTACAACAGTGCCAATGTCATCACCCAAAACGACAAACTGCTCGATGCCCTGAATGCCTACGAGGAACTCTTCAACGACATGCCGCAAGCCGAGGCCAACTTCAAACTGGCCAAGGATGCACTCATCGCCAGCAGCCGTACAGCACGCACCACAAAGTTCGGCATCATCAACGCCTACCTCCAGTGCGAGCGCATGGGATGGAAAGAGCCCCTCCGCAAACAACTCTTCGCTGCCTATCCCACGATGACCATGCAAAACCTTGTCAATTTCCAGCAGCAAAACATTAAAGGTCAGAAGAAAGCATACCTCATCCTTGGAAAAGAGAGCGATATGGACTTCGATGCCCTATCCAAGTTCGGAAAAGTGAAAAAACTTACACTCGACGAGATCTTCGGATACTAAATCAAACCAAACATGTAATAATAAGGCGGCCGTTGGGCCGCCTTATTTATTTTCGATCCTCTCCTATAATACCTTAAATCAGAGATAGGAGAGAGCCAAGCTATCATCGGCTCTGACGAGTTGTTTGTATCCCTGCCGAGGAAGGGCGAAATAGCGGGGATTGAGGTCGGCAACATTCCATTGTTTCCACCACGGCACGGCGAGATAGACATCTGGATTGTGGTAGAGGGCTGTGTCGGCAGGGTTGAAACCGTCCTCTTCCTTATAGATCGTGACCGTATTTTCAGGACCTTGCTTGGCTGTGAGAAGCATCGAGGAGAGCGAGAGATCCCAAGCGTCGTCAGGAAAAACATCCTCGGCGAGGGAACGTATGACAAGGATTTTGTGCTGTCCCTGCTGACGGGCCATGAAGCTGACCTGCTCAATAGCCTGAAGGCGTGGCTGAAAACGATGAGCGTAATGAAGGATACGGCCAAAGGAATAAGCCAGCAGAAGCATAAAGATAATGAAAGTTATGCGCTCCTGCATGCGTGAGAGGCATGGGAAAAGATCAACAAGAAAAGGTATGGCCACGAAAAAGAATAGAGGCATAAAATAGCGCTCACGGGCAATGCGGCTATCACCGGTTTGGTAGATAATGCTTGCCGCGATAACGAAAAGGACGCAATAGGCGACGACAAAGGCAAGTTTCCACCACTGGTGGCGACGAATGTAAAAGATAGCAAGGACAACAAGAAGTAGAGTAGGGACAAAATATAGACGCGGAAAGAGAACAAGGAACGTCTGGAAGCTGCCGAGGGAGAAAAAGTGACCGATAGAATAGGTAATAACGTCATAGGAAGGCACGAACTGGCTGTCGTGACCACTAGGGCCAATAATCCAGTAGAGTACGATATACAAAAGGAGGATTGCGGCAGTCACGAGGGCAGAAACATCCACCTTGGGGCGTCCTTCTTTGAGAAGGCGAAAACCTACAGCAAAGAGGACATAAAAAGTGGACATGGGGTAAATGAAGAAGTTGAGAGCCACGAGGAGGGCGAGAATAAGATAGTATGTAAGGCGGCGTACTCCAGCATGCGGAGCATCTACACACATCCATGCGAAGAGCATGGGGGCATAGAACATAAGCTGGAATGATTCCGAAATGCAGTGGAAGAAGGTACCCCCGATGGCAAAGAAGACGAAAAGCATAGCAACGGCAGCCTTTGGCTGACGCATAGTATAGGCGGTGATGAAGAAGCAGGCATAGCCCACAAGGATGAAGGAAAGAGAGTAGACAACGATGATGGTCTTAAGGGGAAGGTGGAGATGAACGGCAAGCCAAGGGAGAATTTGGGTTAGAAACATGGAGTAGCGGCTGTCGTTGATAAGAACGCCAGGATGATTGATATCGTAGAAAACCTGATATGCGGCATCGGTGAAAAGCACACGCACGTCGGCATAGACGACGGCGAGAAACATGAGCAGAAAGAGGCTGATGTGACCGAGGAGAAGGTACTTTTTCATAGCGTATCCCAAAAACATAGGGTGGCGTATGCTATATTAGCCGCAACTCGTACTGTTTGCGGTCTTTAGTAACTATGACATCAAGACAGAGGCCGGTAAAGAGGGCCTGAAGAGCCGCAAGGAGGAAAAAGAGGGAGGCAAAGAGCGTCGGGAAGCGCATGACAAGACCCGTTTGGAAATAGTCAACGAGGACAGGAATGAGAAGTACAATACCTATGACGGCGAGAAGGAGAGAGAGCCACCCAAAGAAGCGCATGGGACAATATTCTTTGAAAAGGGTAACGATGGTGCGCAGCACCTTAAGTCCGTCGCTGACCGTGTTAAGCTTGGAAACGCTACCTTCGGGACGATCACGGTAGTCGATAGGTATCTCGATGAGACGGAAACGCTTGTCAAGAGCATGGATGGTCATCTCGGTTTCTATCTCAAACTGGCCACTCATGACGGGGAAATTTTTCACGAAACGTCGACTGAAGGCGCGGTAGCCTGTCATAATGTCCTTCACCTGCGTGTGCCAGAGATGGCAGATAAGACCTCGAACAAGGCGGTTACCGACATTATGGAAAGGCCGTTTATTCTCTGTGAAATATGTAGAAGAAAGGCGGTCTCCAATGACCATATCAGCTTGTCGGTTAAGTACGGCATCGACGAGGTCAGGAGCATGGTGAGCAGGGTAGGTGTCGTCACCGTCGGCCATAAGGTAGCAATCAGCCTCTACCTCACGGAACATACGGCGTATGACATTGCCCTTCCCCTGGGCGTACTCGTGTCGCACAATGGCTCCGGCGGCAGCAGCCACCTCTGCGGTGCGGTCAGTGGAGTTGTTGTTATATACGTAGATGTCGGCTTCTGGCAACACTTGACGGAAGTCGGCAACCACTTTACCAATGGTCTGTTCTTCGTTATAGCACGGAAGAAGTACAGCAATCTTTTTTTCCATTATGTTTATTGTAAAATATTTCCCAATTCACGAATTTCATAAGTGCCAACAATATGGCAGCGATGGATACGGCCTGTGCGCGGAAGGTAAACCAATTGTGCAGATAGGAATGGTTGGCGGCAAAGAGATACCACATCCACGGAATGAGCGCCACCACCAACAGCGGCAATGCCTGACTCCATCCCTGCTTGTTGAAGTGCCGGCATGCAAGCGTCACAACAATGAGCAACGCAATAACGACAAAAGCCCACGGCAACAAGTCGAGGTTCGCCATCAAAGCATCCCAACGACCATACTCATCCACTACACCGGATCGGTTCAAAAGATTTCTGAATCCGTCTTCCCAGATATTCTCTGGAGAGAACAAGGTAGCCAGGGTCCATTTGCTGACCCATGTCACCCCATATCCCACAAGCCACAGCAGCGATGAAAAAAACACATTCCTGAAAGAGCAGGCCAGCTTTTCCTCAGGATTGAGTGTCAACATCACCAGCAGTGGGAGCCCCAGGGTAAGTATAGGAGCTGTCAGCAGGTCAAAAAAAGCCGTTAAAGAGCCTATGACAAAGAACACCATTGTTGTGGGCATTGTACGTCGCTTCGCAACGACTATCATGCCTCCAAGGGCAATAAAGAGTACCATGCTCAGTTGCAGCGAAAACTGCATCACGAAGACATACGAGCACAACAACCCCACGCCTATCGCGACCGGCAGCTGCCATCCTCCGCGACGCCACAAAAGGACGCCGCACCACAGCATCAGCAGGGAGGATATGATGTAAAGGAAAAGTCGTATAGTGGGATAGTCCCAGAAAAAGAGCAGGTAACGAGCCAAGAAAGTGTTCCCATGCCAGTAGCGGGCATAGATGGAAGTAGAATTATTGGCTGCAGAATCCACACCTGCCGCCACGCGTAGTTCCTCGAACGGAAGACGTCCACAAGACAACCTAGGGACCAGCATGATGCCGTCAATCAAGCCCTTCGCCTGCAGGGTATATGCCTGATTCAGAATCAGCGCATCGGTGAAGTTGTCCATACGGCACTGCAGTCGCGGCAGGAAAGCCCGCGGCTGGTCGCTGGCCAAATCGCCACGCTCGATGGTCTTCACCACATGTCTCTCCACCGAAGCCTGCGGCACCAGATAGGAGCCGACAGCAAACAGCAAGTAGGCCGCAATGAGCAACCCAAACGCCTTAAGGTATGGGAGCGTCTGCCTCATTTAAAAAACCTCTTTGATTGTTTGCAACTGCCCGTTGAAGACGAGGCTATCCCCTACTTTCTTCCCTTGCAGGGCACGATAGATGGGTGTCTGTGCCGAGATGGCAAAATAAACCTGGTTCCCTACCATGAATTTTCCTGCACCGATAGCAAGGAAGAAATTCTGCTTGTCGGTCACCACACAAGCTCCGTGTTCCGCGGTGTCGAAAGGCGGCAGCTTGAGCATGTCTTGCAGGTAGCGCACACCCGACTGGGCATTGCTGTACTGACGGGCATACATATCACGGGAGCGCATCATCTTGGTGCGGTAGCTATCGTAGCGGTCAACATTGGCGCCATAGTCGTTGCTCTGCTGCTGAGCAGAGTCCATCTCCTGCTTGGCAATAGTAGCAATATGCTCCTGCTGTTGGATGCAGGAGCATATCACTTGTTGACGTTTCTCCTCGCGCGTCATTTCTTCTTCGAGACAGCTTTTTTATTAGCCTTTGGCGATGACTTTTTCACAGTCTTGGACGCTGCTTTTGCCTTTACCTTGATGCGACCAGGATAGACTTTGAGGGCTTCCTCAAGGCATTTCATGGCAGCCTTGAGGTCTTCAATACAGAGGCAGTAGGTGATGCGTACCTGATGGCGACCCTTCTCGGGGTCGCTGTAAAAGCCTGTGGCGGGAGCCAACATGACGGTGGCACCTTTGTACTCAAAGTCTGTAAGAAGCCACTGGCAGAAGTAGTCACTGTCGTCGATAGGCAGTTCGCAGACGGTGTAGAATGCGCCCTTGGGATTGGGGCAGAAGCATCCTGGAATCTTGTTGATACCTTCCACCACCACATTGCGACGAGCCACGTATTCATCCATCACGGCGTCGAAGTATTCCTTGGGCGTATCAATGGCAGCCTCGGCAAAAACCTGTCCAAAAGTAGGCGGAGAGAGGCGGGCCTGCGCCATACGCATCATAGCGGAGAAGAGCTCACTGTTACGGGTAATGACGCAACCCACACGAGCACCGCAAGCACTGTACCGTTTTGATACGGAGTCGAAAAGCACCACATTGTTCTCACAACCGGGAAGGTTGAGTACGGAGAAGTGCTTTTCGCCATCGTAGCAGAACTCACGATAGACCTCGTCAGCGAAGAGGTAGAGGTCATACTTCTTGCAGAGCGCACTGACGGCATAGAGATCCTTCTCACTATAGAGATAACCCGTGGGATTGTTAGGGTTACAGATCATAATAGCCCTCGTGTAGGGGGTTATGTACCGCTCAAAGTCATCAACCAGCGGCAACGCGAAGCCACTCTCAATGCTGCTCGGCACGGTGACAATCTTGGCGTCGCAGAGCTTGGCAAAGGTGTTGTAGTTGGTGTAGTAGGGCTCGGGGATGATAATTTCGTCACCGGGGTTGAGACAGCAGGTGAAAGCCATCTGCAAAGCCTCGCTACCACCGGTGGTTACAAGAATGCGCTCGGGGGTGATATCAATGCCATGCATCTTGTAGTACTGGCAAAGTTTCTCTCGATAGCTCTGTATACCCGCGCTGGGGCTGTAAGCCAGCACACCGTGGTTCTGTGCCATCTCATGAGCCTTTTCGGAAAGAACCTCCAGGGCTTCCTTAGGAGTCTCTATATCGGGCTGACCGATGTTGAGGTGATAGACGTGAATGCCATGAGCCTTGGTGGCATCGGCAAAGGGAACAAGCTTGCGAATGGCGCTCTGAGGCAATTCCAGGCCTTTATGTGAGATACGAGGCATTGTATTGAGTTTTAAAAATAGAGAGCTATGGACTTATCTACCAATTAGGGGTATTATTTCTTTTCAATTTTCTGAGCGTCGTCTTGCTGTTTCACGGTACCCTTGATACGTAGCACGGTACGGGGATTGTCGACGGCATTGGAAGTGACGGTGACGGTCTTGGAGAATCCACCCACATTGTTGGTGTTGTAGTGCACCTTGATGGTGCCGGTCTGGCCGGGCATCACGGGTTTTTGTGTGTAGCTGGGTGTGGTGCATCCGCAGGAGGCTTTGACATTCTGCAGAATGAGAGGCTCGTTGCCCTCATTGGTGAAGGTGAATTCGCAGTCGCCGTCACCACCCTTGATGATGGTGCCATAATTGTGCTCTGTCTCACTGAAAGAGATGCGGGCGCCGTTGGCGGGAATGTCCTTGTTTTCAGTGGTCTGATTCTGTGCATGAGCCATGCCGAAAGTCATAGCGGCAAAGAGGCAAATCATTGCAATTTTTTTCATATGGATAGTTTTTTGATGTTAGTATTCTCTTTTTTTGCGTTGCAAAAGTACAAAAAGTTAGTACACCAAACAAATTTTTATTGCAAAAAATATTAAAACAGTTTAATCACAAGGTATTCCGACTGGCTACCGATGCGGTATTTAGCGCCCCATATTCCCAATCCGGAGGTCACGCAGACAGTAGTAGAACCCTTCTGCACAACGCCCCACGAGCATTCGTAGAGGACATCCGTGAGCCATGTAAGCGGCCATACCTGACCGCGATGTGTGTGACCACTCACCTGCAGACCTATCCCCTCACGCTGCGACTCTTCAAGGCGAAAGGGTTGATGATCGAGAAGAATGGTGAACAAGGAATCTCTAATCCCAAACTCCGTCTTTAACGCTTTCAGGCTTTTGCGGCGGGCGTTGGTGCGGTCGTCACGACCAAGAATAGCAATATTCTCGTCCGCAAGCACAGCCACGCTGTCGCGCAGCAGGGTGATGCCAGCATCGCGATAGAAGCGTTCCACCTCGGCGGGGAGGTCGTAATAACCCGCATAGTATTCGTGATTGCCAAGGCAGGCGTATACAGGGGCTTTGATATGGTGCAAAAGGCTGTCCATGGCATCGGCACGCAGGGGACGTAACGAACGGTCGATAACATCGCCAGCAACAAGCACGAAGTCGGCCTCCTCGTCGTTGATCATAGCAATCCAGCGGGCAAGGTCGTCATAACGATTATGGTAGCCGAGATGCAAATCGCTGACGGCTACCATTTTGAGCGGCCGCGCAACGAGGCCGTGAGTGTCTACCGAAATCTCAACGCGTGCTTTATGCTCATAGTGCAAACGCCCATAGATGGCTACTGCCGCCATCAGCACAACGACGACGATGACCGTCGCCCAACTATCACGCAGCCATGCGGCGGGCAGGACATGGCACAAACGCAGCAAGTCGGCAACAAGGAGGAGAAGGAAAAGATAGAGCAGCAATACAAGTGCTCGCTGAGCCACATTGTAAAGGACCGAAGCGACGGGCATCGGCAAAAGATCCATATAACGAGTGATTGTAGCTACGGCGAGCACAACCGTCAGCACCATCAAAGCCACCATTGCCCAACGTCCCCAGCGTGGCAGCGGAAACAGTATCCATAAGTGCCACCCCACATAGGCCAACAATGTCGCCAAGATAGCAAATATAAAGGCTATACGCATGACTTATTATTCCCTTCTCATTACTACATCAATCTCATCATCACCTGTGCGTTTGGCGAGCCACTGCTCGAGGCGTTGCTTAACCGGTGTTGGTAGCGGTTTATTCACCCTTACCAGCGCCGTGGTGCGGCCACCAATATACCCCAAGGCGACGTCGCTCACTTCGCCAAAGAGTGCCTGCGCCTCTTCAGACACTTGGCGAGAAAGGGTGTCGTAGCGGGTGTAGAAATCAAGTTTCCCTTGCAGATCAACCACTTGAACGCTCAGCGCGGTGTTGGTATTTCTTGACCCTTCCAGAGCCCCCAGCAGTGCCACATCGGCACCGCCATTGGCTTGTATCACATTGAGGCCATATCCCGTGAGGTTATAGAAGTGCATGTGCGATTGTGCTGTGGCGATCTTCTCGTCGCTGATGGTCTTTCCCACCGCGACAACGGTCAAATCGCCCTCCTCCACACTTTGTCGCAAAATGCGCGTGCCCTCTTGGTCAAGTTCCGCTTTAACAAAATGGTTCACATCGGTTTCAAAGATATTACGCTGAATAATGCGTACCGTCATGATGGCGGCAGGGATGAGCGTAATGAGCACGACAGAATAGATAATCCGGCGGCCACGTCGCGCGGCATCACCCTCCACAGTGGCGACAGGATGGAAGCGCAAGAATTTGACACCCAAAAAGGTTGCCGTGGCAATAAAAACGGTGTTAATGAAGAAAAGATAGAACGCCCCAAAGAAGTAGGTCCACTGCCCGGTAGCCAATCCGTAACCCGCTGTGCACAGTGGTGGCATCAATGCCGTTGCAATTGCCACTCCAGGGATCACCTGGCCCTTGCTCTTGGTGGTCAACGCCAGCACCCCAGCGGCACCGCCGCAGAAAGCGATCAGCACATCGTAGAGGGTCGGAGAGGTGCGCGCCAACAACTCACTCTGCGCTTCGCTGAGCGGCGAAATCCAGAAATATAGTGTTGCCGTAGCCACACTGATCAACGTGGCCACACCATAGTTTTTTAGCGATTGCTTCAACATCTCGAAGTCGCTGATACCCACCGACAAACCCATTCCGATAATAGGGCCCATCAGAGGCGATATTAGCATAGCGCCAATAATCACCGCCGTAGAATTCACATTCAATCCCAGCGACGCAATGAGAATGGCAAAAATAAGGATCCAAAGATTTGTGCCGCGAAACTGTGTGCCCCCCTTCACCTGTTCGATGACAGCATGCTCATCCTCCTTGTCAGGAAGCAAATTAAAATAGCGTCCCAGCAGTTTTTTTACACCCGCAAAACTATGTTTCATAGAAGCCAAACAATTTGTGAATTAAGAACGTAACGCAGAATTCTTCTTCTTATTGTAAAGGAAGAAGAGATCGGCACGGAATCCGCACAGACACTGCCATAGAACTAGGAGATGACTACTATCTACCATAGAGCGGGTATAGAGCAACTATAGAGCAACTATAGAGCAGCTATAGAGCAGCTGCTGGAATTACTAGGAAAAATGGGGGTAGCGGGAGATGACGTATTGGAAACAATAAACAAACGAATCTCTCCGTAAAAAATTGTACGTATTTAAACTTTTTTTTCAAACGACAAAGGGGGGAAAAAGGAAAACCAAGAACTGGGGAATCAGAAGCCCCACAAGGGTTTCGGGACGTACAACCCAGTTTTCAACGAAGACGGTTTATAACTTTTTCCTTGGGGCATTGTACAGCCAGCCATTATATTGTATTTTTACAAGCCGAAATATTATTGCAAAAAAAGCACAAACACTTTGTTATTAATAAAATAAACAAATATAGCGATGAATCAGAATCAAGTAAAAGAGTTGACTGAGGGCATGCAGCGACTCTGTGCCATTGCCAACCGCATCGTAGCCACTCCCGGCGAAGTAAGCGCCATCGAACGCGACCTACTTCTCGATGACCTGCGAGGGCTCTACGCTCTGGCCCTGCGGCTGTCGGTGGTGGATGATACGGCACCCACCGTCAGGACACAGGCCAACGGGGATAGCCCGTCGGCAGAGGGCACCAAAACGTGGGTGGCAGCAGACGAGGCCGACAAAATGCCAGACGAAGAGATACTGAACTCAACCGTGATGGCCACTATGGCTGCCATGTCGATGCCCGACGATACGGAAAGAGAGAAACCGAAAGAAGAGATTCACGAGCAGCAATTGGCCGATCAGAACACTCCTGTAGAAATCACGACAGAGGCATCCGAAAAGGAAGAGCCAATAGAAGAAGAGCCCTCGGAGGAAGCGTCGGCTCAAGCTCTGCCGTTGCTCGAAGAGATGGAGGCGGAAACAGGAGGTCTTCTCTTCGACGAAGTTATTATAGAGCCGGAACCCACGCCAGAACCTGAAGTCGAATCCGTTACCGAGTCCGAACCCATGCCCGAGCCGGAGCCGGAGCAAGAAGAAAAACACAAAAACCCAGAACCCCACCACACAGGAGCACAAGTATCGCTACTCGACTACCTCAAGCATCCCGTCGACGAGCAACCCACGGTGCGCACCCTCGGCGAGAGCCTCACCAAGAAAGTGAGCGATCTCCGCACAGTCATCAACATCAATGAAAAATTCAGCTTCATGAGCGATCTTTTCAAGAACAACATGAAGGCATACAACGATTTCATTCTACGCCTCAACACCATCGACACACGCGACGAGGCACTACTCTATGTGAGCGAGACATCAGCACAATGGGGATGGGACGAAAGTTCATCCACCGTGCAGGCTTTCTACAAGGTATTTGACAAGAAATTCGAAAGATAAGGAAGACGAACTGAGGTTTACACTATTGGGACATACATCTATGGGAAAAGCAATATTGTTTTCAGCACCGTCGGGATGCGGCAAGACGACCATCATCCGCGAATTGATGCACTACTTCGACTGCTTCGATTTCAGCGTCAGCGCCACCTCGCGGGCGCCTCGCGGAAACGAGCAGGACGGCAAGGACTACTACTTCCTCAGCCACGATGAGTTCGCTGCTCGCGTGGCGAATGGCGACTTCCTCGAATGGGAAGAGGTTTACCAGGGCGCCTGCTACGGTACCCTCAAAAGCGAAGTAGAACGCATCTGGCAGAAAGGTAATATTATCGTGTTCGACGTCGACGTGAACGGCGGCAAGAATATCAAACGTTATTTCGGTGCCGACGCCCTTTCCATCTTTGTCATGCCGCCCAGCCTTGCCGTACTCGAGCAGCGGCTGCGCAGCCGCGGCACAGACAGCGAGGAAGCCATAGCAAAGCGCTTGGCACGCAGTGCCGAGGAACTCAAACAGGCCCCCGACTTCGACGTCACCATCGTCAACGATAATCTGGCACAAGCGGTCAACGAGGCTCGCCACACCATAGAACAATTCCTGCAATGAACCGAAACCGACTGCTCTCTGTTCTGAAGAAGTACGACTACGTGGAAGTGTTCGTACTCTTGGTGATAATTTCCCTCGTGCTCATAGCGCAGAGCAGCAACTACCAAGGGTCCAAAATCATCGCTTGGAGCAATGGCGTAGTGGGCAACTGGTATCGCGGCATCAACAGCATCGGCGGGTACTTCGGTCTCAAAAGCGAGAACGACCGCCTGGCAGCCGAAAATGCCGCCCTGCGTGCCCAGCTTGCGGAGAGTTACATCAACTATAGCGACAGCGTCTTCACCGTCAATGACACCACCTACCACCTACGCTACACCTACACCGAAGCGCAGGTCATCAAAAATTCATGGAACGGGCAGAACAACTTCATCATGATCGGGAAAGGAGCCAATCATGGTATCGAGCCCGATATGGCTGTCATCTCGCCCGATGGAATCGTGGGCGTAGTGATGTCGGTGTCAAAGAACTTCGCCACCGTCATGCCCGTACTCAATAGCGAAAGCATCAACAGCGTCAAGGTGAAAAGCACAGGCATCAGCGGCCATCTGCAGTGGGACGGCAAAGACTTCCGTTATGCACAAATCACCGATGTGCCCACCACACACAAGTTCGAACCCGGCGATACCATTATCACTTCAGGTCTCGCCAACGACTTCCCAGAGGGCATTGATGTGGGCTATGTTGTGGAAGCCGAAAACCTCAGCGGCAGCGGCTTCTACCGGGTGAAAGTACGGCTGGCTACAGAATTCAATAAGCTCGACCACGTCTACGTCATCAACAACCTCTTCCGCAAAGAGCAAGAGCGCCTGATGCACACCACAGCCGAATAAAAAAACTCAAAAAAAACTCATCAGTGAAACAAAACTTACTGCGCAATATCGAACGATTCGTACTGCTCATGGCACTGCAACTGCTCGTACTTAACCACGTATATCTTGGCGGCTACGTCATGCCCATGCTCTACGTCCTCTTCATCCTCATGCTACCCACGGGAATGCGACGTACAACCATGCTATTCATAGCCTTCTCCACAGGTTTGATAATGGATATGTCGAACAACATGTTAGGATTTCATGCGCTCGCTTGCACCATCATAGCCATGATGCGCATCCTCTTCGCCGACACCATCCTCACACGCAACGAACCTGTAGTGGTGGAAACGCCGAGTATCTACAGTGTCACACCACAGTACTTCATCAGCTACCTCATGCTACTCCTTGCAGCATTCTACTTTGTTTTCTACCTCCTCGAAATCTTCAGTTTCCGCGGCCTCTGGGGCGTGATAGCGGCCACCGTGTGCAGCACCTTTGTCACCACCCTCCTCGCCGTACTTTACCAATTCATCTTCCTCAAGAAAAAGGAGACCACATAACCCACCCTATCGTCCCGCAGCCATGATAAAAAAGGTCATCTCACTCCTCGCAATCCTCGCGATCTGCCACCTTGCCTCCGAAACATGTGCACAGACGGCCATAGGCAAATGGCGTGACTGCCTCGATGCATCAATGGTTTTTCATGTCGCAGAAGGGCACGATGCCTTTTTCGCCGCCACACGGGGAGGCCTATTCTCATACGACCCCGACTACGGCACACTAACCTCCTTCAGCAAAAGTACAGGTCTCAGCGACGTGGGAGTGGCCACCATGGCATATGACAACACCACGCAACTCCTCGTGATAGCCTACACCAACTCCAACGTCGACGTCCTCGATGGCAACCATATCTATAACATCTCCGACATCAAACGTAGCGAAATAGCAGGCAACAAAAGCATCTCGCATATCCGCTTCAATAATGGGAAAGCCTACCTGGCCACAGGTTTCGGAGTGGTGGTGCTGAACCTCACACGCCACGAAATCGAAGAAACATGGTATTTGGGCACCGACGGAACACGAACCATCGTGCATGACCTCGCATTCGGTAGCGACAGTATCTATGCCGCCACAGGTGAAGGAATGAAACACATAGCACGCGACGACCGCCACCCGGGCGTCAGCGATCGGTGGAGCAACGACCACCGCTTTGACAGCCTCACTATCACCACCCTTCTACCCCTCGGATCTCAGCTGCTGGCACTCGGCTACAGCAGCAACGCCGCAGCATCCTCTCTCATGCTTTCCGACAGCTCTCAGCACACGCTCATCGACCACGGAGAAATACTCAACCTTCACATCAACCATGGGAAAATAATTGTGGTACGCCGCCATCGACTCGATCTCTACGACCAGACTATGAGCATCGTCAACTCCATCACCACCGACACATACCCTTATCTCAGCGTCAACGACGCCATCCTCGGCAGCGACGGCACCTACTGGCTGGGGCACCAATGGGACGGTCTCACACAACTCACACCCGCCGGCATCGCCACCGTGCATCGTCCCGAAGGACCTGCCAGCAACGACCGCGTCTATCGTCTCGTCCCATTCAACTATCGCATGATGGTATGTCCAGGAGGTCACACCTCCACATATGCACGCAGCTACTATGCCACGGACCTCTTCACCGAACAACACGGCCAATGGAGCCGACTAACCAAGACTTCCGTCGTTGACGGAACGAGCGACCTCGTCGACGTTGCCATCAACCCCTACGACACCACAGAGCTCTGCGCCGCACTCTATGGCCATGGCATATGCTCCATCCGCAACAACCAAACCATCACCCTATACAACGACACTAATACCGACGGCGCACTCATCCCCTACTCATCACCCACCTACACCACCCTCAACACATCAGCAGTAGCATTCGACCTACTAGGCAACCTATGGATCGCCGTATCCCATAGCCCCAATGCTCTGGCCGTACGCCACAAAAACGGCTCCTGGGAGAGCTTCTCAACAACGGCAGCGGCAGGCTACCTGCAGGTAGACAAGTTGGTGTGCGACAGTGTCACAGGATTTAAATGGTTCTGCGGCCGCGACAACGTAATCTACGTACACGATGGCGAGAGCCGCTTTGCTCGCGTAAACCCCAATAATGGAAGCAAACTTTCCACCTCATCCGTGACAGCTCTGGCACAGGATCAGCTGGGCAACCTTTGGGTGGGCACCAACAAGGGCATCAAGGTCATATACGATGGTTATCGTGCCTTCCAGAACGGCACTAACGGTGAGATATCTCCGGTGAACTGCAGCAATATCACCATCACCAATGGCGAATTCAGCGAATACCTCATGGCCTACGAAGGCATCACGGCAATTGCTGTCGACGGAGCCAACCGCAAATGGGTTGGCACATCAACTGGCGGACTTTACCTCCTCTCTGCCAACGGCATGGATCAACTGGCACACTTCACGGCCGCCAACAGTCCCCTCTTCGCAGACAAAATAGTTGCCATCGGCATCAACGAACGCAGCGGCGAAGTATACATAGGCACCGAATATGGTACTCAGGTCTACCGCGGCACTGCCACCTACGCAGTCAGCACACCGCTCAGCGAGGTCTACGCATTCCCCAACCCCGTAAAGAACGACTACGACGGGCCCATAGCCATCAAGGGGCTCACACGCAACGGTATCGTGCACATCGTTGACGCAGCCGGGCACATCGTCTTCTCCACCCAGGCCAACGGGGGGCAAGCCATTTGGTACGGTCGCACACAAAGCGGCGACCCCGTAAGCAGCGGCGTCTACTACGTCTTCGCAGCCGACAGCCAGGGCGACAACCACTCCGTAGCCAAAATCCTCGTCATCCGTTAGCCGTAACTATTCAACACCATATCCTCTATTTCCACTCCCTATGCTCCTCTCAACACCCGGCATCGTACTTCACACTACCCCTTACGCCGAAAGTTCGGTAGTGGCCAAGGTGTTCACTCGCCAGCTGGGCCTGCGATCCTATCTCATTAAAGGGGTGCGCGGCAGGAGCGGCCGTGTGAAGCAAAACATGCTGCAGCCACTTTCGTGTCTCGATATGGTGGTATACGACAACCCTCACAGCGGGCTCAACTACACCAAGGAGCTCTCTCCTCGACACCCCGCCGCCGACACCGACCCCATCTCCAACGCGCTACGCTTCTTCATGACCGAGGTGCTTTACAAAGCCCTCCGCGAGGACGAACCGATGCCAGAACTATGGGATTACGTTGAACAGACGGCACAATCTTTCGCCACTTCAACGGCTTCCTCACTGCCCATACATTTCCTCCTCACGCTGGCACATCATCTGGGCATAGCACCTCTCGACAATTACAATACACCCACCCAGCTCTTCGACCTACAAGAGGGGCGCTACGTAGCTTCACTGAGCGACACCACCCTGTCCGACAAGCTCTCCCTATCCCTACACCTCTTCCTCATTGAGGAGCATCCCCAGGTACCGCTGGAGACACGACGCAAACTCATCGACGCACTCATTACTTACTACCACCTTCATCTCAGCGGGTTCGCCCATTTCCACAGCCACGATATTCTTCATACCCTATTAAAATAATCATACCATGAAACATTTTCTCCTCTTTGCCGCCCTGACAGTTTCCTGTCTCCTCCCCTCGCAAGGACAGCAATCCTGGTGGGTGTTCTTTGCCGACAAGAATGGCAGCACCTTCGATCCCTACAGCTACTTCGATAGCAAAGCCATAGAACGCTACCATCAGTGTGGCGCCGACCTCTACGACATTAGCAACTATCCCGTCACCGAAGCCTACGAACAGGGCATCACCCCTCTCGCCACCGAAGTAATCGGTTCTTCGCGCTGGATGAATGCCGTGGGCGTAATGGCCACACCTTCACAGATAGAAGCCATCCAGGCCCTGCCCTATGTGCTGCGCGTACAACCTATCGAAAGCAACATGCAACTGGCATCCGCCGACGTTTCCGATGCGATACCCCTCGACAACCTGATCAACAAGGTAGAACTCGACGGACCTTTGGCAGCACAACTTGTGCGCATGGGGGGTCAAGCATTCCGCGACAACGGCATTGACGGAAAAGGAATCCGTATCGCCGTATTCGACGGCGGATTCCCACAGGTGAACACACACGATGCTTTCCGTCACCTGCGCGACAACAAACGCATCATCAAAACATGGAACTTCCCCAAGAAGAAAGAGAATGTATATGGATGGAACAGCCACGGCACCATGACACTCTCGTGCATAGCTGGCCGCAAAGGTACTACCGACATAGGACTGGCCACAGGAGCAGAATTTCTGCTCGCACGCACAGAGGTCAACAGTGAGCCCTTCAAAGAAGAGGTATGGTGGCAAATGGCTGTAGAATGGGCCGACCGCAACGGTGCCAATATCATCTCTTCCTCCCTCGGTTACGGAAAAGAGCGCCACTATACAACCGATATGGACGGCACCTCCTATGTGGCTAAAGCCGCAAACATGGCAGCACGCAAGGGCATCCTCGTATGCAACAGCGCCGGCAACGAAGCCGACGATAAGCAATGGAAGACCATCATCACTCCCTCCGACGCCGACAGCGTACTCTGCATCGGAGGCATCGAGAACAGCCTCACCGAGTATAACCACATCGAATTCTCCTCCTATGGTCCCAGCGCTGACGGACGTCTGAAGCCCAATGTCTGTGCCTTCGGATATGCTCTCACGGCCAACGTGGGCAAGAACAATGCTTATCACCATGTCCACGGCACATCATTCTCCTGCCCTCTTGTGGCAGGCTTCGCCGCCTGCGCCTGGCAGGCATCACCCGGCAAGACCGCCATGGAAATATTCCGTATGATTGAGCAGAGTGCCGACCTCTACCCCTATGCCGACTACTCTTTCGGCTACGGTGTGCCCCAGGCCGACTACTTCGTGGGCACCCGCGAAGCTGCTGAACCCACCTTCCGTTTCGTCAAAGAAGATGATAGTGTGCGGGTTGTCCCCACACACCCCGTCAAACATAGCCATCTTTTCTATTCTTTCCGCCGACCCTCCGACAACCGCCTCGACTATTACGGCAAGGTGGAGGTAGACTTTATGGACGAAAACGATGCCGTTGCATTCAGCAACAATGCTTTGTTCAACCGCACACTTACCATCCACCTCGATGGCTTCACCGATAGCCTTACTCTCACCAAGAAAGAATACATAAAATACAAGGACGCAAGAGGGTTCAACTTCTATCCGACCATCAGCAATGCTGCTATCACATCAAAACGCACAGGCCATTATGGCGATCTGGAAATCTCCAAATGGGGCAGCAACAACACTTGGCGCTGGAATGTTTACTTCGGCCTCGGCCTGCCCGTGAGCAGTAACGACAATGAACTCTCTCCCAACCTATGGTCACCTACTTGGAACATAGGATTCCGTGTACTGCGCGCCTTCAGCAAAGTATACAGCATCGGTATGGGCCTCGATTTCTCCTACGCCCACCAACGCTACAACCATCACGCCAATCCCAACGCCCTCGAAACATTAGCAGGTATCACACAGGCCGATCTCAACAATATCAAGGATGTGGACACCCGTCATCTACTCTTCGAAGAGGTAGGGCTCGAGCTCTTCCAACGCGTGCGCTTCCGCGCTTTGGGATTGGCAGGCAACGGCTTGCACTGGGATCTCGGCATATATGGCAGCTACGGCACTAACGAGTACACGCTCAGCGGCACGACGACAGCCCCCAGCAACTATGACGAGATGAGCCTCACCCTCAAAGAAATCGACGCACTCAAAGACCACAAATGGAACTTCGGCGTCGTCACACGCCTCACCTACGACTGGATTGGCATCACAGCACGTTACCGCCTCAACGGCATCGGCCAGGATGTCGCCGCCAACAGGATTCTCCTACCCCGCCTCACCATAGGCCTACAGCTTCAGTTCTAATTATTAGCATCCCACCCATATTCCCCCAATACGGCAAAAGATTTTTTCCGTATTGGGGGAAATGTGTACCTTTGCACTCAAAAATAGCTTATAAAAAGCAATCCATTATGATGAAGAGAATTGTACTTTCGATTTTGTCGCTTGTCATGGCTTTCGTCGCTATGGCAAATCCCGTCGGTGTGGAACAGGCCCGCAAGGTGGGCGCCAGCTGGCTGTCATCCCGCGGACATTACGGTGCTGTGAAACTAGCGGTCGTGGAGAGCCCCTTCGCCGATATCTACGTCTTCAACGCCGATGGCGGTGGTTTTGTAATTGTGGCTGCTGATGACTGCGCGCGTCCCATCCTGGGCTACTCGCTCACCGGATCCTTCCGTGTCGAGCAGATGCCCGCCAACGTACGCAGCTGGCTCAAGGACTACGGCCATGAGATAGGCGAGACAAAGGCAGTGAAGCAAGGATCCCGAGGCAACGCCAACGAGTGGCGACTGCTGTCGGCGGGTACGGTTCCTGAGCAGCCGCTGACAACCGCCGTCAGCCCGCTGCTGACCACCACATGGGACCAGAGTCCTCTGTATAATAATATGTGCCCCTACGACTCCGTCTATGGGCAGCGTGTGGTGACTGGATGTGTGGCCACAGCAACGGCCCAGATAATGAAATACTGGAACCACCCGGCTACGGGCTACGGCAGCCACAGCTACGAGGCGCAGAACGACCACATCAGCTACGGTGTGCTGTCGGCCGACTTCGGCGCCACCAACTACGCGTGGGACATCATGCCCAACGCACTGACTTCCGTGAGCAGCGCGGCAGAGATTGATGCTGTGGCGTTGCTGATGCAGCATGTGGGCATCGCTGTAGAAATGCACTACAACGTCAGCTCACAGAACGGCAGCGGAGCCTACAACCACAGCGACTATTACCCCTCGTCCATGAGCGCACTGGTTGAATACTTCAAGTATGCTCCTGACATTGTCGTTGTGGCACCTGGCAACTACAACAACATTACCTACAGCGCCATATTGCGTGCCGAACTTGACCAGCGACGTCCCATACTCTATGACGGACGTGACGAAAATGGCGGTCACAGCTTCGTCTGCGACGGCTACGACGAGAGCGGTTATTTCCACTTCAACTGGGGCTGGGGAGGCTACTGCGACGGCTACTATGCGCTTGGTGCCCTCAACCCCTCACCGGGCGGCACGGGCGGAAACGCCACCTACACCTTCAACATGAGCAATTCCGCCATGCTCCGCATACGTCCCAACACTAACTTCGGCGTCGGCGGCACAGTGACGGTCAATATCGTGGGCGGCGACAGTGCCTGCGCCGTCACGGGTGCCGGCACCTACAGCTTCGGCGACACGGTTACCCTTGCGGCCACAGCCCCAGAGGGCTACCGCTTCGCGGGGTGGTCGGACAACAGTTCGGCCAACCCCCGTATATTCATCATGACAGGTGGAGATTACAACTTCACGGCCCGCTTCGAATCCATCAGCGGCGACACCATGAGCTATTGCGGCAATATGCCGCACACCAACTACTGGGGCGAGTATGACCAAAACATAGACAAGTACTGGGGCATCAAGCTGCCCGCATCGTCGCTGGCGCAGGGCCGCACACTGTCGGCGATAGAGTTCTATGTTGGCAGCAGCTACTACTACGGGACCTTCGACATAACGGTGTACAGTGGCACAACAGCCCCAACGGACACGGTGTACAGCACCACGGTGACTTCTGGTTACTCGGATATCAATAGCTGGTACTCCATCTTCCTGCCCACACCCTATACGGTGGAGGCCGACAAAAGCATCTGGATTACCTTCCACAACAACGACATACAGTTCCCGGCCACCATAACGTCCAGCTCCGGCAACCCCGATGGTTTCCTCTATGGAGAGGACTTCAACCCTAACCCGAGGTGGACACACTTCTCGTTCATGATACGTGGGCGCTTTGACAACCCTGGCGTTATTGCAGACGGCGACACAGTATCGTATTGTGGCGACAAGAGCTTCCAGACCTGCTGGGACATGGACGAATGGGGCATCATGCTGCCTGCCGCCGAACTGCAGGGACGCAACTACCTGAAGAGCGTAAAGATGTATTCTGTTTTCGACAACATCTATACATTGCACGTCTACAAGGGAGGAGCTACAGCTCCGGGCACATTGGTGCACTCGCAGCCGGCTCTCATAGAAGGCTACGGCTGGCACGAGATAGTACTTGACGATACGGTGGCCATCAACGCCGGCGATAGCCTATGGATAACCCTCGAGAACCATGAACAGCCTTGGCCGGCGACTTCGTGCCGCTACACTGGTAATCCAAACAGCAACTGGATGACGGTCGATGGTTCCTCGTGGACTCGACTGGATGAATATTACAACGACGGCAGTTCCTCGTGGATGATAAAGGCCGTGACATCGGACACGCTGCCTACACCGTCGGCTCCAACGGTGGTAATCAAGGGCGACCAACTAGTAACTGTTGGCAATACAGCTATGTTCAGTGCCGTACACAGCACCGCCACCACTGTCACATGGAGCCTGCAAGCCGGTACCCCGTCAACAGCCACCGGCGACACGGTGTACGTTACATGGAACCAGACAGGATGGTATCAGGTCACAGCTACGGTGAGCAACAACAACGGCACAACCACCGACGAGATGATGGTCAGCGTGGGTGACTGCGACAGCATCGTGCTGCCTTATACCGCTGACTTCACACAGTGTTGGACGGCCGAAAACGGTGCGACGATAATTGACGACAACCATGCATCCATTATCAGCAATGGACAGAAACTCACCAGCCCGTGGCTCGAATCGTTGCCCGGTAGGACTTTCCTGGCATTCCGCGGCGAGGTGGACGAGAACTTTGATTGGAATAGCAACGCCGAGTTCATGATTAGGATTGAAGACGAATATGGAGAGCTGTCGAGCTGGTCATATTTGGTACAGAATATAATGGTCAAGCCGAGTTTCATTAGCCCTGGTGGTCGCATACGTGTTGTGTTTGAGTATATCGGTAATAATACGGCTTCGTCGTTCCAGATTAGCAATGTCTCGGTGTTCCAGTACCAGATAGATGTCACTCTCGACGTGCCCAACATAGTCACCGTGGGCGACACTGTTACATTGACGCTCAACGCCACATTGCAGAACGGCGACACGGCGGACGTCTATCGTGCGTGGTCGTACGATATATCCAGCCGGCAACGATACTATAATCTGTTGCCCTATTACGAGGGCGATGGTTATGACATTACGGTACTTTCGCAGACCGAAAACAGTGTCACCATGGTGTACAACAATCCTGGTCGCTTTCGTATAGGCGCTGAAGCGAACAAGAACGACGTATATAATGGCGCATGGGCTTGGGCGGATGTCTATCAGGATATTATAGTAACAGCCCGTCCCATCTACGTGGTAGACAGCATCTACTACACCTCTTCCGCCAAAGACACAGTCATCGGCTGCCACTCCCAGCTACACACGGCCAATATAGCGGATGAGGCTCGTGTTATTCTCGACTCGGCTTTCTTTGACCTTGCCAACCTGACCGTCATCAATATGCCAGAAGGCTTGGAACGCATAGGCTATATGGCTTTTGCGTGGAACTACAACATTAGAGAATTGACAATACCACGCGGCATGAAGTATATAGGCGACAACGCCTTCTGGTACTGCCCAAACCTCACCACCGTCAACTTCAATGCCGACAGCTGTATCGAGATGTGTCGCGGATGGATTGGCGGAGACTTCTATCCTGTTTTCATCGAATGCTATAGCCTTAGCACTGTCAATATTGGTGAGAATGTGAAGCGCATACCTGATTTCGCTTTCAGCAACTGCAACAGCCTGCGTGGCACGCTGGTTATACCCGACGAGGTCAAGTATGTTGGCAAGCGGGCATTCTTCCACTATGTTAATTATTGGACAGAGGACGACACCCTACAGGTGGTGATTGGAAGTTCGGTGCAGGAGATTGGCGACACCTGCTTCCCGAGGACGTACTACAACCAGAAGCTTGCATCCGTAATATCGCGTGCTCAAATTCCTCCCATTATCCACCCCGCCACTTTCTTCCTCAACCCAGACCTTGTCAGCCTCACCGTGCCCTGCGGCACCATCCCTGACTACCAGGCAGCCTACTGGTGGTACGAGTTCACCAACATACACGACAACTGCACCAGCATAGATGACATGGAGTACGCTGATATGCCACGGATATACGGCGTCTCACAAGGTATCGTCGTAGTTGGTGCCAACGGCGAACGAGTCACTATCTACGACATGCTCGGTCGCCACATGACTTCCTCCTCCTCTCATCTCTCGCCTTTCACCATTCATCTTCCTTCCGGCGTCTACCTGGTCCGCGTCGGCGACCGTCCGGCTCGCAAAGTGGTGGTATTGCAATAACGCGTGCGCCTCCGTGCTTTGGGATCGGCAAGCGATGGCCCTCACGGGAATCTTGGCATATTCGAGTCTAACAAATCCCCGACCATCCCCCTACCATCTCCTACCCATGTCCTACTTTGGAAGGAGCTGGTAGGGGGATGGGTATGTATTGGTAAGAAGTAGCTATTAATAAGCAGCAAATTAAAAATTAACTAAAAATGGTGTTTTCGAGTTGGAATTTTTTCGTATTTTTGCACTCGATTATATAAAAAAATATAGATATGAAAATAGGCAGCTTATTGATTATCGCTTGCTTAGCAATTTTTGTCGCTTGCGAAGACAAAGACAACGACACCGATTTCCGCGACGCTTGGATTGGCTCGTATGAGGGATCTAGCGAATACCACCACACCGCGGAGGCAGGCCAGCAGTTTGACACTGTTTACACCAACGAGACACTATCCGTCACCAAACAGGATGCCAATGAATTGGTAATTGACTATATCGACCAATTGTTCCCGGTAAGTTGCACCTCGGAAGGCACATTTACCTCCACCACAAACAATCCTCACAGCGAGTGGTATGGAAACATTAAGGGCGACAGCCTGTTCTTCACCTACCACGATGTCTCGCAAGGACACTCCACCACACGGCATTTTAAAGGAAGTAAAAATTAAAATAAATAATACGCATCATGACTTTAGAAGAATTCCAGAATGAATTGCGACTCGGTATTCCTGATCCGCTGCCCGAACCCCAACCCTATGACCCTACGGTGAACCATGCTCCCAAGCGCAAGGATATCTTGACGCCTGCCGAGAAGAAGCTCGCCATCCGCAACGCCCTCCGCTATTTCCCCGCCAAACACCACAAGATGCTGGCTAAGGAGTTTGCCGAGGAGCTGCAGAAGTACGGCCGCATCTACATGTACCGTCTGCGTCCCACCTACAAGATGTATGCCCGTCCCATCGAGGAGTATCCCGCCAAATGCCGTCAGGCGGCCGCCATCATGCTGATGATACAGAACAACCTCGACCCCGCGGTAGCACAGCATCCCCACGAGCTCATCACCTACGGTGGCAACGGCGCCGTATTCCAGAACTGGGCACAATATCGCCTCGTGATGAAGTACCTCAGCGAGATGACCGACGAGCAGACCCTCGTGATGTACAGCGGTCACCCCATGGGACTCTACCCCAGCCACAAGGACGCCCCGCGCGTGGTGGTCACCAACGGCATGATGATCCCCAACTATAGCAAGCCCGACGACTGGGAGCGCTACAACGCCCTCGGCGTGACGCAGTACGGCCAGATGACCGCCGGC
>CACZRR010000060.1 GCA_902783595.1 uncultured Bacteroidota bacterium
CATCGAAGAAACCTTCGATTTTTACACCATGGAAACCATAGCCGACTGGATTCTAGTTCTCTAGTTATCCTCTACGGCACCCTTGATTTGAACCTTCGTAATCCCTTCGTCAATGATGGGTTGGACGAGGGCTTTCATTTCCTGCGGGGAGAATTTTTCGAGGCTCTGCATGGGGGTGGCGCGGTCGATGGTGTACACCATCCACTCGCGGGGTTTCAGCAGACGTACGATATCCATCATGGGGAGAATCACCTCGGGGGACGAGGAGTCGAAGCCGTTGCCACGCAGCATGCAGGTCTGCAGCACGAAGTCGCCCTCGAAGCGCTTCAGCGCCTCGATGACGCGCTGCACATCGTACCCCGGCGCCGGCATATTGATCTTCTCCACCAGCTCGTTGGTGGGGGCGTCGATCTTCATGATGGGGTTGTCGACACGCCGCAGGGCGTCGAAGACCTCGGGGATATGGATGCGTGTGGCGTTGCTCAGCACACTCACCTTGGCCTTGGGGTAGTACCGGTCGCGCAGCCGCAGCGTGTCGTCGATGATCTGCGGGAACTCGGGGTTCAGCGTGGGCTCGCCGTCGCCGCTGAAGGTGATGCTGTCGACGGGCGTAGGCTCCGCCTTGTGGCTCGCCGGCAACGCATGACCATGCGAGCTGGCAAGCGTCACCTCGCCACCCTGCGCCGAAAGACGTTGTAGCATGCGCTCGAGGTCCGTGCGCACCTTCTCGGCGGTAGGCAGCACGGTATCGGTGCGTCCGTCGCGGTTCCATCCGCATTCGCAGTAGATGCAGTCGAAATTGCATATCTTGCCCTTCTCGGGCAGCAGGTTGATGCCCAGCGAGCTGCCGAGACGGCGGCTGAAGATGGGGCCAAAAACAGTTTCTTCGCGTACCATGATAGTAGGGTCAGTTTAATATCATTCTATCGCCACCGCGGGCCAGCCGTAATCCTGGTAGTAGCGGACGGGCAGGGCGTGCTGTTTCACATACTCGCCCAGCTGCTCGCGTCTCACGGCCTCGCGGACCTCCGGGTTGGCGTGCATATTCTGGTAGATATCGTAATGCTTGCCGAAGATACGCTTGGCGCTGGCCACGTTGCCGGCGCCGTCGACCGTCTGATCGAACGAGAGCACCTTGTAGGCGCCGTCCCTCTTCTCGAGGGTCATCAGACCCGCGTGGTTGCCGCCGGAGACGCACATCAGCGTATCGCCCACCTGGTTGTACCACAACACCCAGAAGTCGCCCCACACATTGTCGCCATCCTCCGCCACCATCATCAGCACAGGGATGCATATCTCTCCTTTGATGTACTGCGCGCCGATCGTGCTCACCAGGTAGTCGCCGATGGCCTTGCGTCGGGCCTGCTCGTCGCGGTTGATGGCGATATGGCGGATGCAGTCGGCCTTGTGCTCGTCGAAATCTGACATCAGCCACCGTCCGTCCACCTTCTCCATCTCGAGCCGGTGTTCCTCTATGTCGCTCGTGGGGTCGAAGCTTCCGTCCTCCCACTTCTGTCGCACCATGATGGTGGCGGTGGCGTGGCTCTTGTCGCTCTTCCTTACATCCACAACCTCGTAGTCGGCCATCGTGCCGCCGTTGGCGGTGACGAAATAGTAGAGCCACTCGTGGTCCATAGCCTCATGCTCGGGCAGTCGGTTGAACATCGTGTCGAGCACGTTGTAGAACTCCGCCGTCATCTGCTCTCGCGCCTCCTCGCGCAGCGCGTGGTCGGGGATATAGCTGCACAGCTCCGCGGCGCGTTCCTTCAACTGCTTGTCGCCGTCTGCGCATCCCGCCAGCAGGATGGCCGCAGCAGCCACCACGGCGGCGGCAGCGCGCGTCATACCGCGGAGATGGCGGCAGAAAAACGATTCAAAGACAGATTCTTCACGGGTCATCACTAAGCATTTTATCCAACTAATCTTGGGTGCAAAGATACGAAAAAAGGGAGAAAACCATGCAAAAGTTTCTCCCTTTGATAACTAAAGCCGCTTACGTTTAGTTGGCCCAAATGGGCTGGCCGTCCCTTGTCACGACAGCCATCTGCTCTTTGGCTTTGTTGTACCAGATATCGTAGGTGCCGTTCAGATGAGGTATCACATCCTTGCCGTGCTCAACTACGGCAAAGCCCTGGTTGAGCTCCACAGGCATGTTCTCAACGTCGGCGCCACGGTTCACGTCCCAGTTGTTGTTGAAACGGATCTTGAACTTGTCGGGATAGGTGAGTGTAACATGCTTGATGACATATATGTTCGTTTCAACTTCGGCAAGTTTATAATCCACGTTCCAGTTGGTTCCCAAGAAGGTGCCGATGAGAGAAACATTCGAGGTGCCTTCGATGGGAGTGTCGTTCTCTACGGTAAGGTAGCATGTGGCGGTGAATTCGCCTGCGGTGGCGGTGATGGTGACCTCACCGGCTTTCATGGTGGTCACATTACCTTTCGTAACGATGGCGATAGTCGAGTCCGAGGAGGTCCAAACCGCTGTGGGCTTGTTGTCAGCATCATCAGGGTTGTATTTGACTTTCAGGGTGAGGGGCTCGCCAACCTTTATGGTGGTGGTCTCAGGGGTGATGGAAATGCTCTCAAGATCTATGTCTTTGCCGCACGACGTAAATGCGAGGACGGCAGCCATAGCGATCGAAGTGATGGAAAAAATGCTTTTCATTGGTTTATTCTTTTATTGATTAATACGTTTATTCTCATTTGCAATTATTTACCGGAACGGACGGCTCGGACCGGCAAACCATCAGTGCGGATCTGTCCGCCAGTAGTGCCAGGGGAGGAAGCGTATCGCCTTTCCAATGTTGCCTGGTTTCGACATAACGATTCCTTTTTTCTGCTGCAAAAGTATACACAAAAATCCACCCGTGCTAACGCACAGACAAACCATTAACCCCCTACGGACAAACCATTAATCGAAGACAAACTATCAATCTGATTATCAAGAAAAACAAAACGGCTTAACAATCCGTCCCAGACAAATTATTAAGCCGATTTGAGCCGAAAAAAGACGCTATTTTGTCTTGCTCTCCCCGCTCTTCCCGCACTCCTTGCACCCTTTTTCTTCAATTTCTTGAACGGAATTCCGTCGGGGTAAGGGCGTAGCGTTCCTTGAAATTGCGCGAGAAGGTGACGTTGCTGCCGAACCCGCTGGCGGCGGCCACGTCGGAGATGCTCATCTCGGGATGCTCGACGAGGAGCTTGGCGCCACGGATGAGACGTATCTCATTGACAAAGGAGGCCAGCGACGTATACTGGCTGCCTTTCGAGAAGGCGGCGCCGATGCTCTCCTTCGACAGGTGCAGCCGCTCCATCAGCTGCTGTCGGCCGAACTGGGTGTCGAGATACAGCTCCTCTTCGACGATGACGCGGCGGAGCTGTTCGAACAACTCGCTGTCGGTGAGGGCCGGCTGCTCGGTGGCTGTGGCAGCATTGGACTGTCTGTCAGTCTGTTTCTTTATCGAGGCGAGGTATTCCTCTTCGTATTTAATCTTGTCGGTGATCTCCTTGGTAAGCACGGCGTTCTTCTCACGGATGGAGAGCAGCTGCTTCATCAGGAAGAAGACGAAGACGGCCGCACCGATGAACATGAGCCCCAATAATATAGCAATGATGCCTATGCGTTTCTTGGCGGCCTCCTCGCGCTCGGTGTTGAGGCGTTCCTCCTGCAGCTGGTAGCGGGCGGCATACTTGTGGGCCTTGCCTTCCAACAACTGATGGCTGAGCGTATCTTTCAGACAGGAATACCGTTGCCAGTAATCGGTAGCGGCGGTGGCGTCCCCCATGGCCCTGGCGGCGATGGCGCGGCCGCGCAACATCTTGGCATAATCGAGGTTAACGGTATCGCTGCCCATCTGTTCCGCCACCTCGTCGTAGGCGGCCAGCATCTTGCCGTAGTCGCCCACCAGACACCATGTCGGGGCGATGGCCTGACGGCCGTAGAGGGTCTGTCCATAGCTGCTCCCCTCGAACAGCGACAGGTAGTGCCGCGCCTGCTGGGGCTTGTTCTGGGAAGCGTAGGCATGGGCTAAGTTGCCGTAGGCCTGCGCGGTATAGTAGTCGCAATAGCCTTCCACCTCCTCTTTGTCGGTCGACATACGGTAGGAGTTGTCGGCATACTCGGCATAGTGTTCGCGATAGTTGTTGAGCACTTCGATAAGATGTTGCGCCAGAGGAACAATCTCCTCTTCGCGGCCGAGATTCTTCATCACACGGATTTTACGCCTGAGGGCGATGACACAGGCATCCAAATCGTCGGCACTGCGCCGCCCATCGAGGCTGGCGATCACACTGTTGAGTTTGGCAATACCCTCCTCCACTTCGCCCAGCTCAACGAGGACGACGCCTATCTCGGCTTCTGTGCGCAGGGCCTCGGTCTCATTGCCCTGCCGACGGCAGAAGTTGGCCTTCTCAGTGGCCCAACGAATGCATTGTTCATAGTCGTCCTGTAGCCGGGAGGTGCTCACCAGTAGGTCGAGCACCATCTCGCGGTTGTTAGAGTCCTCAACCCACTCGCTTGCCATCAGCCCTTCAAGCAGTTGCCGCGCAGTGTCGAGATTTTGTTCTTCGTTCGACTGGCTGAACAGCCTAGCCTTGAACATAGTGGCGAGGTTTTCGTCGACATTGCCCACGAGTATCGCCGAGTCGATGATAACAAATGCTCGCTTGGGGTCTTGGTCGACGACATCCATCGCCGCCTCGGGGGTATACAGCGTATCCGATGGCTGTGGTGGCCGTCCCTTTTCTCTGTTTCCCCCTCCGGAACAGGCGAACGTCATCGCAGCAAAAAAAACTATAATATAAAGGTATACATCCTTTTTCATTTCCCAATCAGATAATAATATGTCTTGCAAAGATACGAAAAAAGGGAGAAAACCGTGCAAAAGTTTCTCCCTTTGTTTTACAAAAGCAGGGTGCGCCAGTTCTTATCCGTGGACTTATGCCCACGGTTCACACGCCCCTCCCTATTAGAGTCCCTTCGGGGCGATACCAACAAGGGTGGCCACCATGCGCGGAGCGGAGGCTCCGCGCACGGGAGATGAGAGAGGATGGGCGCCAATTCGAGATCGGCTGCCGTTGGGTGGGGGGGATACACCCGCCGGGGAACCGGCGGGCACACTATGAGCGCCCGCAAGCGGGCTACACAAGACAAAGCCGACGCAAGGGGGGGGTGAGAGGATGAGTTCGCCCCCCCCAGGAGTACTTTGTGACAGTGTGACAGTTGTGACAGTTACTTTTCGAGCTATACCATGCCCCAAAATACTATTTATATATATAAATATAAAATTTACTTTTGACTTTTGCATACCTCTATTTTGAACTGTCACAACTGTCACACAGTCACACAATGCCCCAAGTAAAAAAAAATAATAATTTGGAAATCAGCGCCTTAAAAAAGTAAAGAAAAAATTTCGTTGTCATTCGTAGACCGCAATGCGGCGGTCGTACTTTTGCATCGTCGTTCAGTACTCACGGCGCCACATAAGTGATTGAACGAAAACTCCAAACCCAACCAAAAACGATCCTTCGACAAGCTCAGGACAAGAAAATATAAAACTCCAAAACGAAAAAAATATGAAAGTCAAACTCACAAAAGCCCAGATCGACCGCATCGTCAGCGACCCTGAGGCCGCCGCGGCTGCCAAGATCAAAATCAGCGACCCCTGGTGGGTCATCGTCCTCAAAGTTATCGCCTACGTCTGCGGTCTCCTGCTGGCAGGGTCGTGCACCACGGCGGCAATAGCGGCGGTAGTATGAGGTAGGTGTCATGTAGGTGTCATGTAGTACAAATGACTCGAAGCCTACTGAGCGCCAGGGATTTCTCCCGCCTGTGTTTTCAACTCCCGCCTGCGGCGTGATCCATAGATCCTGTTTATCTCTCTCTTTATTATCTCCCCGCCTAGCGGCGGAAATCCTGGAGATCCTGGAGATCTTCTTCTACTTCTCTCTTCTTGAGGTCTTTGAAATCTTTGAAATCTTGGTGAATCTTTTTCTATGGTATCGCTACTGCGTGCGATGGTTTTTTTGTACAGGAGCCAGTCCCCGGGTCCCACAATAATTCTGGGAGGTTGTTCGTTAAGGGGTAAAAAGAGGAGAAATGGGAACCGACGGTTTAGCGCTGAAAGAGGGAGGGAGGCGGCGACAAAAAAAAGCCACCGTTGTGGTGGCTTGGGGTGGTCTGTGGGAGATTCGAACTCTCGACCTCTTCCGTGTGAAGGAAGCGCTCTAAACCAACTGAGCTAACAGACCTCGCGCTTTCTCGAAAAGCGGGTGCAAAAGTACAAAGATATTTTGATGTGACAAAATTTTTCTTCACAAAAGGGGGGCGAAAATGGACGCCGACACATTCACAAGTGGTCGGAATGGTTTGGTTTACAGTGCTCTTTGCGATAGCATTGGGGATCATATTTTTTTCGACCCCACGCAGCGGCAAGGAGTCTCCCACAGCGGCAGAAGGAGCGGCGGAGAGGTCGCATCTGGAGAATTTGGAGGATTCGGTATACCGCTCACGGCGTGTAGCGCGATGGGAGCAGAGCGGGCGGCAGAGGTACAGGGGACAGACACCTGTCCCAACAAGTGGAACAGGAGCCAGTCCCCAGGCCCTCCACAATGGAACAGGAGCCAGTCGCCAGGCCCTCCACTACCGGCGGGCGCCGCTGCGTGTGGACCTCAACGCCGCCGACACGCTGACGCTGCAGCTGCTGCACGGCATAGGGCCCACCTTTGCGCGTCGCATCGTGCGCTACCGTGAACAGCTGGGGGGCTTTGTGGACAGGGAGCAGCTGCTGGAGGTCTACGGCATGACGCCGGAGTTGGTGGCGCACATCGCCGGAAGTCTGACGCTGGACAGCACGCATGTGCGGCGCATGAAGATCAACGTGCTGCCTCTGAAGGAGCTGCTGCGGCACCCCTATATGGATTACTACCTGGCACGTGATGTGGTGAAGCTGCGGCGCCAGGGGGTGACGTTGCGCGACGCCGAGATGCTGCGCACGCTACCCACCTGCAGCGACACCATGCTGCAGCGGTTGCTGCCCTATCTCGATTTCAGCATCGAGGAGGAGAGAGAATCAGGGGAAAGTCAGTAATTGCGCCAGTTGCGCATACGCAGGTTGAAGACGCCGAAGAAGGCCTCCTTGAATATCTTCATGCTCATCTTGGAGGTGCCGAGCACGCGGTCGGTGAAGACGATGGGTACCTCGTGGACCCTGAATCCCAGGCGTGTGGCGGTGTACTTCATCTCTATCTGGAAGGCGTAGCCGACGAAGCGCACCTTGTCGAACTTCATCTTCTCGAGCACGCGGTGGCTCCAGCATACGAACCCTGCTGTGGAGTCGCACACCCTCATGCCTGTGACCAGGCGCACATATTTGGATGCGAAATAGCTCATCAGCAGGCGACCCATGGGCCAGTTGACGACGCTGACCTTGCCGTCGACATAGCGGCTGCCCACCACGACGTCGCCCTTTCCGGAGGCGCAGGCGTCGTAGAGACGTATGAGGTCGTCGGGGTTGTGGCTGAAGTCGGCATCCATCTCGATCATATAGTCGTATTTGTGGTCGGCGCCCCACCGCATGCCGGCGAGGTAGGCGGTACCGAGGCCGAGCTTGCCCTTGCGTTCGAGGATATGAAGGCGTCCGGGGAATTCGTCCATAAGCCGATGGACGATGGCGGCGGTGCCGTCGGGTGAATTATCCTCGACGATGAGCATATCGAACTCCTTGGGGAGAGAGAACACCTTGCGGATAATGGCCTCGATATTCTCTTTCTCGTTGTAAGTCGGGGTGATAACCAATGTGTCTGACATACGACTATGTGATTTTTTGACCTGCTGAATGTGCGTGCAAAGATACGACATTTTTTTCATTCTGTAAAAATTTTTGCTTCGCTTATGCCCTTGGCGGCCATGCCGCGGGAGGGACAGGGGGTGGTGGCGGAGTGCCCTTGGAGCGGCAGAAGGAGACGGCCACACGGGGAGAGGCACAAGTAATGGGGATGCCGGGGAGCCGCTTTTAAAAAAAATTAGGAAAAAAGTTTGGCTAGGTGATTTTTATTGCCTATCTTTGCAGTCGCGAAATGTTCTTTTTTGTCATGAAGAACAGAATTATTGAAATATAGATATACTAACAAAAAATAACGATTATGTCAAAACTCCTTCTTTTAGGCGACGAGGCCATTGCGCAGGCATTTATCGATGCTGGCGGCAGTGCCATCAACAGTTATCCCGGCACCCCCTCGACGCAGATTACCGAATATGTGATGAAGAGCAAACAGGCCAAAGAGCAGGGCGTTGTCGCCAACTGGTGCGCCAACGAGAAGACCGCCCTCGAGGCCTCTATCGGCGTGGCTTATAGCGGCAAGCGTGCCATGACCTGCATGAAGCACGTGGGCCTCAACGTCTGCGGCGACCCCTTCATGAACGCCTCCATCATCGGCACCAAGGGTGTCATC
>CACZRR010000061.1 GCA_902783595.1 uncultured Bacteroidota bacterium
ACGGTGAACCCTGCGGCCACCTCAGCCACGAGCAGCTCCACACCCACTACTTCGACAAGAGCGACAAAATCGAGGCAACGAAATAAAAGTTTAATTATGACTTCTAAATTCTAATTTCTAAGTAGGCTGACGCGGCGACTGTACTGCGCAAGCTACTTAGAAGTTAGAATTCAGAAATCAGAAATCAAAAGAACAATGGCAAACATCAAGATATCTGAAGAGAAGATAAACATTATCAAAGACATTTGCAAGAGCTTTGGTAATAAGGGTGGCGAAGTCATCAATGTGCTGCACCAGGTGCAGGGGAAATTCGGTTACCTGCCCGCCGAGGTGCAAGAGGTTGTGGCCCACGAGCTGAATATACCTGTTTCGAAGGTTTACGGTATTGTGTCGTTCTATAGCTTCTTCACCATGCAGCCTAAGGGAGAGCACCCTATTGACATCTGCCTTGGCACGGCCTGCTATGTACGTGGTGCAGAGAAGGTGTTGGATGCTTTCCAGCGTCATCTCGGAGTCGAGGTGGGGAAATGCACCCCTGACGGCAAGTTCAGTCTTAACACCCTTCGTTGTGTCGGTGCTTGTGGACTGGCTCCTGTTGCTATGATTGGTGACAAGGTTTATGGCCGCCTCACTCCCGATCAGGTGCCCGCTATTTTGGCTGAGTATTGATTGGCAGGAAAGCGGAATGCCAAAAGAGATACGAAAGCAAATCTCTACCGAACTGCACGATATGTGTCGTGCAGTTTTTTTTTATAGGAAGGATACTTATTTAGATAATAAAAAATATTTTGCTGTTTTGTACAATATTTTTTCATTGACTTAGTTATTTTCTTGTTATTCGCTGTCAAAGAAGCGTGAATTGACACCTAGGCCCCGTAGTTCAGCTGAATAGAACGTCGGATTCCGGTTCCGAAAGTCGTGGGTTTGAATCCCGCCGGGGTCACAGAGATGAGTAAAACGAAAAATCCGATGATGCATCTGCTAGTAATGTTGGCAGGTGCTCTTCTTTTGACCTTAGTCGTATCCTTTCCCATGGCGTTGTTGCCATTTGTGGGGGTGGACATAACCTCGCGTGGCATGACGCTGCTTTTGCAAGCGATAGTGCAACCTATCACGTTCCTAATACCAGTCCTATATGTCCTATATCGCTATTATAGGGACGAACGGCGAGAGTTTTGTCGTGCAGACCTTTCCCTTGGAAGGTGGTGTCAGTCAGGCGTGGGTATCGTCATTGTCGTTTTGCTGGCTCCGTTCACGGATTGGATCACGGAATGGAATAATGCGTGGGATTTGGGATTATTTGGGGAGGTGATGCGTAGGGTGCAGGATCAGACAGAGGGCACACTTGACACCGTGATGAAGACGGATAGTTTGGGAGGGATGATGGTTAATATGCTTGTTATAGCGCTGATCCCTGCAGTATGTGAGGAACTTTTTTTTCGTGTAGGGATGCAGAATTTACTGGAGCGGTGGATGACAGGGAACTATGAGGGGGGCAAATGTCGTCGTTATCCGAGTATATGGCGGCATGTGGCGGTGTGGGTGACAGCAATGGTGTTCAGTTTGTTCCATGGCGAGATATTCTCATTTATGCCACGTTTTGTCATGGGGCTATTGCTTGGTTATCTTTACATTTACGGCAATTCGATTGTTGTCAATGTTGTAGCTCACTTTTTCAACAATGCTCTCGTAGTACTGATGTATTGGCTTTCTCAGTGTGGTGTGCTGTCTATTGATCCCGAAGCTACTATGGGATTTCCTGCCCTTGTGACGGTGAGTTGTACGGCAGCATCTCTTATCCTTTTTTATGTCACGTTCAATAAGAGAAAAAAGGAAGTAGAAGGAAGTAATCCAGATTGCTAAAAATTAACATTTAGAGGTTGAAGAAATGGCAATAGGCCGTACGGTTCTATAGAGATATTAGTTAAAAAAGAAATTTTATAAATAGCTGTACTATAAGTATTTGATTTTTCATCAAGGGCATTTGGAGCGTTTTTTTTTGAAAAAAAACATTGGATTGAAAAAAAAATACTATTTTTGCAATCCATTTTTGGGTGAAAAAGTAATAACACATTAATAGAGAATTAAAATGACTAAGGCAGAAATCGTAGCTGAAATAGCTCAGAAAACCGGTATCGAGAAGGTTGCTATCCAGGCCACCGTCGAGGAGTTTATGACCGTCATTAAGGAGAGCCTCTCCGGAGGAGAGAATGTTTATCTTCGTGGTTTTGGCAGTTTCATTGTTAAGAAACGTGCAGAGAAGACTGGACGTAATATCAGCAAGAACACTACTATCATCATTCCTGCTCACAATATTCCCGCATTTAAGCCCGCCAAGACCTTTATGCAGGATGTGAAAAAGAAAGTGAAATAAAAAAAAACATACTATTATGCCTAACGGTAAAAAACACAAACGCCACAAGATGTCTACGCACAAGCGTAAAAAACGCCTGCGCAAGAATAGACATAAGAAGAAATAAGACCGAAGTGTGAGCGACTGCTATACGGGTTGCTCAATACTGAGGATATTCTTCAAAAAACAAAACTAAAACAAATTACGCATCAGCTCGAATGAGTTGATATGTGGTTTGTTTTATTTGTAATATAGATAATCATATTGTAATTGGAACGGTAATAAATTGGATAAGGAACTAATAATTACGTCGGGACCAGAAGGAGTCCAGATTGCTCTCATGGAGGATAAGCGCCTTGTGGAGCTTCATCAAGAGAAGAGCAGTGAGTTTGCCGTTGGTGACATTTGCTATGGCAAGGTGAAGAAAATCATGCCTGGTCTCAATGCAGCTTTTGTTGATATAGGAGGTGAGAAAGAGGGCTTTATGCACTATATAGACCTGGGGCCAAATTACTTGTCAACTGAGAAGTATTTGCGACAGGCGATGAGTGGGAATACGGATGTCAAGACATTGAGCAACTTCAAGATAGAGCCAGTTATTGACAAAGTGGGAGATATGGATAAGGTGCTCAAGCCTGGGCAGGGTGTGTTGGTACAGATTACGAAGGAGCCCATATCGACCAAGGGTCCGAAATTGTCGGGGGACATTTCTATAGCGGGTCGTTATCTTGTGTTGGAGCCTTTTTCCAACAAGGTTTCTATCTCGCAGAAGATCCGTAAGAATGATGAACGCAACCGCCTACGTCGTCTTGTGCAGAGCATACGGCCCCAAAATTTTGGTATTATAGTCCGCACAGTTGCCGAGGGTCGTTCGGTCGTGGAGCTCGACAATGATTTGCATCAATTGATGGATTTTTGGGCGCGCATGACAGACAATCTCAAGCGCGTAAATTCCACGGGAAAGATACATGCCGAACTGGGTACTACGACAGCATTGCTGCGTGATGTGCTAACAGATGATTTCAACACCATTTATGTAGACAATCCCGACTTATACAATGAGGTGCGACAATTTCTTAAGGGCATGGATGCCGGCAAAGAGGATATTGTCAAGCTCTACAAGATGTCTACGCCCATCTTCGATCAGTTTGGTATCTCGCGAGACATCCGACGGGCTTTTGGCCGAATAGTTACCATTCGGTCAGGTGTCTACCTTTATATCGAGCATACTGAGGCGATGCACGTTATTGACGTCAACAGTGGTAACCATATAAAATCGGGGAGTGGGCAGGAAGATACCGCATTGCAAGTGAACATAGAAAGTGCAAAAGAGATTGCACGTCAATTGCGATTGCGTGATATGGGAGGCATTGTCATTGTTGATTTTGTCGACATGGACAAGGCCGAGAACCGCAAGAAGCTCTTTGATGTTATGACAGAGGAGATGAAGAGAGACAAGGCGCGACACACCATTCTTCCGCTCAGTAAGTTCGGACTTATGCAGATCACTCGTCAGCGGGTGCGTCCTGCAATGGAGGTGGATGTGCAGGAGAAATGTCCGATGTGCGACGGTTCGGGTCATATCAAGCAGAGTATTGTTGTCGTTGATGAACTGGAATCGAGCCTGAAATATCTTCTTGATGTATCGAATGAGAAACATCTAACGGTCATCACCCACCCCTATATTCATGCTTATATCACGAAAGGGTGGTTGCGCAGTATTAAGAGTCGGTGGCAGCGCAAATATCATGTGCGTTTAAAGGTGGAGGCTTCGGAGCATATGGGTCTACTGGAGTTTAGGTTTGCTCATGCCAATGGTGACGAGATTCAGATGTAATAGTGCAAGAGAAGGAAATATGAAGCGAATAGTATTTATATTGCTATTAATCTTGCCATTTTTATCGCATGCACAGATACGGTCGCGAGGCATTGATGTGTCGAAGTTTCAAGGTACCATCAATTGGGCAAAGGTGGCTAAGGATTCTACCGTTAAATTTGTCTATATCAAGGCCACGGAAGGCACGTCCATACAGGATCCTTACTATCGTACCAATATCACCAAAGCGCGGAAGGCAGGTCTGCTGGTAGGAAGTTATCATCTATACAGCAGTAAGACCACAGCCTATCAGCAGATGGCAAACTTTCGCAAGGTGGTGAAAAAGAAGGAGCAGGACCTTGTTCCGGTGCTTGATATAGAAGGTCATCATGTGAACCGCCTTAATATGGAGCGTGTTGACAAACTCCTTGAATTGATGGAGAAAGAATATGGTGTGAAACCGATGATTTATACCAGTGAGAAACTATATAAAATACACCTCAGCGGGAAGAAATACAGTTCGTACCATATTTTTATAGCCAATTATAAGGGATATCCTAGTACTCGGTTCACCCTTTGGCAGTATACGGAGACGGGGCATATTAGTGGGGTGAATGGATATGTGGATATTAGTAGGTTTAACCGCAACCATTCTTTGTCGGACATCAAAATTCCAAAGCCGAAGAAGCAATCGGACGCAGAAGAAAAGGACACCACGAACCTCCGTTAGAACGGAGGTTTTTTTGTGCATTTGACAATTTTTATATTTATATTATAAAAAAAGTTGTATTTTTGCAGTCCAAATCCCAATGGATAAAAAACAAATAAACAATAACAATACAATGCAAAAAAGTAAGGTAGGATTGGATTTTGCGGAGGTAGAGCACGCCCGTGCCGTTGCTAAAAAGATTGCCGGACAGGTGCAGGACTTCGTAGAGGATTACACGACGGTGGCTGTTGAGCGTACCCTTTGCCGCTTTCTGGGTATTGATGGTATCGATGAGAATGAGGTGCCGATGCCCAACGTTGTGGTAGAGGAGCTCAAGAGTAAAGGAGTGCTTGGCGAAGGTGTGATGTACTATGTTGGCAATGCCATGGTAGAGACGGGTAAAACTCCGCAGCAGATAGCCGAGGCTATTGCTGCTGGTGCCATGGATATCACAAAGATGCCCGTGCATGCCAAAGAAGAGATTGACAAGGCTTTGGAGCCTGTTATTACAGCCACAATAGAAAAGGTGCGTGGAAATCGTCTTCGCCGAGAGAAATATATTGAGACGATAGGTGAAGGCAGCAAGCCTTATCTCTACATTATTGTGGCCACGGGTAATATTTATGAGGATGTCGTTCAGGCACAAGCCGGTGCGCGCCAGGGTGCCGACATCATTGCCGTGATACGTACAACGGGTCAGAGTTTGTTAGACTATGTCCCTTATGGCGCCACTACCGAAGGTTTTGGTGGCACTTTTGCCACTCAGGAGAACTTCCGCATTATGCGTAAGGCTCTTGACGAGGTAGGGGAAGAGGTTGGGCGTTATATAAGGCTTTGCAATTACTGCTCGGGCCTTTGCATGCCAGAAATTGCCGCCATGGGCGCTCTTGAGGGTCTTGATGTGATGCTCAACGATGCCCTTTATGGCATTCTTTTCCGCGATATCAACATGCAGCGCACGTTGATTGACCAATATATGAGTCGCATCATTAATGGCTTTGCTGGTGTTATTATCAATACGGGAGAGGACAACTACCTCACCACTGCCGATGCCTACGAGGAGGCACATACTGTGCTGGCCTCTGATCTTATTAACGAGCAGCTGGCACTTATGGCAGGTCTCCCTGAGGAGCAGATGGGCTTGGGGCATGCTTTCGAGATGGATCCTATGCTTACAAACGGTTTTCTCTATGAGCTCGCGCAGGCTCAGATGATTCGTGAAATCTTCCCCAAGGCGCCGCTTAAGTATATGCCTCCCACCAAGTTTATGACGGGTAATATATTCCGTGGCCATATCCAAGATGCCCTATTCAATGTCATAGGCCAATGGACACACCAGGGCTTGCAGTTGTTGGGAATGCCTACTGAGGCCATCCATACTCCTTTTATGAGTGACCGTTATCTCTCCATTGAGAATGCAAAATATATTTTCAACAATATGCGCGACATCGGAGAGGAGGTGGAGTTTAAAGAAGGGGGAATTATAAAGAGCAGAGCCCAGGAGGTACTCCACAATGCCACCACGTTGCTTGAGACAATGGAGAGTGAGGGTCTTTTCACCGCTTTGGAGAAAGGTATCTTTGCCAATGTGAAACGTCCCAAGACAGGAGGTAAAGGTTTGGATGGTGTTACCCTTAAAGGCAAGCACTACTTTAACCCGTTTGTCGAACTTATGAAAGGCAAAAAATAGAGGCGGATTATGGGTCGCATGAGATAATATGCATTGAAGCATGTGACCTAAGAGCGGAAAATGGTAAACATTAAACAAGAAAAAAGATGAGCGAAGGATTATATTCAATGGAGGCAAAGGATTACGACAAAACCTTAGACCTCACTAAGATAAAGCCATACGGTGATACCATGAATGATGGCAAGGTACAGCTCAGTTTTACCTTGCCTGTGTCAGCAGGTGCGGAGGCAGAAGAGGCTGCTAAGCAGTTGATGAAGAAGATGGGCTTTGAGAACCCTTTGGTGGTATATCAAAAGGAACTCACCGAGGGCTTCTGCTTTATGAATTGTTATGGTTCGCTGACCCATACTGTCGACTACACCACCATTCATGTTCCCAAGGTGGAGAGTACCACCATGGAGATGAAAGAATGTGATGAGTATATCCGCGAGCATATTGGCCGGAAGATAGTTTGCGTGGGTGCATCGACAGGCACGGACGCACACACTGTGGGTATTGATGCTATCATGAACATGAAGGGTTATGCCGGTCACTATGGTTTGGAGCGTTATGATATGATTGAAGCATACAACCTTGGTAGCCAGGTTCCCAATGAGGAATTTATTGCCAAGGGAATAGAACTGCATGCCGACGCCTTGCTTGTGAGCCAGACGGTGACCCAGAAGGACGTGCATATTAAGAACCTTACTGAATTGGTGGAGATGCTCGAGGCTGAGGGACTTCGTGATAAGATGATTCTCATATGTGGCGGTCCGCGCATCAGCCATGAGCTGGCCAAAGAGTTGGGGTACGATGCCGGTTTTGGGGCTAACACCTATGCAGATGATGTGGCTTCATATGTTGCACAAGAGATGGTAAACCGTGGGTGGAAATAAGAAGGTCAACATGAGATGAATTGGAGTTCATCTTGAAAGAGAGATAAAAAAACTAAAAAATCATAAACAATGGAAAAAGAACAGATTAAACCCTTTATTGCCAAGCGTGCTGCCCAGGAATTGCACGATGGTGATGTCGTTAACCTTGGTATTGGTCTCCCAACCATGATTCCTAATTTTTTGCCCGAGGGAGTGCATGTCATCCTTCAGAGTGAGAATGGAATGATAGGTATGGGCCCCACCCCTGAGGAAGGCAAAGAAGACCCCTGGTTCATCAATGCTGGTGGTGGATATATTACCCACACACCTGGTGCCAGTACTTTTGATAGTGCCACCTCCTTTGGTATCATTCGCGGAGGCCATGTCGACGTGAGTGTCCTTGGTGCCATGCAGGTGGATGAGGAGGGCGACCTGGCCAACTGGATGATTCCTGGAAAGAAGACTCCCGGTATGGGTGGCGCCATGGATCTTTTGGTGGGTGCCAAGAAAGTGATTCTCGCCATGGAGCACACCGCAAAGGGTAACCCCAAGATTCTCAAAAAATGCACGTTGCCCCTCACCGCTAAGGGTCAGGTGAATATGATCATTACCGAGATGGGTGTCATGGAGATTACCCCCAAAGGTATTGTTCTCACCGAGATTAATCCTGAGTTCACTGTTGAGCAGGTGCAGGCAGCTACAGAGGCCACCCTGATTGTGAGTGAGAATCTCAGGAAAATGAATGCTTAATAGCAGTCTTATGAAGAAAACAATTTTTGCTGTTGTTGCGCTGCTGTGTCTGGCTGGCACAGCAGCCGCGCAGCGGCATGTTGAATTCCGGTGGCACGGAATTTATTTCGTTGGCGACGGTAGTTATGTAAGCAACCTCAACCGAGGCGTCGGAGATAATGGTTTTGCCGATACGGTGTCGGCTTTTATGCCATCCATTTCTGGCGGTTTCCAGTTCCGCAAGGAGGCTGCAGTGGGAGCTGGCTTCGCCTATTTGGCCGACCCCACGGGGTCGTTCACCCAGTTGCCACTTTATGTTGAGTTGCGCAGTCATTTCATGCGTAGCCGCATAACGCCATACACTGTTATTCAGGCGGGTTATTCGCTTCCTGTGGGCAAAGCCAATGCAGAAAATGGTACCAAGATAGAGGAGGGTGGTTTATATGTCGCTCTGGAAGGCGGTTGTCGTTATGCCATCAGCCGTTCTGTTGCTGTAGCGGCACATGTGGGTTACCGTATGCTGCAATCCAACAAGGTGAATCGTTTCCGCTTTGATGATATCACGGGAACGTTGCAGCCTGCTCTCACCGAAGAGGTGACATTGCATATGTTCTCTTTTGGTCTCTCCCTCTATTTCGGCAACGATTGACGCACATATGTGCAAAACCACTGTCCTCGCGCTCTTTTTTTTCCTGATGGTGCCGATTGCCATGGCGCAGCAGGAGGGAGTGGTATTTGCGTCGTCACAAGCTACCGTTGTTCCGTTTGACGACGAGAAGGCTATCGAAAAGGGCTTCTATTGGGAATCGCCATACTACCACGAGTTGCATGGTGTATGGAAGCAGCGTCAGACGGATAGTTCCATCATATACTCTCGTCAGATTAATGTGGAGAAATACTGGAAAGATTATCGGGTATTTCTCTACGTTAGAGCCTCTCACGCCAGTCGTGTTTATTTGGGCGGTAAGGAGGTGGGCTATGGCGACGACTCTCGCCATTGGAATGAGTTTGGATTGAACGGTTTCCTAAAATATGGAAAGCAAAACACCTTGGTTGTCGAGGTCTTGAAGAGGTCTCATGGTGATCTTTTAGAGGCCGACAACGAAGATGTTGGATTGAATGGGGAACCCTATTTGATTTTCCGTAATGACCCTAGTATTGCGGGGTATAGTGTAACGGCCGACTACGATGTGCAATCGCAGTCGGGAAAGTTTACTCTCGACGCAGGATTATACAATAGCCGCAAGAAGGGTAAGTATTATTTTGAGGTTGAAATATACGACCCTAATGGGCGCTCTTTTGATAGGATGGGGAGATGGGTGGTCTTTGATAAAAAAGCTACCGCCTCAGTCACGATTAACCAAAGTTTCTCTCGTGTTGACGCCTGGACAGCTGAGACGCCAGCGCTATACACGGTAGTGTTTCGTCTGCGCAACGAGGACATGGATGTGGAAGAGATGACCGGATGCCGCGTAGGTTTCAGACATCTTGAGGTGCACGAAGGAAATTTACAGCTCAACGGGCGTGCTATCACCCTCAAGGGGGTGGTCTACGACAAGGAGCATGGCAACGACCATGCTTCCCGAGAGCAGATGCGGGAGGCGTTGCAGAGTATGAAAAACTGCAACATCAATGCCATTAGAACCGACAGATATTCTCCTCAGGTGCCGTGTTTTTATGACATGTGTGATGAGATGGGGTTCTATGTTATTTGTGACGCCAATCTTTTCCCCCTCTCTACGCAGCACAAGGCGGCGGCCACTGATCCCAACCTTGCGCCTCTTTTTGAGAAGCGTGTGGAGAACCTCTATTCGGTGTGCGGAAATCATCCATCCATTTTGGCATGGTCGTTGGGTAACACGCGTGACAATGGTGTGTGCATGGGTGCTGCCTACCGTCGGCTCAAAGGCCTTGATGGTAGTCGTCCTGTACTCTTTGCCGGGGCTGGACTGACGGAGACAACAGATCTATTGGCTCTCATCAATCCCAATGCGCAGACATTACAACAGTACATTTTGCGACGTGACGATCGTCCATCTTTGGTATTGTCAGCTCCTGCTGCCGACTACGATTTGTTGTGGGACAAGGTGGAGTCGCATCGGTCTTTGCAGGGAGGTTTTCTTGCTGTGTGGCCTTTGCAGGGTACGTTGAAGAACGATATTAGGGCGCTGTATAGTCCCTTCGATGTTTCGGTGATAAAGCAAGGTCTTGATGAGGTGGAGTTTGCGGTATACAACCGAAATGTATTCACTTCGCTGTCGCAGTATAACATAGAATATACCATATATACTAACCTACGTTCGAATATCAGTTCGGGCGATGTGGCGGTAGCCGTAGGTGGCGGAGATGCAGACAAGGTTACGCTCCGCATCCCTCCGATTGATATGCGTCCTGGAGAGGAGATGTTTGTACGCTTCGACTTAGTACGGCGTCCTACGCAACGTGTGGCGCGTATCAAGGGTGACCGACAGGTGAGTATGGTGACTTTCCCGTTGAATGCCAATACTACTGCCAAACGGCTTTTCAAAATACCCAGCGACTTGTCTGTCCCTGCTGATAGCGTGAAGTTTTCCTACAGCCATGAGTTGATGCTTGGTGAGGGATGGGTGTCAGACACCATTGATGCTCGTCAGCGTCGCTCTGATGGCCAGTTTCTTTGTCGCGACTACATGCTTCGTTTCCGTGCACCGGAGGGTGGTACGATGTGTGATGCCCGTGTCACCGAGACGCTATATGGGACGGGGGATGTAGTGGTTGACTATACCCTCTTCCCGTCTGACTTATTGCGACACTACTCTTTGCATCCTGCTGTGAGGGTGAATATTCCTTCCGACAGTGTGCAATGGTTTGGCAACGATCGCGAGACGTTTTTCCGTCGACCCCGTTTCACTGCTGTGAATAACCTTTCTCATGCTGCCGATAGCCTTGTGCGTCATCAGGTCCGCTGGTGTGCTGCAAATGGGGGAGGGGAACGTTTGTTCATGGAAGTATTAGGGACCCCATTCACCATGACCGCTACAAAGGATTATACCATCCTTTCCCCTCATGACAGTCTTTCGTTTCGTGTTCATCTTGTGGAGGTAGGGGATGGGCATCCCGCCGATTTTTATGGCAATGTCTTTCCCGTGGAGGCCACCGGCATGGTGGAGTCTCCTGCCATTCATGCTTCGGCATCACGTTTTTCCGATCCTATGGAAATAAGTATTGTCTCGGCCTCTAATACTACCATCCGCTATACCCTCGATGGCAGCGATCCTACGCCCCTGTCGCCTCTTTACCATGCTCCTTTTGTCATCACAGCGACTACGGTTGTGAAGGCGCGTGCTTACACCCCCGACGGGCAGCCGTCGTTTTCAACAACGCGGAAGTTCAACTACGACTACGTATCCGCCACCTCTTTTTCGCGTAAGCCCAATACCCCATACAATATCGGCACGGACACGATCTTGTTCGATGGTGAGCGGGGCAGCATGGACGATTTTAATCATGGCTGGCTGGGTTTTTCGGGCGATCCCGTTACTGTGCATGTGACGCTATCCAAACCTATCGCTGCTCATGCAGTCATGTTGCGTTTTGCTCATTCGCCGGCCACATGGGCTTTTGCCCCGCAGCGGGTGATGGTGGCGCGCTCGCTCGACGGCGTTGCCTATAGCGACACTGTTGTTGTCGACCTGCCGTTTGATGCTGGCGACGAGAACAATAGAGACCCGCGTGTTGTAGAGGTGATGGTGCCACTTTCTGGTGCTGAGGCACAGCACCTTGCCATAACGGCAGTGCCATTGGGTGTTATACCCACCTGGCATCGGGCAAAAGGCCTTAAGCCCTGGCTGATGATGGACGAGTTGGAGGTGAGTGACTCACAGCTTAACGAAACACAACCCACACGATGAAGAAAATACTCTTGCTGCTGTTCTCGGCGCTGATCGTCAGCTCCTGCGAGGTTGAATTCTCGCCCAATGCTGAGTGGAAAGATGTCCCCGTGGTGTACTGCATCCTCGACCAGGACGACTCTCTTTCGTGGGTACGTGTAGAGCGTTGTTACCTCGGAGAGGGCAATGTCGCCTCCTATGCCTCTGTGCGTGATTCGCTTATCTATCCCCAGGGCACTATCCATGTCTATCTGCTTGCTCATCAGGATGGTAATCTCAAAGATTCCATTCCCTTCACCTATACTACCACAGAACGCGATGCAGGTACCTTTGCCTCCTCGTCTATGCCGCTCTACTATGCCGTCACACAGAACCGCCTTCGCCAGGATTGGAAATATAGCCTTTATGTGAGAAAGAGTGACGGCAGTGTGCTTGTAAGCACGGATCCCATTGGACTTATCAAATTTATTGGCACCAGCAGCAAGCCGAGTCCCATCACGGCCCCCTCTTATAATGCCATTATGGATTTTGGGGGATTTAATTTCGATGTTACGGGTAAATGCGAAATCAAATGGGATACGGATACCCTCACCAATGCCCGCCTCTTCCGCCCCTCTGTGCGTTTCTATTACAGGTATGAAAACGGTGATACCTCCTTTGTGGACCTACCCTGTCCCTCCGCCACGCAGAACAGTAATTCCAATGCCCTTAGCGTACAGTACGAGAGCTCTTCGCTTTTGCGTGACCTGGCGGCCCTCTTGAAGGACGATACGCGTAGCAAAACGATGCTTTTCACCGTCGATGTCTATCTGTATTGCTGCACCGAAGATTTTAATATCTATTTAAACTCGGTGTCACAGACATCCCTTGGTACGACTGGCGATGCTGTGTATAACAATATTCATGGTGGCTTGGGGCTCTTTGCAGCCCGTCGTACCCATCTCTATAAAAATCTCCCGTTCGAACACTATCGCGGAGGCTTGAGCGTGTCCGACGTCGTCGACCGCATCAGGGCACTGCCTATCAATATGCACTAATCACTATGCCATCTAAAAAGGATCAGGAAGTGGAGGTGTCATATAGACCTTTAGGTCTTTTTTTTATAAGTACTATATTATTGTGAATTTTTTTTGTAATTTTGCATTTTCTATTGGAAATAAAAAATATTAAAAATCAATAAATTAATTAATCAGATGAAGATTACAAGAGAGAATTTAGGCGATTTGGAACTCCTTATCAAGGTTGATGTTGAGGAAAGCGACTACCTTGAGAATGTCACCAAACAGCTCAAGGACTATCAGCGTCGTGCTGTCGTTCCTGGCTTCCGCAAAGGCAATGCACCTCGCGCTCTGATTGAGCGTATGTATAAACCCTCTATTGTAGGTGATGCTGTGCAGAATGTTCTCAATACCTCCCTTTTCAAATATATCGATGACGAGAAGTTGCATATCCTCGGAATGCCTATGAGCAACGATGAGAAGACCGGTGAAGTGGATTTCGGCAACCAGAAGGCTTTCTCGTTCTACTTCAACGTGGCTGTCGCTCCCGAGTTCAGCATCGAGTGGGACAAAGTGGTTGTGAAGTACAACCAGATCAAGGTTACCGCAAAAGATGTCGAGACAGAGTTGAACAACGTTGTCAACCGTTATGGCAAGTTTGAGACTCCCGAGACGGTGGCAGCTGGCGATATCATGTACGGTAAGCTGGTGGAACTTGATAAGAAGGGCGTGAAGAAGGAAGGTGGTGTGGATACCTTTGTGTCCCTCAACCTGCAGAACCTCAAGGATGCCGAGTTGCTGCCTCTCTTCGAGGGCAAGAAGGCCGAGGAAAAGGTCGTCTTCAATATGGCTAAGGCCTTCCCCGCTGCCGACATCGAACGTGCCCTGCACCTTGACAGCGCCGCAGCCAAGAAGTTTAAGGCCGATGTTGAGCTTACCCTCTCGGGCATTTCGCGCATTATTCCCCACGAGATCAACGACGAGCTCTTCCAGCAGGTGTTCCCCGGTCAGACGGTGAAGGACGAGGCGGCTTTCCGCAAACTGCTGCAGAAGGAGATCGAGAAGGCCAACAACGAGCAGAGCGACTGGCTCTTCGTGAACCAGGTGCGCAAAGCGTTGGTCGACAACTTCAGCGCCGCTCTTCCCGAGGCCTTCCTGAAGCGCTGGTTCGCATCGCGTGGCGAGAAGGATATGACCCCCGAGAGCATCGAGGCCGACTGGGCAGAGAAGTATGTGCCCTCGCTGAAATGGGAACTCATCCAGGGCAAGCTTGAGGAAATCAGCCCTGTGGAGCCCACCCGTAACCAGATCATCGACTACATCAAGGATATCCTGCGTCGCAACGACAAAGCCGTCGAAGGCGAGAGCAAGGAAGATGCCGAGAAGCGCCTCGAGCAGGCCGCCGAGAGCATCGCCGCTGACCGCCAGAACATCGGTCAGGTGGTCGATCGTATCTACGCCGACAATCTGGCTAAGATCTTCAAGGATCAGGTGAAACCCGAGGTCGAGAAGGTCTCAGCCAAGGAGTTTGGCGAACGCGCGCAGGAAGCCTAAAACAATTAGAGAATACATTGAGTCTTTAAGGTGAATAAACTGTTCACACTCATGATCATGCTGGCTCTCACCATTTCGGTGGGAGCTCAGCGTGGCAACGCCTACAACGACCACACCCTCTACCTCTCTGTGGGTGGCGGTGGATCATTTTATGCGGCTGGTGGCGAGTCGAGCGGCATCGCGGTGCCCACTGTACAGCTCACTGCGGGACGGTGGATCACCAACCCTTTGGCTTTCCGCATCACTGCCGAGATGGCTACCACGCCGTCATATTACCAGATGGTGAACGGCTCGAGCGCCAACACCAGCTTTTTCATGGGTAGCGCCGAGTTTATGTGGAACGTACGCGCCACCTTCGACCATGTGCGTCCCTATCGTGTCGACTGGCCTTATCCTCTCATCGGTTTGGGTCTTATCTACCGACCCGACATCAATTCCGATGGTTTGGAGCTGGGTTCTGAGAATGACTTCCACACCATGCTGGGTCTCCACTGGCCGGTGCGGTTCGGCAAACATTGGGCGGCATTCCTCGAGTATAAGGTGCATTTCCTCCCCCAGGTGTTCGACGGCAGCCATGGTGACAACTACCTTCATTCGCTGTTGGTGGGTGCAACCTACGACTTCTCCGACAATCCCTATCGGCGCACCTCGGCCTATGCATCCCATGACACTCGTGAGGACTGGTTTGTGGGCTTCGGTTTTGGCGCCAGTTTCTCTTCCTTCGAGTTCGAACATCTTACCGACTTAGAGGCTAAGCTATGGACCCCGTCGCCCGAGATCATGGTGGGCCGCAACTTCAGCAGTGTGTGGACCATCCGCTTTGAGCTGTCGGGTTTCTTTGCCCGTGAGCGTGCCACCACCGTGGCCACCTCGACCATCGATGCCGAGGGCCAGCCGGTGCTGGGCAACACCATCCAGCCGGGTTTGTGGTACACCTACAACATGCTCCACACCGATTTTATGATCAATCTGGGGCATCTGATGGGCTTCCGCCGTGGTGTGAAGTGGAATTTCTTGCCCTACCTGGGCGCAGGTCCCGTGTGGCGCTATCGCACACATCCGTCATTCAATCTGGGTGCCGACATCGGATTCATGGCACGTCGTTACATCACCAATATGGGCGATCTCTACCTTGATCTGAAATACCTCATGGTGCCGCCACGCATAGCGGGCTCCACGGGTGAGTCGGGTTCTATCCTTGGCGTGGGTTACCCCATCTTCACCATCGGCTACATACACAACTTCAACCGTTCAACTACGCGCTACCGCATACCCGAGCACTGGTCGCCTACTAGATGATATAATAACTTTCACTTCCCTCTTTCCACTTTATGAAGCGTATCCTTACTCTCCTTCTGTTTGTCGCCACCTTTGCCAGTTCGCATGCGCAGGTGGGATCGGATTTTGGTGTCAATATGTTCGTCTCCGCCAGTGGCGGTATGAGCCTCTATAGCAACCGTGTGGAGCAGCTGCAGACGGGTTTTTCTGGCAATGTGGCTGTTGGTAAGTGGATTCTGTATCCTTTGGCGATGCGGGTGGATTTCGACTTCAGCACCGTGCCGGCAGAGCGTCTCGGCCATGAGTACAGTCAGAATTTCGCCTTTGCCGATGTGTCGTTCCTGTGGGATGTCACGTCGACGTTTCTCCGCACACGCAACTGGCGTATCAACGCCTATCCTGTGATAGGTCTTGGCTTGGCCTATCGTGCTGCTGTCAAGTCGGGTCCTGTATCGTTGGGTACCGACCACGATTTCCAGACATTTATGGGTGTGCATGTCCCTCTGCGTTTGAGCAGCCATTTCGATGTCTTTGCCGAGTATAGATGCCGTTTCTTCCCCGAGGTGTTCGACTTTGGAGGAGGCGATGTCTACCTGCATTCTATCGTCGCCGGCGTCAACTGTCGTTTCACGGATAGTCCTTTCTCGCGTCGCACGCAGTATGAGTCGCGAGAGACCGACCAGGACTGGTTCTTCGGCATAGGCCTCGGTCCCAACTTCTCCTCCTTCTCTTTCGAGCATGTCGACGAGGGCGGTATGTATGGCTTTACCCCCGAGGTGATGTTTGGCCGCAACTACAGCAATTTCTGGACCATCCGCTTCGAGTTGGGAGGCCTCAGGGCTCACGAGCCTTTCGACACCATCCGTGGTGTCGCCGGCGACAGCTACTCCTACTCCACCGTCCATGCCGACGTCATGGTGAACCTCACCCATGCGCTGCGCTTCCGCCGCGGCGTGCGCCTCAACGTCCTTCCCTATCTGGGCGCAGGCCTCATCTGGCGCTACGACAACATTATGTTCGATATGGCAGCCGATGCAGGCCTTATGTTCCGCTACTACGTGGGCTATCATAGCGACCTGTACATTGACCTCAAGTATCAGATGATACCGCCCCGTATCGGCGGAGGAACGGCAACGGAAGGTCCTTTCGGTGTCTCGATGGAGAGCTCGATATTTTGGGTGGGCATACCTTCTCTCACGGTGGGATATATCTACAACTTCGGCCATTCCACCACACGCTATCGTCTGCCGGCAAACTGGTCACCTCGGTAGAAGGGCGATTTTTAACATTTGCCGTTCCGCGGAGATGCGACAAGAAGCCAGCGGATGGCCAGCGGATGGCCAGCGGTCGGCCAGCGGCATGGGGCGAATGGTTGGTAATCAGCAAAATATGATATTCTTTTGGACAATAGCATGAAGAGATTTTTAACATTTCTCATCGTCTTATTGTATTCTGGCGTGCTGTGGAGCCAGAGTGCTACCACAGGGGTGCAAGGACGTGTGCGCGATGCGGAGTCGGGCGAGCCTATACCCTTTGTACAGATCGTCTTCGAAGGTACGGCGGTAGGGGTGGAGAGCGATATGGACGGCCGCTTCAGTTTGAGCAACGAGCAGGGCTACACCACCGTACTCTTCCGCATGATGGGCTACGAACCGCAGAAGTTGAAGCTCAAGCGCGGCAAGACACAAAAGCGTGTGACGATCAAGATGGTGCCGCGTGGCAAGACGCTGGGTACCGTGGAGGTGGTGGCTAAGAAGGGCAAGAGCAAATACTCGCGACGCAACAATCCCGCTGTCGAGCTGGTAAAGAAGGTGATAGCCCACAAGGAAGACAACCGCGTGGAGTCCTGCGAGCGCTACCGACGCAACGTGTATGAACGTCTGTCAATGTCGCTCGACGACTTCAACCCCGATTTTGAAGGCAAACGTCTTTGGCGCAAATTGAATTTCCTGGAGAAATATATTGACGAGACGGAGTTCGACGCCACGCCTATCCTCGTGGTGTCCATGCGGGAGCTGTTGGCTGAGGAGAGCTATCGGCGTAGCCCTCGCCAGCAACGCCGTCTGGTGACGGGCAAGCGTATGGAAGGTCTCGACGAGGTGCTCAGCGATGAGGGCATCGACGAGAACATCCGAGCCATGTTCAACCCTGTGGATATCTATGATGGCGACATCGAGCTCATGCTCAACCATTTCACCAGCCCCCTCTCGCCGCTTCTGGCGGTGGGCTTCTATCGTTACTATATTACCGACACCACCGAGGTGGAGGGACAACGCTGTGTGGAGCTGAGCTTCGTGCCTTCCAACCAGCAGAGCTATGGCTTCACAGGTCGTATGTATGTCAGCCTCGATGCCGACAGCAGCTTCGCGTTGACGAAATATGTGATGACCGTCTCGCCGCATGTCAACCTCAACTTCGTACGCGACCTGAGTATCGTGCAGAGCTTCCGCCGCGACAGTGTCGGTGGCCGTGTGCAGTGGCTGCCCTACCGTTGCGACACCTACGGCCGCATGTATATCTCCAAGCATATCCAGGAGCTCTACGTGCACCAGATGCGCGTCTACACCGACTATGAGCTCGGCGACACGGTGAGCATGTTGCCCGACAGCCTCTTCTCGCGCTTCGAGCACGAAGTCACCCTGCCGCGCAAGGATCTGATGCGCTTCAAGAGCGAGTTCAGCGAACGCCGTCCCGTCAAACTCAGCGTCAAGGAGACGGTGCTCGACAGCATGTGGGTGGAGCTGCGTCGTCTGCCCGAATTCCGTGTGCTGAAATACACCGGTGAGTTGCTCTCGAGCAACTACATCCCCACGGCGCGGCAGCGCAACAAGAGCAAAATCGATATCGGCCCTGTCTTCAATTTCTTCAGCTACAACCACCAGGAGGGATGGCGACTGCGTCTGGGCGGCATGACGAAGGCCGAGCTCGACCCGCGCCATTTCGCCGAGGGCTATGTGGCCTACGGCTTTCGCGACCAGCGCCCCAAGGGGAGCCTGACGCTCACCTATACCTTCGACGACAAGGATCGCCACTCGCATGAGCCGCCCTACAGCAGCGTCAGCATCATGGGTGGATACGAACTGGAGGCACCGGGGCAGGCGTACGACAACTTCGACCGCGACAACATCATGTCGTCGTCCGACAAAGAACAGAACCTGCAGTACGTGGCGCAAGGGTTGGCGCGCTTCCGCAAGGAATGGAAGAGCCATATACGCTTCGATACGTGGGTGGCCGCACGACGGTACGAGCCGGCAGGGTCACTGCTCTACGAGGAGTATCAGGCCGATGGCACCACCCGTCGAGTGGACTTTTTCACCGATATGGAATGGCATGTGGGGCTGAGCTTCAACCCCGGTTTCGCCGCCGGCACGCGCCGCCGTGAGACGCAATCCAACCTGCGACGCGATGCATTGCTCCTCTCCTTAGGGCACAACATCAATCTTGTGGACGGCAGCATGCTGATTCACACCACCGACTTCGCCGCCGAGAAACGTCTCTGGCTTTCCTCCTTCGGACACATCGACGCCAAGGTGACGGCAGGCATGGTGTGGAACCGCGCACCCTATCCGCGCCTCTATATACCCTCGGGCAACTCGGGTATCTATATCTCTTCCAACGCCTTCAACACCATGAAGCCTATGGAGTTCATACTCGACAAGTATGTGGCGCTCTTCGCCACCTACCACCTGAAGGGGTGGATCCTCAACCGTATACCCCTCCTCAACCGCTTGCGTCTGCGTGAGGTGGTGGGATTCAATCTGCTGTATGGTGCGCTGGACGACCGCAACGACCCGTCGTTGGGCGACGCTGAGGGCCTCTACAAGATGCCTGCGGATACACGCTCCTTTGGAGATGTCCCCTATATGGAGTACAGCCTCGGCATAGAGAATATCCTCAAGTTTCTGCGTGTCGATTTCGTGCGCCGTCTCACTTATGTCGACGGGTGGGATAAGAAGGATTGTTGGTTTGTCCGCATCGACCTGAAGTTCTCACTGTAGACGCTAACGACAACGCTACAGATAGCGCACTAATGTTTCGAGGTTGCGGCGGTCTGTCTCGTCGAAGGTGCCCAATTCGCGGCTGTCGATGTCGAGCACGGCGATGACAGTGTCCTCTTTGCATACGGGCACCACGATCTCGCTGCGGCTCTCGCTGCTGCAAGCTATATGCCCCAGGAACTTCTCCACGTCGGGCACCACCACCGTGCGGCGTTCCTTCCATGCTGTGCCGCATACGCCGCGGCCGAACGGTATGCGGGTGCATGCCAGAGGTCCTTGGAAGGGGCCCAGGATGAGGACGTGATCCTCTGCGTTATCCTTGGGAGAGGGGGAAGAGGCCGGTGCTACGCGGTAGAAGCCTGTCCACCAGAAACCGAAGGTGGTATGTAGCAGGGCGCTGATATTGGCCATCTTGGCTATCATGTCGCTCTCGCTCTCGCAGAGGGCTTTTGCCTGGGGCAGCAGGCTTTTGTAGCGATCTTCCTTGGTCATTTGCGTTTTTTGCCTTTAAGTTCTTTGACGGTGGCGTAGGGGGATTCGTCGGTAAGCGTGATTGCGTATTGGTGCTTGCCATCTTTGCTTTGTGTGTAGCGCACATTGCCCTGGGTGTAGGGTTTTAGGGGTCGTGTGCCGTAGATGGCGTATCCGTTTTTCTCGAGCCACCTGCCTATCTCCTCCATACGTTGTATGGCTTCTTGGGGCAGGTTGCCGTCGGCGTCGGGACCCACGTTGAGCAGCAGGTTGCCGCCCTTGGCCACCACGTCGCAGAGCATGTGGATGAGTTCGCGGGTGGATTTGTAGTTGTCGTTGGGCACGTAGCTCCAGCTGTCGCCCATCGTCATGCAGGTCTCCCAGGGGTAGGGGAGGAGCGTGTCGGGCACCTGCTTTTCGGGGGTGCGGTAGTTCTCGTAGCGGCCGCCCACGGAGCGGTCGACGATGATCATCTGAGGGTTGCTTTCTCTCGCGTCGCGCGCTATGTGATGCATGTCGAGTTCCTGCACCTGGCCGCTGCATCCGAGCCACGGACGTGTTTCGTCGTTGACGCTCCACGCGGGGCGTATCCATCCGCCGTCGAGCCACAGTATGTCGATAGGACCATAGTTGTGTGTGAGCTCGTGGAGCTGGCCGTAGGTGTAATCGCAGAAGCGTTGCCAGCGGTCTGGGTGGTCGGAGATGGCGTAGTTGACGTTGCGGTCGGGGGTGGCCCATTCGTGTGCCCAGTAGTCGTCGTTGTGCCAGTCGGGCTTGGAGAAGTAGAGTCCTGTCCAGAAGCCGTGGGAGCGGAAGGCGTCGACGACGCCACGCGTGAAGTCGGTCTTCGCCGGACACTCACGTCCGGTGCTGCTGTAATCGGTATACCTGCTGTCGAACATGCAGAACCCGTCGTGATGTTTGGTGGTGAAGACCACATACCTCATGCCGGCACCCTTGGCGGCCGTAGCCCATTTTTCGGGGTTGAAATGCTGGGGGTTGAAGGTCTTGTTGAGCGCCCAATAAGCACGTTTGTAATCCTCGTAGTTGGCGCCGCCGCGGTTAATCCACGCTTCATTACATATATTCCAGCTCTCCACGATACCCCACTGGGCGTAGATGCCCCAGTGCATCATGAATCCGAATTTCAGGTCCTGCCACTCGTCGATGCGTTGCAGGATGGCGGGGTCGCTCTCGGGGATGCTGTCGTGCTGGGCATGGAGAGTGGAAAGAGGAAAGAGGAAAGAGGAAAGTAAGGCTAGCGCCAGGAGTGTCTTTTTCATTTTCTGTTGTGATAGATAAAGGGTAAATCAATAAGGTCGCGGTCGGCGCTGGAGAAGCCGACTTGGAGGGTGAATGGGGTGCCGTCGGCGGGTTCCTCCATCATGCCGGAGTCGGGGTTGAACTGGCGGAACCAGAAGGGGTCGAGGGCGATGTTGAAGGGCTTGCGCGTCTGCGGGTCGCTCTTGTCGAAGCTGACGCTCTGCATGCCTACGAGCTGCTTGACGGGCCCTTCGGGGTCGCTGTCGTTGCGCAGATAGACCTGCACCACGGCGCGGTGTGTGCCGGCGTCGGGGACGTCGGTGTTGCACTGGCTCACGATGCCGCTGACGGTGAAGGTGGCCTCGTCGGCGCGCGTCTCATAGAGCTGGTAGAAGCTGTAGCTGAGGCCGTAGCCGAAGGGGAAGAGAGGGGCTTCGTCGTCAAGGTAGCGGTAGGTGCGTCGCTGCATGTTGTAGTCCTCGAAGGGGGGCAGCTGGTCGGTGCTTCGGTAGAAGGTGAGGGGCAGATGGCCGAAATCGTCCTGCTCGCCGTAGAGCAGCTGCTTCACGGCGGTGCCCATATTCTGTCCGCCGTACCAGGCGACCAGCACGGCGTCGCAGTAGTCGATGACATCCTCCAGCGCTATGGCGCTGCCGTTGCAGATGACCAGCACCACCTTGCCGCCTTGCTCTTTGAGGGCCTTGATGTCGGCCACCTGCTCTTTGGGGAGCTCGATGCGGGTGCGGTCGCCGCGGTAGAAGCCTTCCTGCTCCACTTGCAGTTCTTCGCCCTCCAGCTGGGGGGAGAGCCCTCCCACATATACCGTCACACGTCCGTGGCCGTTTCCTCCTTTCATCGCTTCGCCAATGCTCACGCAGTGTTCGGGAAATCCGTTGTAGTTGCCCAGCGGCATGAGGGTGTCCCACACGTTGGGGCCGTCGAGACGTACGCCTTCGCTGCCTTTCAGCGGCAGCACACCGTTGTTCTTCAGCAGCACCATACTCTCGCGCGCCGCTTGCAGGGCAAGGGCATTGCCTTCACGTCGTACCGTGGACAAATCGTTTTCCCTGGCGTCCTTGCCACGCTCCACCTGCAGGCGTACGCGCAACACGCGCCGCAGGTGCTCGTCCACCTTGCTCTCCGTGATGAGCCCCTGCTGCACTGCTTCGCGCAGCGCGGGGAGGCCGCTGCCACATTCCAGATCCACCTCGTAGCCGAAGGCGTCGCCATAGGCCGCGGCGGCGGTGGCGTGGGTGCGGTGGCGCGGGATGACGGTGTCGGTCTCGTAGGCGTCGTTGAGGGCCCAGCAGTCGGTGACGAGGATGCCGTTGTAGCACCACTCTTTGCGGAGGATGTCGAAGAGACGCCTGTTGGTGCAGCAGGGAGCCCCGTTGATCCTGTTGTATCCGCACATCACCTGCGCCACAGGGCTGTGCTTGATGATGTACTCGAAAGCGGGGAGGTAGGTGGTGCGGAGGTTGCGGTCGTCGATGATGCTGTTGAACTCGTGACGCACCCCTTCCGGTCCGCTGTGTACCGCCAGGTGCTTGAGGCATGCTGCCGTGCCACCGCCCTGCAGACCTTCCACGCAGGCAAGCCCCATGCGTGCGGTGAGGTAGGGATCCTCGCCGTAGGTCTCCATGCCGCGACCCCAGCGCGGGTCGCGGAAGATGTTGATATTGGGGGTGAAGAAGGTGAGACCGCTGTTGTCGCCGTAGTATCCGGTGTCGGCCATCTCGCGGTGCTTGAAGGGCGCTTCGGCTGCCACATTGGCGAAGAGCGGCTGCACCAGCTCCGGATGGAAGGTGGCGGCGAGGGCTATGGGCATCGGGTATACCGTGGCGATGCCGGCACGGGCATAGCCGTGCAGCGCCTCGTTCCACCAGCTGTAGGCAGGCAGCCCAACACGCTCGATGGCAGGGTTCTGGTGCACCAGCAGCGACAGCTTTTCGTCGAGGGTGAGGTGGGCGAGCAGCCACTCCACCCGCTCCGCGACGCCAGAGGTAGGGCCGACGGACACTTGCTGACCCCGCAAAACGGGGGTGATGACATTGGCAATCAGCGCAATGGAGAAGAAAGAAAGGATTTTGAGAGATGCTCTTTTCATGAGGCAAAGATAAATAAAAAATTTTTTTGTACTTTTGCACTCTCTTTCTATTGGCAGATAGCGCTTTTCGGCTAACTGTTGATATATAGGGACAAAACAAAATGATAGCGAATAAACATACTCTTTTCACGAGCCGGATGAAGATGGCCGACATGATTGCGTCGAACTACGACCTCATCCTCATGCTGCCACGTTTCGACATCCATCTGGGTTTCGGCGACAGGACTGTCCGGGAGGTGTGTCGCGACAACGGTGTCGACGAACATTTCTTCCTCACGATATGTAATATCTATTCTTTCGACGATTTCCGTCCCGACGATGACGACCTCTCGCGTATCGACCCGCGCCTCATCGTGGAGCACCTCCGCGCCTCGCACCGCTACTACCTCAAGGAGCGGTTGCCCCACATGCAGCGCCACCTTGATATCCTGGCACAAGGGGCGGGAGAAAATTCGGGCAATATCCTCCGCAAGTATTTTTCCGACTACCGCCGCGAGGTGGGCGATCATGTGCGCCGTGAGGAGAAGAACCTCACCATGCTGCTCGAAGAGATGGAGGAAGGGAAACCCCTGTCGCGCGAGCTCTCCGAGCGCTACGTGCACAGCCACGACAATATCAAGGACAAACTCTCCGACCTCACGCAGATCATCTACAAGTACATCCCCGGCGACCACCTCGGCGAGGATATGATGGAGCTGGTGTTCGATATCATGCAGCTCAGCCGCGACATAGAGAAGCACGCCATGATCGAGGAGCTGCTGCTGGCACCCAGCGAGGATCACAATCTCTCCGACCGCGAGGCGGAGGTGCTCACCCTCGTGGCTCAGGGCCTCAGCAGCAAAGAGGTGGCGGCGCGACTCAACATCTCCATCAATACCGTGAACACCCACCGCAAGAGCATCACCCGTAAGACCGGCATCAAGTCGGTGGCAGGTCTGGCGGTATATGCCATGTTGAAAAAATAAGAAGTATAAGTTGTTTAGTAGTTAAGGCCCATGAAGCATGCTTTGAAAACGATACGCGTTGTCCTCGCCGCACTTATGCTCTTCGGCATCACGGCGCTCATTCTCGATGCCACCGATGGCGCCGTGCTGCGCCACTGGCTGGGATGGATGCCCAAGATTCAGATTCTGCCCGCCCTCCTGGCACTCAATGTGGTGGTCATCTTGGGCATTATGCTGGTTAACTTCCTCATCGGACGCCTCTACTGCTCCGTGGTGTGCCCTATGGGCATCTTCCAGGACATCTTCATCTGGTTCCACCGCATCATCTTCGGCAAGAAACGCCCCTACCGCTACCGCAAGCCCCAGAACTGGCTGCGCTACACGGTGCTGGCACTTTTCGTCATCCTCATGGTGCTGGGTCTCAATGGTATCGCCACGCTGATAGCCCCCTACAGCGCCTATGCCCGTATGGTGGCCAACATCCATGGCACGGGCTTCGTGCATTGGATCGCCATCGCCACGCTCTGCTGCATCGGCGTGATGAGTTTCATGTATGGCCGCCTGTGGTGTAATACCATTTGTCCGATGGGTACGCTGATGGGTTTCGTCAGCGGCCATTCGCTCTTCGGCATCCGCATCGACAGCGTGAAATGCGTCGCCTGTGGCAAGTGCGAGAATCGCTGCAAGGCCAACTGCATCAACCTCGAGGACAAGAGCGTCGACGGCAGCCGCTGCGTGATGTGCTTCAACTGCCTCGGACATTGCAAACAGGGAGCAATATCAATTGCTAAAAAATCTGGAGATACTAAAAAATCTAAAGAAGCTAACCCTGTCGACGACAGCCGCCGCAAGTTTTTGACTGTCACTGCTGCCGTGGGAGCCGCCACGGCCCTCCATGCCCAGGAGCAGAAGTTCGACGGCGGTCTCGCCGCCATCGCCGACAAGCAGGTGCCCCAGCGCACCACACCCCTCAAGCCGGCGGGCTCCTTGAGCCGCAAGAATTTCGAGAGCCACTGCACCGCCTGCCAGCTCTGCGTCAGCAAATGTCCCGAGCAGGTGCTGCGCCCCTCCACCTCGTTGGCCGACTTCATGCAGCCCTATATGGCCTTCGACCAGGGCTACTGCCGCGCCGCCTGCACACGTTGCAGCGAGGTGTGCCCCACAGGCGCCATACGCCCCATCGACAAAGAACAGAAAACGGCCATATCCATAGGTCATGCCGTCGTGCTGCCCGACAACTGCATCGGCTGCGGCGCCTGCGCACGTCACTGCCCCGCAGAAGCCATCACCATGAGCGGCGGACGCCCCGCCGTCAACGAGAGCCGCTGCCTCGGATGCGGCGCCTGCGAATACTATTGCCCTGCACGCCCCGTCACAGCTATCTATGTCGAAGGACGCGAACAGCACACAGAGATATAAAAGAGCTATAACAAAATAATTTTCAGATCATTAGATGACATCACAATAATACAAGAAACTTAAAATTCAAGAAGCAATATGCAATTCAACCTCGCACAAAAAAGCAACGAAGCCATCAAGTACCTTGGCACCTTCAAATTCTGGAAAGAGCTGGTCATCATGACACTCGGTATGATGGTGACCGCCGCGGCTGTCTACTACTTCCTCGTGCCCAGCAAGCTCATCATCGGCACCATCTCCGGTCTCAGCATCGTGCTGAGCAACATCTTCGGTGGCAACTTGGGCACCTGGATCACCTGCATCAACATCATCCTGCTCATCATGGCCTTCATCCTGATCGACCATGAGTTCGGATTCAAGACCGTCTACACCGCCTTGATCCTCGGTCCCCTCACCGACTTCTGGGATGCCGTCTTCCCGTGGCAGAACATCGCCAACAACAACCTCGTCACCGGCACACCCTCCGTCATGGGCGACCCGTGGCTCGACCTCTGCTGTTTCGTGCTGCTCCTCAGCGCCTCGCAAGCCCTGATGTTCTCCATCAACGCCTCCACCGGCGGCCTCGACATCCTGGCCAAGATTGTCAACAAGTTCCTCCACTTCGACATCGGCGCTTCCGTCTCCATCGCCGGTGCCGTCATTTGCTGCACGGCATTCTTCATCAACGACTTCCGCATGGTGGTGATAGGCCTCATTGGCACCTGGATCAACGGCCTCGTCGTCGACTACTTCACCGACACCCTCAACCGCCGCAAACGCGTGCGCATCGTCTCCCACGAGCATGAGCGCATCCGCAAGTACATCATCGAGACCCTCCGTCGCGGATGCACCCTCGACGAGGTCACTGGCGGCTACTCCGGCGAGCGCAGCATCGAGATCGAGACGCTCCTCAACAAGGACGAGTTCAGCAGCCTTATCAACTGGATGAAGACCGAGCAGATCAATGCCTTCACCACCGCCGACAACGTCAGCGAGGTCTACGGACGCTGGAACACCGGCAAGAAGCACAAAGCCCGCAAGGAATTTATAGACAAACAATGAACCGACGCGAATTTCTAAAAGGTCTCTCTGCGGCCGTTGTCGCCGGCGCTGCCGTCACGGCGGGGTGCGACAACCCCAGTGCCACACGCGCCGAGGGGTTCTCCGCCGGCGAAGTGCCCACCGACCGCATGACCTATCGCACCGACGCCCACGGCCAGCAGGTGTCGCTACTCGGATTCGGCATGATGCGTCTCCCCGTCAGCGACCGCAAGGAGACGGGACGCGAGAACGGCGACGCCCCCATCGACCAGGAGCTCGTCAACCGCATGGTCGACTACGCCATAGCCCATGGCGTCAACTATTTCGACACCTCCCCGGCCTACTGCAAGGGACGCTCGGAGACGTGCACAGGCATCGCCCTCAGCCGCCATCCGCGCGACAAATACCTCGTCGCCACCAAGATGAGCAACTTCCGCGACTGGAGCTACGAGGCCAGCGTCAAGATGTACCACCACTCCTTCGAAGCCCTGCAGGTCGACCATATCGACTACTACCTCCTCCACGCCTTCGGCGGCGAGGGCGACTACGACCGCCGCTTCGTCGACAACGGTGTGCTCGAGTTCCTCCTCAAGGAGCGCGAGGCAGGACGTATCCGTAACCTCGGATGGTCGTTCCACGGCATACAGCCGGAGTTCGACAAGGTGGTGGCACAGCACGACAAGTACCACTGGGATTTCGCTCAGATACAGATGAACTATGTCGACTGGCACTACGCCCACGAACTCAACGAGGACAACGTCAACGCCGACTACCTCTACGACGAACTTGACAAGCGCGGCATACCCATCGTGATCATGGAGCCTCTCCTCGGCGGGCGTCTGGCTACCCTCAACGAGCATATCGCCGCACAACTCAAGGCCAGCGAGCCCGACCGTAGTCTCGCCTCCTGGGCCTTCCGATGGCTCGGCATGTACCCGCGGGTGATGACGTCACTCAGCGGCATGACCTACCTCGAGCACGTCGAGGACAACGTGCGCAGCCACGCACCCTGCACGCCCCTCAGCGACGAGCAGATGGCTCTCCTCGACCGCGTCGCCGACGAATACGCCCACTTCCCCGCCATACCCTGCACCGCCTGCCAGTACTGCATGCCCTGTCCCTACGGCCTCGACATTCCAGGCATCTTCGCCTTCTACAACAAGAGCCTCGCCGAGGGCAACATAGCCTCCGAAGGCAGCGTGGAACAGCGCGAATACCGCCGCGCGCGGCGCTCCTTCCTCACCACCTACGACAAGAGCATCGCACGAATGCGCCAGGCCGACCACTGCATCGACTGCGGCGAATGCCTCAAGCACTGCCCCCAAGCCATACCTATACCTACCCGCATGCACGAGATCGAGGCCTACACCGACCGATTGAAAGACTCGTTGGTATGATACCTTTGAAAAAACGCATAACCTACGGTTACATCATCGGATTCATACTTACGCTTGTCCTAATAGTTGTATCATTATACCAACAACCGCTTGAAAGACTCGTTGGTAGGACATTTTTGGAAATCGTCGTATGTATTTTGGCGTTCATCGTAATAGTGCTATTTGGAAGTAGATCAAAAGGCGGAGGTTTAATAGAAGCATGGGAAGAAAAGGAACGCCTCAAAACCCACGTCTATAAAAACGGTAGGGAGTTGAAACAAGACGAAAAAGGCAATATTTTAAAAACACAAAAATGAAACTGTTATTCTTAGGCACCTGGGAAATCATCGTTATTGTCCTCGTCGTACTGCTGCTCTTCGGCGGCAAGAAGATCCCCGAACTCATGCGCGGTGTAGGCCGTGGCGTCAAGAGTTTCAAAGACGGCATGAACGGCATCGACGACGACGGGAAACAGAAAGAGGACAGCGAGTCCGACAAGCAGTAACTTCCTACGTCCCGCTTTAATGACCTTCTGGGAGCACCTCGACGAGCTGCGCTCGCGCTTGTGGCGCATGGTGGTCGCCGCTCTGGCCGCCGCCGTGGTGTGCTTCTGCTTCAAAGAGCCCCTCTTCGCCGTCGTGCTGGCACCTAAGGGCGCCGACATACACCTCGTCAATATCGAGATAGCACAGCAGTTCCTCACGCACATGCGCGTGAGCCTCTGGGCAGGCATCATCATCGTATCGCCCTACCTCCTCTACCAGCTCTTCGCCTTCGTGGCGCCGGGACTCTATGACCTCGAGCGTCGCCTGACGCTGCGCGCCGTGGGCGCCGCCTACCTCCTCTTCCTCGCGGGACTGCTGCTCAACTACTTCGTCATCTTCCCCTTCTCGGTGCATTTCCTTGCCACCTACCAGGTGTCCCCCGACGTTGCCAACCACATCTCGCTCTCCTCCTACATCTCGCTGTTCACACTCCTCAGTCTCCTCCTCGGCGTGCTCTTCGAGATCCCCGTCGTATGCTGGCTGCTGGCACGCTTCGGCGTGCTGCATGCCGCGGCCATGCGCCGCTACCGCCGCCACGCCCTCGTAGCTATACTCATCGTTGCGGCAGTCATCACACCCACCGGCGACCCCGTCACACTCTCCCTCGTAGCGGTACCCATCTACCTCCTCTACGAAGTCAGCATTCTCACCGTAAAAAAAACAGAACTATGAAAAAGATATTCCTGTTAGCCGTCATGGCAACCCTCTCCCTCCATTTTCCCGGCAGCGCCCAGTGCCCCGAGGCCCTCATGCGCTATTCCGACCGCTACCCTGCCGCCGAGGCACAGGATCTCTACAAGCTCGTCTTCCAGGATCTCTACGGCCCTGGCCACCTCATCAGCGACTCCGCCACCTCCGCACGCTACATAGCCGACGAAGTGGCAAATATGGGTAACACCGACGCCTTCCCGCTCTACGAATACACGCTGTGCGACAGCCACTTCGTCCGCGTCAACCTCGCACTCGTACGTAGCGGCGTCCTGCCGCTCGACAAGTTCGTGTCGTCGCTCCTCCGCAGCACCGAGGGACTCCCTGCACCAGACGGCCGCTTCGTGCTCAGCCACAGCGACGCCTTCAAGAGCGCCTACCACCCCCACTACCGCATCGTGCGACGCGATATCTTCGAAAACGAGATACTGCCCCTGCTGTCCGCCGCCGGCACGCCGGCAGGACGGCACGCCGGCAGGCCGCAGAACGTGATACTCATCATCGGCGACGGCATGGGCGTGCCGCAGGTCTACGCCTCTGTGGTGGCACAGCGCGCCAACCGCTCCGCCTTCCTGCGCTTCCCCGTCAGCGGATTCTCGCGCACCTACTCGCGCAACCGCTACCGCACCGACTCGTCGGCCGGCGGCACGGCGCTGACTACAGGGCATAAGGTCGACAACTACCACGTGAACTGGGGTCCCGAGGCGCAACGCTACAACACCATCTTCGACGACGCCCAGCGGCAGGACATGAGTACCGGATTCGTGGTGACGTCCAGCGTGCTCGACGCCACCCCCGCCGCCACCTACGGCCATGTGCCCTACCGCAAGATGTTCGACACACTGAGCCTCCAGATGGCACAGTGCGGCCACAGCGTCATGATGGGCGGCGGATACAAGTACTTCCTCCCCCAAAACCGTAAGGACGGCCTCGCACCCCTCGACACCCTTGCCACACGCGGATACACGGTGCTGCGCACCCTCGACGACGCCCGCGCCTTCCAGGGCGACCGCATGGTGGCACTCCTCTACGACGGCGACCCGCTGACCGAGCCGGCACGCGGCGACATGCTGCGCCCGGCAGCCATGAAGGCCATAGAGATGCTGCAACGCAACCCCCAGGGATTCGCACTCATGATCGAAGGGTCGCAGATCGACTGGGCATGCCACAACAACGACAGCGCCTACCTGCGCGCCGAGCTGGCAGATTTCGAACTCATGCTGCATGCCGTACTCGACTTCGCCGAGCGCGACGGTCACACGCTGGTGGTGGTCACCGCCGACCACGAGACCGGCGGCGTCACGCTGCCCGACGGCAACATAGAGCAGGGCGTGAACGAGGTGCGCTTCCTATGGGGCGACCACACCGGATGCATGGTGCCCGTCTTCGCCTATGGTCCCGGAGCGCAGACCTTCTCCGGCATACAGGAGAATACCGACATCCCTGCCAAAATTAGAAAATTGATGAAGCTATGATCAAGTTCTGTGTGCGCTTGGTGCAGCGCTGGCTGCCCGAGCCTTTCGTATTTGCTATCCTCCTCACCTTCGTGGCAGCCATCCTGGCCATGCCACTATGCCATCAGACACCCCTCGAGGTGGTCGAACACTGGGGTGGGGGAGTGTGGAACCTGCTGGCATTCGCCATGCAGATGGCACTGGTGCTGGTGTGCGGCAGCACGCTGGCGGCGGCACCGCCCATCAAACGCGGCATCGACGCGCTGGCGCGCATACCCAAAAGTCCTGCCGCGGCCATCGCTCTGGTCACCGTCGTGTCGGCACTCTGCTGTTGGCTCAACTGGGGCTTCGGTCTTATCGTCGGCGTGGTGTTCGCCAAAGCCATAGCACGCCATGTCGCCGGTGTCGACTACCGCCTGCTCATAGCCTCGGCATACAGCGGCTTCGTGGTGTGGCATGCCGGCCTCTCGGGATCCATACCACTCACCATGGCCACCCCCGGCGACGCCCTCGCCACGGCAACCAACGGAGCACTCACAAGCCCCGTGCCCGTCAGCCACACCATCCTCGACCCGCACAACATCATCATGGTGCTGCTGGTCATCGTGGCCATCACCGTCGCCAACACCCTCATGCACCCCAAGCACGACGCCGTCATCGTCGACCCCTCACTCCTCGCTGCCGACGACACTGCGCGTCCGGAACCTCCCGAGCAGCCCACGCCGGCACAGCGCATGGAGCACAGCAGCCTCCTCTCGTGGGCCATAGCCCTCCTCCTGTCGGCCTACCTCGTGGTGAAGCTCGCCGTGCGCGGCGCCAGCCTCGACCTCGGCATCGTCATCATGCTCTTCCTCGCCTTGGGCCTCATGCTTCACGGCACCCCCCTGGCCTATGTGCGCGCTTTCGGCAAGGCCGCCAGCGGCGCAGCAGGCATCATCCTCCAGTTCCCCTTTTATGCCGGCATCATGGGCATCATCACTGGCGTCGGCGCCAGCGGCATATGCTTCGGCACCCTCATCGCCGACGCATGCATCGATATCTCCAACGGCACCACCTACCCACTGCTCACCTTCCTCTGCGCCGCACTGCTCAACATGTTCGTGCCCTCCGGCGGCGGCCACTGGGCCATCCAGGCACCCATCATGTTCTCCGCCGGCGCCGACCTCGGCGTCGACCCGGGCCTCACAGGCACTGCCATAGCATGGGGCGACGCATGGACCAACCTCATACAGCCCTTCTGGGCCCTGCCGGCACTGGCCATCGCCAAGCTCTCGGCACGCGACATCATGGGCTACTGCCTCGTCGACCTGCTCATCACCGGCATCATCATCTGCGGCGGTCTCGTGATATGGGCACTCTGACAATACGTCCCGCCACGGCGGGCGACATGGAGGCCATCCTGGCCATGTACGACCATTCGCGCACCCTCATGCGCGCCGACGGAAACGTCGAACAGTGGGTGGGATACCCCACCGCCGCCGACGTGCGCGACGACAGGGTCCGCGGCGTGGCCATGATCCTCTGCGACGGACCACAGGTCGTGGGCACCTTCGCCCTCGTGCCAGGCATAGAACCCACCTACGCCGTCATCGACAACGGGCGCTGGATCGATACCACGACGCCCTACAGCACCCTGCACCGCCTGGCCAAGTGCCCCGACAGCCACGGTGTGGCACGCGCCGCCATGGCCTTTGCCAAGGAACAGTGCCCCCACCTGCGTGTCGACACCCACGCCACCAACCGCCCCATGCGTCACATCCTCGAGGCCGAAGGCTTCGTCTACTGCGGCACCGTCTACATGGACGACGGCGCTCCGCGCGACGCCTACGAGTGGTGGCGCTACGACAGCGTCCCCGCCGACCTGCGCCGCTACGTTGAAGAGCAGGTGCTGCCACAGCACGCCACCTACGACGCCGCACACCGCGCCGACCACGTGCGGCGCGTCATAGCGCGTGCCATGCAGATGGCGCCGGCCCCCGCCACCTACGTTGCCGCCGCCATGCACGACATAGGCCTCTGCGAAGGCCGCGACGAGCACCACCTCGCCTCCGGACGCACGATCAGGGCCACACAGGCGCTGCGACGCTGGTTCTCCGACGAGGAGATAGAGACCATCGCACAGGCCGCCGAGGACCACCGCGCCTCACGCACCGTGGCGCCACGCTCCACGCTGGGATGCGTCATCGCCGAAGCCGACCGCGACATCGAGCCCCTCACCATCGTGCGCCGCACCGTGCAGTACGGCCTCTCGCACTACCCCTCCCTCGACCGCGAGGGACACTGGCAGCGCATGCTGCAGCACCTCGACGAGAAATACTCCGAACACGGATACATCAAGCTCTGGCTTCCCGACTCGCCCAATGCGGCACCCCTCGCCGAGCTGCGCGCCCTGATAAAAGACACTGCGCGCCTGCGCACCCTCTTCGAACAGTATTACCACTAACCATTATTACCTCTGACCATGGATATCCTCCTTCTCATCCTCGCCTTCCTCTGCCTCGCCCTCGGCGTGGCAGGCTCCATCCTCCCCGCCCTGCCCGGGCCGCCGCTGGCGTGGCTGGGACTCCTCCTGGCGGGTTTCACCCACTATGTCGACGTCAGCACCACTGTGCTCATCGCCACCGCCTGCCTCGCCGCCGTCATCACCGTGCTCGACTATGTCGTGCCCTCACTGACCACCAAGCATTTCGGCGGCACGAAGTATGGCGTCTGGGGCTGTAATATAGGTCTCGTCGTCTCCCTCTTCGGCCTGCCCATAGGACCCACGGGCCTCCTCGGTGTCGCTTTCTGGCCCTTCGTCGGCGCCCTCGTCGGCGAGTACATCATGGTCAAGGACCTCCGTGCCGCCCTGCGCGCCGCCTGCGGCGCCTTCGTGGGCTTCCTCTGCGGCACAGTGATCAAGATCGCCTTCTGCGTCGCCCTCCTCGTCGTCGTCATCATCGAGCTGGTGTAGCCTCTCTTGCTGAGCTGTCAGAAATGTTAAAAAACGAGATATAATAAATTGCCAGATAATCAGTATATTAAATACTGATGGTGGGGTAGGAGCCAGCACACTGGGAGCGGGCATGGAGCGGATATGGAGCGGATATGGTAAAGTCATTGAAAATCAATGATGTATATATATCACTGATTTTCAATAAGATAAATAAAATTTAAACGATTTTAAGGATTTTTAAGTTAAAGGGTGCTACTCGCCGTCGAGTTGCATGAGGCTGTGGACGGGGGCGAGGGGTTCGAGGAGGGTGCGGCCGCGGAGGGCGGGGAGCTCGACGATGAAGAGGAACTCTTTGACATGCACGCGGTAGGGTCCTATGACCTCGTTGTTGAGCTTCTGTGCGATGCCGAGGGCAGTGCCGCCGGTGGCGAGGAGGTCGTCGAAGAGGGTGATCTCGATGACGCCGTCGGAGGGTGTGCATTGTGCGAGGTCGCTTCGTCGGTAGAAGACCTCGTCGGAGCCGTACTCTTTCTCGATGGGGACCTTGACGAGGTCGCCGTCGGCATGAGGCAGCTTGCCTTTCTTACGCACAGGCACGAGGGTGTGGATGTGGTCGCACTGTGTGAGGAGGGGTGCCGCGAAGAGGAATCCGCGAGCCTCGACGGTGGCGACATTGGGTGCTGTGGTGAGGCGCCCGATCTCTGCTATGGCCTGGCGGAACTCTTCCTTGTGGTGCATGAAGGGTAGCACATCGATGAAGTCGATGCCCGGCTTGGGGAAGTCGGGATAGTGGGAGATGACGTGGTCGAACATGGGGTATGGGGTTTTAGAGGATGGTTTGACGGTTGGAGCCTTCGATGGAGAGGATCTCGTCGACGACGTACTGGCTGTTGCCGCGCCAGGGCAGTGTGCCGAGGTAGCGGCGCCAGCGGAGCTCGACATGCTTGCCGGAGCAGCGCATGAGGCTGTCGGCGATGGCGTGGTCGGTGACGGAGAATTTGAGTTCGTTGCTCTGCAGCTTGCCGGCGCTGCCGTTGGCGGAGCGGAAGCCGCTCTGTATCATCTTGCCTTCGTAGGTTTTGAAGATGATGCCTTCGCGCTGGAAGTAGTTGATGTCGCCGGCGTTGACGCCGGTGCTGAAGACGAAGAAGAAGCGGAAGTAGATGAAGAGGATGAGTGCGACGGCGAGGATGCTGGAGGCAATGATGATGATTTTCTTTTTGCGTGGCATGTGTGCGGATATTTTTTTTCTTTCTCGGGCAATAATAACGTGATTGTGCGTTAAAAAGTATATAGGATGTGATTTTTAAGAATTATGGTAACACTTGACGACAATACCCCCACATTGCTTGCCGCTGCAGCCTCGCAGGGTGGTGCTCCTGAGCCTCCTGCCGACGAATTTGTGCAGACGCTGCAAGCCACCGACAGCATACACAGGGCTGTCACGGACAGCCTGAAGAACCTTGATGCCGCGGAGCTGAAGGCCGTGATCACGGGCGACAACACGATCCTGCGTGACGGTCTGTCGGCGTTGGTGCAGCTCACGGTGCAGTTTATTCCGAAGCTGCTGGCGGCGCTGCTGGTGCTGTGGGTGGGCATGAAGCTGGCGAAGATGTTGCGCAAGGTGATTGTGCGAGCCCTCGAGAGGCGCGGTGCAGAGCCGTCGCTGAAGAGCTTCCTGGGGTCGCTGGTGGATGTGCTGCTGAAGGCCCTGATCATCATCATGGCGATGGACATCATAGGCATCAAGGCGACGTCGTTCATCGCCCTGCTGGGTGCCATGGGCCTGGCGATAGGTATGGCGTTGCAGGGCACGCTGCAGAATTTCGCCGGTGGCGTCATCATCCTGCTGATGAAGCCTTTCAAGGTTGACGACTACGTCGAATGCGGGTTGTACAAGGGCTATATCAAAGAGATACGTATCTTCCACACCATCATGCGTCCTTTCAACGGGCGCACCATCATCATCCCCAACAGCGAGCTGGCCACGAAGAGCCTGATTAACCACACCAAGGAGCCGCAGATACGTCTTGACGTGGTGGCGAGTGTGGCGTATGGCAGCGACCTGGCGAAGGTGAAGGAGGTGCTGTGGGAGGTCATCAAGGCGGAGCCGCTGGTGCAGTGGGATCCCAAGCCGCCAGTGGTCGCCGTGAGCGAGCTGAACAGTTCGTCGGTGGACTTGAGCATCTGGCTGTGGACGACGGTGGAGGACTACTGGGAGGTGTGGAAGCATATCCGCGAGGATATCTACATAGCCTTCAACAATGCGGGTGTGGAGATTCCGTTCCCGCAGGTCACGGTGCACCAGGGTAAGGCGGGTGAGCCCATCCACATGGAGCACCGCACGGCGGTGGACCGTCCTGCCGAGGTGGAGGGGGAGAGGATAGGAACGGGGAACTAGGGGTGAGTGGAAAGTGGAAGTTTTTTTTTAACGGCGAATGACTCTATGAAAAGGGGTGCGAAATATGTTTTGTTGGCTTGTGTAGGCCTGCTTCTCCATGTTCCATTTTCGATTATGGGTGCTGCCCGTGCGCAGGCGCTGCCGCTGGGTGAGACTGCTGTGGCGAGTGTGTTGACCTGCGGTGCGGGCGATGATTTCTATACCACCTTCGGCCACACGGCGTTGCGCATCACCGACACTGCCGCGGGCATCGACAATGTGTACAACTACGGCACCTTTGATTTCGACACGCCGCATTTCTATTGGAAGTTCATGCGCGGGCAGCTCGACTACATGCTGGGGCGCACGACGTTCCGTCGTTTTGTGCGCAGCTACCGTGCCGAGGGGCGTGCAGTGTGGGAGCAGCGTCTGCTGCTGACGCCGCAGGAGGTGAACAACCTGTACCTGATGCTGGAGTGGAACTACGAGCCGGAGAACCGCTACTATCGTTACGACCTCTTCCGCGACAACTGTGCCACGCGGATACGCGACGTGGTGGCGTCGGCGTGCGGCAAGCAGGAGATAGCTTATGACGCCTGGGAGGGCCACAGCTACCGCTACTGGCTGCATGCTGCCACTGCCGGCGGCTGCCTCGAGTGGTGGATTGTCGGTGTAGACATGCTGCTCGGGTTGCCTGCCGACCATGTGTGCGACAATGCGGAGTCGATGTTTTACCCTTTGTCCATGATGACGCTCTACGCTGGTGCCACACGTGGCGCCGCCCCCCTTGTCGCATCGTCCCAGGAGCTGCTGCAGGACACGCGTGTGCCGCTGAGCCGCAGTTTTCCGCCTGTGGTTGTCTTCGCGCTGCTTTTCGCCGTGGTGGCGGTGCTGACGTGGCTGCGGAAGCTGCCGCGCTGGGTCGACAGGACACTGTACGTCATGGCGGGCGTGCTGGGGTGCTTCCTGCTGTTCATGTGGTTTGGCACGAGCCACTACTGCACGGCGTGGAACCTGAACATACTATGGGCGTCGCCGCTGCTGCTGCTCATCGCCATACGCATGGAGCGCAGCCCGCTGTGGGCTTTGTGGCTGCAGGAGGCTTGCTTTGCCGTGGCGGCGGTATGGGTGGTGGTGTGTGGTTTGTCGCTGGCGCTGTTGCCCGTGATCTTCATGCTGGCGCTGCGGGTAGCTACGCTGCTGAGGCGCTGAGCGGCCGAAGAATTATATTGTCGCCTGGCCGCCGAGTAGCGCGGTCACTTTCTCGAATACCTTTTGTGGTGTGATGGCTGTGAGACAGCGGTAGTCGCCGTAGCGGCACGCTTTCTGTCCGAAGGCTGAGCAGGGCTGGCAGGGCAGGTTGGCGACGAGGGCGTTGTCGCGGTTTTGCTGCTGAGGGTAGAATCCGAAGTCGGGGTGTGTGGCTCCCCAGATGCTGACGACAGGGACCCCCAGCACGCTGGCGAAGTGCATGTTGGAGGAATCCATGGAGACCATAAGGCTCAGCTCTTTGATGATTTCAATTTCTTCGGCGAAGGATTGTTTGCCGGCGAGGGAGGTCACGGAAGGAGCGTGGAGGGAGGCGAGTGCTTCCAGCTGCGGAGCTTCCTCTTTGCTACCGAAGAGGAGAATGCGGTAGCCGTTGTCGGCAAGCATGCTGACGAGGCGGCAGGTGTTCTCCCATGGCCATATTTTGCCCTGGTGCTGTGAGAAGGGTGCTATACCTATTTTTATGGGATGGGGAGAAGGGGCGTGAGGGGAAGAGAAGGGTTGAGAAGGAGCGGTGTCGTTTTTCCTCAATCCGGCACGGAGGAATACCTCGTCGTAGCGTTGGTACTGTGGTTTGCGGGGGTGATGATAGAGGTGGTGAAGGTAGAGCCAGCGTGTGAATTTGCCTTTGCGGAGGGCGCAGAGGCGGAAGTGGAAATTGAAGAGGTGGCGCATGCGGAGCAGTGAGAGTGCGAAGCCCACGCGGTTCACCTTGTGGAGGTCAACCACGGTGTCGGCCTCCACGGCATTGAGCACCTTATAGATTTTGATAAAACTCTGCTTCTTTTTGAGACCCAGGTAATCCACGTTGTCCATACCTGAGAAGAGGGGCTGCAACAGAGGTGGTCCTGCAATGGTGAAGCGGATATTGGGGTTGGAAACGGCATAGTCGTGCACCAGCGGTACCATGAGGGCGACATCGCCGAGTGCGGAGAGACGTATGACGAGGACGTGTTTCATGTAGTCACTTCTTGTAGAGTGAGGGGTTGAGAGAGGGGTCGTTGTACATCTTCATCTGGCGGTAGAGCTTCATCTGGCGGCGTCCTGCTGCGAGGTCGTCGAGGAGCTGGTCGATGGCGAGGGAGAGGTCGGCGCGCTGGGTGAGGAGTGTGTCGAGCTTGGCCTGGCATTTGGTGCGGTGAGCGTCGTCGCCGCGGTTGGCCTCGATGGTGAAGTGGTAGATTTTGAGAGCGAGGATGGAGAGGCGGTCGATAGCCCATGCGGGTGTCTCGGTGTTGAGGCGTGCGTCGGGGAGTGTGGCGACCGAGGCGAAGAGCGCCATGAAATGATCGTCGATCTGCTCGACGAGGTCGGTGCGGTGCTGGTTGGAGCGGTCGATGCGTCGTTTGAGCTGGAGGGCGTAGAGGGGATCGACGTCGTCGGGGCGCACGAGGTCCTCGAGGTGCCACTGTACGGTGTCCACCCATGATTTCTCCCAGAGCAGTGCTTCGAAGGAGGTGCTGTCGTAGGGGTTGGCGAGGGGAGCATCGACGGAGTCGGTCGTATGATAGTCAGCCACTTGTTTCTCGAAGAGGGAGTAGATCTCTTTTGCGTTCATGATGTTATGCGTTAAGGTTTTATTGTATATGGTAGTTTATATTTTTATATTCGTGAATGTCAGAAGGCGTGTCCGAGTGCGATGTAGAAGGTTGCCGAAGGTGCGAGGGAGGAGTATCCAATGTAGGCCTCGATGTTGCCGAGGTAGGATGTGTAGGCGTAGCCGAGGGAGACGCCGTAGGTGAAGTCGGAAGATCCGAGGTCGAAGGAGTGGTAGTAGTCCTTGATGTCGTCGAGCTGGCGAGCTGCTGCGCCGTCGAGGAGCACATGGTGCTTGTCGGCGATGCGCAGCTGGGTGCGGAGGCTTGCGCCAATGATGTAGCGATCGGTCATCACGATGCTGCGAATGCCTGGGAAGTAGAGCTGACCGTCGACCATCTGTTGGCGTGATCCGAGGGCGCCGATGAGAGAGAGCGGCATCTTGTCGCCGAAGAGGAGGCGGGAGAACATCGAGGGCTGGAAGGTGATGTGCTTCCATGGAGAGAGGTTGACGCGCAGGCGCATGATCACTTCGGGGATGCCTGTGGAGCCTTCGTAGGTGGCAAAGTTGTCGGTGTGGTAGGCGACGCGGAGGATGAAGTGGGTGCCCGAAGTGGGGAAGTAGAGGTGGTCTTCGTTGTTGAGCAGCGACTCGAAGAAGTAGGAGAAGAAATGCTGGTCGGAGACGTCGATGGCTGTCTGTGAGGCGGAGAGGATGTTGTCGTAGTAGTTGTGGTAGTCGAAGCGGAGGCCTATGCGCAACCGGTATTTCTTGAAGGTTGAGTTGATGGGTGTCAGCTCGACGATATGGCGGTTGCTTTTGATGTTGTATTTGCGTGACCCCGACTCATAGATGTCGATGTCGTTGTGCTGGTATTCGTAGGACAGCGACGGCGAGGAGATGCCGCGAGGGTAGAAGCGGTGCTCGAAGTGTATGTCAAGGCGTTTTCCCAGGCGCAGACGCATGCTGACCTCCATGGGGGAGAGCCAATAGAACGGGTATCGTGCGCCAATCTGGAGTGCGCTGTTCTCTTCGTTGTCGACGCGGAATGTGACGCCCACGACGGGGAAAGTGAGCACTTGAGGTATTGACATGAGGCGCGGTGAGGAGGGTTGCTCGACGAGCATGGTGGGGCGTGTGACGGGAGGTGCCGGGACGCCGCCGTTGATGCGGCTGCTGATGTCGAGGAGGTGGGCGCGGTGCTGTGCTGCCGCTGTGGCGCCCCGCTGCAGGAGTGTGTCGACGGAGGTGGCGGTGAAGGATGCCGACGAGTAGCCCGACACATCGACCTTCATGAAGATGTCGCTGTTTCGGACGTTCTCGTCGTACTTGTTCTTGCAGTTGACGTCGATGATCTGCATGAGCAGGTCGAAGGGTGTGCTGATGTCGTTGGCGGTGAGCGTGTCGCCCTGTACGGATACGCCGATGATGATGTCGGCGCCCATCTGACGAGCTATGTCGGAGGGGTAGTTGTTGCGCATGCCGCCGTCGACGAGCAGCATGTTGCCCATACGTACGGGCGAGAAGACGCCGGGGATTGACATCGACGAGCGCATGGCCAGTTTGAGGGATCCGCTGTGGAAGTCGACTTCGGTGTTGGAGACGATGTCGGTAGCCACGCATGCGAAGCGTATGGGGAGGCTGTCGAAGCAGATGGAGTCTGGGTAGGCGTAGAGGAGCCGGTCGAAGAGGTGGTCGAGGTTGTCGCCGCGGATGACGCCTGCCCCTTCGTTGCCCGAGGCCCCTTTGGGGAAGGCATGCCAGAGGGGGTAGGTGTCCTGTAGGAAGCGGTTCTCGATGTCGAGGTCGGCGGGGCTTACGCGGTCGGTCAGCAGGAAGAGCCAATCCTGCGAGCGCACTAGGGAGTCGAGCTGATCGGTGGTCCATCCTGCCGAATAGAGGCCGCCGATGAGGGCGCCCATGGAGGTGCCCGTGATGATGTCGATGGGTATGCCTGCTTCTTCTATGGCGCGCAGTGCTGAGATGTGTGCCACCCCTTTTGCTCCGCCGCCCGACAGCACGACGCCCACGGTAGGCCGCGAGGGTGCGACGGGTTGTTGCGCCCAGGCGGACGCCGACAGGAGGAGGAGAAGGAGAGGAAGTGTTTTTTTCATTTCAGGTAGATGTCCTTTTTGAGACGCAGCCCTTGTAGTATGCCGCGCAGCGAGAGGTAGACCATGAAGGCGATCCAGAGGATATTGTTCCAGCGCTGGTCGCTGAGGGTGCCGTTGATGCGGTTGAAGTAGGTGAGGCCGTAGTAGATGGCGAAGAATGCCGCTGTGGCGATGAACATGGCGTTGCGCATGGTGCGGCTGGCTGTGGCGCCCACGAATATGCCGTCGAAGAGGAAGGCGGCGAATCCGCAGACGGGGATGGCGAGTATCCATCCCATATAGTCGCCTGAGGCCTTGATGATGTCGTCCTTGTCGGTGAAGATGCGCAGTATCCAGTCGCCGCAGGTGGCGTAGAGGGCCGTGAAAGCCACGGTGAGTATGAGTCCCCAGAGCAGCAGGTGTCGCACGGCGAGTTTGAGCTGACGCGATTGCTGTGCGCCGATGTAGCGACCCACGAGGCTCTCGCCGGCGTAGGCGAAGCCGTCCATCACATAGCTGAAGAGTGTGAAGAACTGCAGCAGGAGGGCGTCGACGGCGAGGATGGTGGGGCTGATGTGTGACGAGGCGGCGGTGATGAAGGTGAACACCGCGGAGAGGCATACGGTGCGCAGGAAGATGTCGGTGTTGACTTTGAAGAACACCTTGAGTTCGTCCCAATGCAGCGACTGGCGTAGGAGTGTGGCGAATGGCGGCAGTGGCGGCAGCGCCCAGATGCGGCGCCGCAGGAAGACGATGCCGAGGGCGAGGCCTGTGTAGTTGGCGATGACGGTGCCCAGTGCCACGCCGAAGATGTCCCAGTGGAGGACGAGCACGAAGAGCAGCGAGGCGACGATGTTGACGCAGTTGAGGATGATGGCTATCCACATCGGTATGCGTGCGTTTTGCATGCCTATGAACCATCCTTTTATGGCGTAGAGGCCCAGTGTGGCGGGGGCGGCCCAGATGCGTACGGAGAAGTAGATGAGAGCCAGTGTCAGCACCTTGTGGCTCCCCTCGAAGATGTGCGGTACGGTCAGCGAGATGGGGTACTGGAGCAGGATGAGCAGGAGTGCTATGGCGAGGGCGATGACGGCGGCGCGTATGAGTATGCGCACCGTCTCTTCCCACCGTTCGGCGCCGAAGGCCTGGGCGGCAAAACCGCTGGTGCCCATGCGCAGGAATCCGAAATTCCAGTAGATGAGGTTGAAGATGGCCGCACCGATGGAGATGGCTCCGATGTGGTCGCCCGAGAGATGTCCGACGATGGCCATATCGACCATGCCGAGCAGCGGCACCGTGATGTTGGTGACGATGTTGGGCAGTGCGAGGCTGAGGATGCGGCGGTTCATGAGGGGTGGTTATTGCAGGGTGCAGGAGGCGCTATTGATGACGTGGCGCGAGGCTTTGCGTGAGAGGAAGGCTACGATGTGGCAGTTGGCCTTTTGGCAGTCGGCGGGGAGAGCGAACGTCAGTGTTCCGCTTGTCTGTGTCCCCGCCACGGCGTCGGCCTCTACGTCGCGTCCCCAGAATCCGGTGATCACCTTGCGCAGCATGTGGTTGTGAGCGTAGTCGTTGACGACGCTGCCGTCGGGCATCAGCTGCTTGTAGCGCAGGGAGTCCTCGACCAGTGCCACGGTGACCGTGAGTGCTTCCTCGATGGTGGTGAGGAAGTCGAGGTTCACATGTACGGTGACGTTGCTGCCCGTGGCGTCGGCTGTTGCGTCGACCTCCATGGCCACGCTGGGTGTCTGTGCCACCACGGTGCCTATGTCTGTCTTGATGGCTGGCATGGCGCTGCCGTAGGTGTGGTCTTTCTCGCGGTTGATGAATGCCGCGGGGATGCCGTTGACGCCATAGAAGTGGTCCCAAACTGTGCCGCCGTCGGTGCGCATATCGGGTTCGCCGGGGAAGGGGGTGCCCATCCCTTTATAGTGGTTGATGGAGACGAGCACCAGCTTGTCGCCATAGAGGGAGTGTGCCTCGTCGAGGGTGACGTCGGCGTCGGGGCAGTTGTGGCACTGCGGGCCCGTGAATTTCTCGACGTAGGCGCGCTGCTGGGGGTTGGCGATGGCGGAGCCTTGCCGCCAGGTGATCACCGCGCCGTCGTAGACGATGTATTCGTCGGGGTCGATTTTGTCGCATCCCGCCGCCAGCAGGGCGAGGGCCAGTAGCGAGAGTAGGTTTTTCTTCATAAACAGATGCGTTGTTATGGTGGGGTAGGGTATTGCGTTAGAAGTTTGTCGTCAGGCTGAATGTGAGGCCGTTGCTGGCGGGCACCTCGCGGCATACGCCACCGATGCATAGCATGCCGCGGCGTTGTTTGCCGAAGGCTATCTGGAGGCGTGTGGCATCGTGGGTATAGCCTACGGCGACGTTGTAGTAGTTGCCGGAGCCGTCGTTGTAGGGATACTGGTCGGAAGCCGAGAGAAACCAGTGTGAGCCGATGTTCCATTCCACGAGTCCCATGATCCAGTCGCCGGCGCGAGGGTCGTTCACATCGTCGTAGCGTGAGTCGCTGCCGAGCCATTCGGCCTCGAAGCGCAGGGAGTGCCCTTTGTGCACTTTCCATGTGAGGTCGGCGACGACGATGTTGTTGTGGTGCAGCCCGTCGGTGGTGGCGGGTTCTTCGACCACGGGGTTGAACACCTGGTAGGCGTAGGTGGCCACGAGTTTGAGTGTGGGCGACAGTTTCTTTGCCACCTCGACGCTGAGGTCGCCGTAGTAGATGCCTCCGTTGTCGAACCAGTCGATGTGGTAGCCCTCGGTGCCGCGGCCGCCGAGGGAATCGGTATGGAGGGATGTGATGACCGACGTATTGAGGTGTAGGTCGGTGCCGTACTTGCCGCCGAGGAGGGTGTTCTTCTTAATCTTATAGATGACGTCGGCTTGGAGTCCGTTCTCGCCCACCGTCTGTGTGGCGTAGGGGTACATGGAGAGCAGGGCGTAGGTGTGCTGCTTGTTGATGGCGGGGATGTAGTTGATGTAGGCCATTTGTCCTTCGCGGCTGCGGAGCGATTTGAAGGCCATATTGTCGACGTGCTTGCATTGCAGGTTAGTGCTGAATCCGCGTTGCGAGTAGGTGAGGTTGAGGGTCAGCGCCTCGCCTTCGCGGAAGATGTAGTTGTTCATCACGCTGGGGTCTTGCCCTTTGCGTGCATATTCGGCCTGCAGGCCCCAGTGGCCGTAACCCATGTCGAGGCGGAAGGCTGCCGCGCCGACGTTGAGAGGCAGGTTGAGTCGGTATTCGGGGTTTGCCGAGGCGATGATGCTCTCGTCGTCTTCGTATTTGCTCACGAAACCGGCACCCACGGTGATGTGCAGGGGACTCTCCTGCAAGGGTGTCAGGATGCTGTTGAGGTTTACCTCGGCGTCCACGCCGCGCACGAGGCTCTCGACATAATCCCAATAGAGGCGTTGGCGCCCGGCGAGGGCTTTGACGGTGATGCCCGCCACGGGACGGTACTGCACGTTTAGGCCGAAGAGGGAGTTGTCGATGCCCAGGTAGCGGTCCTCGTAGCTGCGCAGTATCATGCCCGAGCCGAACTGTTCGTAGAAGTTACCTGCCGTCACGGAGAGCTTCTCGGTGCTGTAGGCCACGAAGTAGTTGGCCAGGCCCTGTCCCTGTTTCCAGTCGCTGTCGAAGCCCAGTAAGGGGTTCTGGTACATTTCGAAGCGAAGTCCGGCGCTGAATCCGCCGTTGGAGTAGAATACGTCGGCGCGGCTGTTGAGCAGCAGTTTTTCGGGCACATCTTCGGCGCCGATGGTGGCATCGGCCGACGACATCTGTCCGTCGACCGCTATGTTGCCTGTCACGTGGCCGCCGAGGATGCCTTGTGCTTGTCCGATGGCTGCAGCGGCCAGGAAGGCCAGAAGGATGGTGTGTTTGCGGATCATGGAATCGTCTTGGATATTATTGTTTCGTTGCCAGCTCTTTCACCTTCTCGTACAGCTCGTCTTCGCTGCCGTCTTGGTATCCTGTGTGTTGCCACACGATCTCGCCGTCGCCGTTGAGGAGGATGGTGTGTGGCACGTTGACGATGCCGAGGGCGCGCTTCAGGTCGCTGTTCTGGTCGGTGTAGACCTCGTAGGGCCAGTCGTTGCCTTCGACATGGGGACGTACGCGGCCCACGCTGCGGGCGTCGTCGATGGAGATGGCCACCAGCTTGACGCCTGTCTCCTCCTGCCACTGGTCGTAGACCTCTTTGATGTTGGTGAGTTCGCGGTTGCAGGGTTTGCACCAGGTAGCCCAGAAGCTGATGATGATGGGGTTGCCGTCGTTGGTGATGGCGGAAGCCTGCACGGGTTCGCCGTTGAGGTTGTGCAGGGTGACGTTGGCGGGCAGGGTGGCCGACTGGGCCATGAGTGCCGTGGCGGCGAGGCAGAAGCAGAAGGTCAGGATGATTTTCTTCATGGTGGGTAATGGTTTATAGGTTGTGGATGTTAAGGGGTTGCAGGGTGTGGATGATGTCTTCTTCCTGTCGGATGAGGGCTTGTGTGAAGGCGTTGTCGTCGCCGTCGTCGATGTCGTCGCGCAGCTGGAAGAGGCGACCGTAGTGCAGCCCATATTCTTCGTATGCGGGGTTGCCGAGGGCGCAGGCGGTAGCGAAGAGGCGTGCCGTCTTGCCGTCGATGATGCGCAGGTAGCTCTCGCTGTCGAGGGGGTGAAGGCCGAGTGCCACCTCTTGTGCCAGCAACTCGCTCTCCACCATGGCGAGGACGGTGTCGTTGATGCGTGCTGTGGCCGTGCTGTCGCCCACCTCGGCCAGGAGCAGCGAGATCTGTGCCAGGTGGTAGTCGCCCACCAGCACGGCGATCTGGTTGTTCCAGTGGTGGTTCACAGAGTCGCGGCCGCGCCGTTCGGAGGCTTCGTCGACCACGTCGTCGTGAAGCAGCGAAGCGTTGTGCAGCATCTCCACACAGGTGGCCAGCAGGAGGGTGCGGCGGCTGTCGAAGGCCTCGTCGCCAAGGGTGGCGGCGGCGGCGAGCAGCAGGCGGGGACGCAGCATCTTGCCGAAGCGTGCCGTCACGTAGTCCTCCACCTGGCGCAGCAGTGCCTCGTTGCCACGCGTCATGCGCAGCAGATACTCCTCGCGCACCTCCTCTATTCTACGATCGAAATTCATTATAGAGGGTGCTGAGTTTGTTGTAAAGGGGTTTGGATGCTTTCACCAGCGGCAGACGCAGCGAGTTGGCGATCTGTCCTTCGATCTCGAGCAGTGCCTTGATGCCTGTGGGGTTGCCTTCGTCGAAGAGGGCGTTCATCAGTGGCAGCATGCGGTAGTGCAGGGCGAGGGCTTTCTTGTGCTCGCCTTTGAGGGCATAGCGCACCATCTGGCTCATCTCCTTGGGTAGCGCGTTGGCCATGACGGAGATCACGCCGTCGGCACCCAGCGCCATCATGGGGTAGGTGAGTGCGTCGTCGCCGGAGATGATGCGGAAGCCGTCGGGACGTTTGCGCAGGAGCTCCATCACCTGCTGCAGATTGCCGCTGGCTTCTTTGATGCCTATGATGTTGGGACATTCGGCAGCGAGGGTGAGGGTGGTCTCGGCGATGATGTTGACGCCAGTGCGTCCGGGCACGTTATAGATGATGACGGGCACCGGCGAGGCTTCCGACACGATGCGGTAGTGCTGCAGCAGGCCGCGCTGGTTGGGTTTGTTGTAGTACGGTGCTACGCTGAGGATGCCGCTGATGCCGTCGAAGCTGGTGCGCGCTATGATGTCGGTGACGTTCAGGGTGTTGTTGCCGCCGAGGCCCAGCATGATGGGGCAGCGCCCCGCCACGGCTTCGACGATGAAGTCTTTCACCGCCAGCAGCTCGTTGGCGGTCATGGTGGCAGCCTCCGAGGTGGTGCCCAGGGCTACAATATAGTCGACACCATTGTTGATGATGGTTTCGATGAGTGTCTCGAGTTTGGAAAAGTCGACGGTCTCCTGTTGTTTACGGAAGGGGGTGACGAGGGCCACGCCGGTGCCGGTGAAGAGGGGTTGTTTCATGATGCTTATTTTTGTATCATTCCCAGATATTCGATGATGTTGTTGAAGAAGCTCTTCAGCTCCACACGACCGTCGCCGCGGATGATGAGGTCGAACACCTCGGTGGGGTCTTCCGACGGCGTGGCATAGACGGTCTTCAGGCGTGCGGGGGTGCGCAGCGCCACATATTGCGAGAAGAAGTTCTCCTCGCCGATGGTGTCGATGAGCAGGTCGTACTCGCGTTCGGCAAAGCTCTTGATGGAGTCCCAGCTGGGGATGCCCCAGAAGTTGAGGTCGTCCTTGAGCCGGCAGATGGTGGTGGCTTGGTGGGTGACCACAAAGTCGATGTTCTCGTCCTGCAGGGCGATGATATAGACTTTCTTTCCTTTGCTTTCCATCACTTTGGCGAAGTGGTGCAGCACGTTCCAATTCTGCTCCGTATCGAGGCAGCAGATGACGCCGATGGTTTTCAGCTCGTCAATGTTTTCGATGCGTGTGTTACGCTCCACTCGTTTCAGGTCGCGGAAAATCTTTTTACGGTGTAGTTTCTTAAGGGCTTCAAGCATATTGCAACGTTTATTGATTCATGATTCAGTTTTCGAAGAGGGTATGTTGGCGGTACAGCGCGAAACTGCGGCGGTGCTGTGGTGTGGGACCATACTGCTCGATGGCGCGGTAGTGGTCGGCGGTGGGGTAACCCTTGTTGTGATCCCATCCGTATTGGGGATAGGTGTCGTGAAGACGCAGCATGATGGCGTCGCGGTAGGTCTTGGCCAGTATGCTGGCGGCGGCGATGGTCATGTACTGTGCGTCACCTTTGACGACACACTGGTAGGGCAGAGCGGTCTCGTTGTAGAAGCGGTTGCCGTCGATGAGCAGGTACTCCGGTTGGATGCTACCCAGAGCTTGTCCTCCTGCCGTAACACCTTCTTGTTGATTGCCGCAGAGGGCCTCCACGGCCATACACATGGCGTGGGTGGCGGCATGGAGTATGTTGAGGCGGTCGATGTCGTGGGGCTCTACGGTGGCTACGGCCCAAGCGACGGCATGCTGCTCTATCTCGCCGCGCATCGTCTCGCGCTGTGCTGCCGTGAGCTGCTTCGAGTCGTTGAGTAGCGGGTGGCTGTAGCCGGCGGGGAGCATCACGGCGGCTGCCGTGACGGGACCTGCCAGCGGCCCGCGACCGGCTTCGTCGCATCCCGCCTCACGGCGACCTTCTATCATGTAGGCTTTCAGCATGGCAGCATAAGGGGACTAAGCGATGAGGATGGCGATGAAGATGATGACAAAGAGGGCGTCGGACAGCCGGTTGCGCCAGGTCTTCTGGCGCCGGTACGAGTGGGTGTGCGTACGTTCTGCCACGAGGAACAGGGGCAGACAGAGCGCCGCGGGGACGGCAAAGGGCTTGAGGTCTATGGGCAACAAGGTGCCGTACGGCAGCATGGCGACGCCGGCCACGGTGAAGAGCATCACCGACGCGGCGTTCTTTTTCCATACCAGGGTCTTCTCGCCCAGCTTGCCCCACAGGCTGATGAAACTCGCGGCGAAGGCTACGACCAGCACTATGTTGGCGATGCCCGACGCTCCCGCGAGGGTGCCCAGGGCGGTGCGGTAATCCGTGAAGCCATCCAGCATGGCGCTCCAGTGCTCGAGCAGGGTGCCGTTCAGGAAGAAGACCATCCAGAACAGCAGGTAGGGCGCCAGGAAACCGAGCAGCATCACCATCCATTCGCGCCAGCCGTAGAGGCGGTAGTTGATGGCGACCATAAGGTAGGTGATCAGCAGCGCTATGGCGGGTTGGTAGAAGAGGGTGCAGATACCTATGAGGACGGACACATGGCCGATCTTGTTGGCGGAGATGGAGAGCAGGGTGCCGCGCAGCATCAGGACATCCACGATGATGACAGAGAAGAGGGCCACGATGGCGGTGGGCGTGAGGGTGGCGCTGCCGGAACCCATCAGGGCGAGGAAGAAGAGGGTGGGGAGGAGGCTGTGCTGCGGCACCATGGCGGTGCGCACCATGGTGAGGTTGAGCAACAACCCTCCGCCAATGGACAGCAACAGCGACAGCACCACGGCAAGGCGTGGCGCCAGGGTGTGCTGCAGGGCACTATAGAGAGGGCTGTAGCCGCAGGCGTCGGGCATCACGTCGGGATGCACCAAAGCGCGCCCCCAGAGCAAGAGGGCTACGACAAGCAGCAGGGCAATCTGCAGGACGGTGTTGCGTTCGAGGTCTTTGAGCATAGGTACGGTGAACGGTTAGCGGACCACCAACTTGCCGGTGCGGGTGCCGATACGGAGGATGTAGATGCCGCGGGGCCACGAGGTCACGTCGAGCAGCGCCTCCTGCACCACGGGCTCGCTGTGGATGAGGCGTCCGTCGGTGGTATAGACGGCGAGCTGCTCGCGGGCGCCGCATCCCGTCAGCACGGTGACGAGGTTGGTGGCGGGATTGGGGTAGATCTTGAGGGCCACGGCCATGCGCTCGGCTTGCTCGATGCCCACACGGCGCACGGCTTCGTTGACGGCGGCAAGGGCATCGATCTTGCCCCAGCCCCAGCGTAGGTGGTGGGTGCCGTTGGCAAGGAGAGCCCCCGTGGAGTCGTCGTTGCGGGCGGTGCTGGTGATGATGTCGCGCACCTCATCGGTGGTGAGCGCGGGATTGGCCTCGAGGATGAGGGCCACCACGCCGGTGACCGACGGACTCGACATAGAGGTGCCGCTCATGGCCGCCCACTTGTATTTGCGACCGTTGCCGAGACGCCATTCCATGACGGCGGGATACTCGTCAGCGCTGGTGCTGAAATAGTTGATGGAGGAGACAATCTCGTAGCCGGGGGCCGAAATCTCGGGCTTCTGCATGTCGCTGTTCAGGATGGGCCCCGAGCTGCTGAAGTTGGCAATGCCGCCGGGCACTATGGCGGTGCTGTCGGCATTCCAGGTGCGGCTCTTGTGGGCCGCCACGGTGATGTTCTTGGCAGCGCAGCCGGGCTCGCTGATGGCGTAGAGCGCGTCGCCGGAGCTGTAGCCGGCATTGCCGCGGGCGGCGAAGTGGCAGCCCGAGTTGCCGGCACGGTTGGTGGCGAGGTTCAGGTTCCAGGCATGCAGCATGCAACTGTCGGCGGTGGCCAGCAGGTGGGTCTCCATAGTGGTGCTCTTGGCAACCTCGATGCGCATGTTGGGACAGTCGTTGAAGGGGTTCTGCTGCTCGACGATAAAGCGGTAGGCGATGCGGTGGCTGCCGCACACCAGGGTGTCGACGATGGTGGTGTCGCCATCGGCGGTGTTGACGAAGGGAGTCTCAAAGAACTCTCCCTGGTAGTTCTTCATACGTATGGCGGCGCTGAAGGCGGTGTTCGCGTCGCCCCACAGCACGAGGGCCTGGCCAGCCTCTCGCGTGACGTAGATGTCGCTGGCGCGGACACACACCGAGCGCAGCGTGTCGCCAGGGGCGTCGGGAGTGAAGCTGTGGCTCAGGTGGAAGTTGGCATGGCCGTTGTTGCCGGCGCTGGTGACGAACACGGTGCCGCTATCGGCCCAGTTGTTGATGGCCTGGCTCAGCAGCGACGTGCCGTCGAGGGTGCTGAAGGAGTACATGCCCCACGAGCTGTTGATGACAAGCCTGCGGTTGCTGTCGGCAGCAACGCGGCGCATCCACTGCACGGCTTCCAGCCACTGCGACTCGCCGAGGCCAAAGGAGCAGAACAGCAGCTCGGCATTGGGGGCCTGACCACGGTAGTTGCCGTTCTTGCCGCGACCGGCGGCGATGCCGGCCACATGGGTGCCGTGGGTGCCTATCTTGTAGAGGTTGCTGGTGTCGCTCTGCGCCGCCAGCAGGTCATCGAGGGCACTGAACTCGGTGCCGTAGGTGAAGCCTTCGGGGTGCGGACCGGCAAGGCGGAAGTGGTCCCACACACGCACAAGACGCAGGTTGTCCAGCGACGCGGCGTTGTAGTTGGGGTTCGTATAGTCAAAACCCCAGTCGGTGATACCTACATATACCCCGCGGCCCGTATAGGGCAGGTTGCCCTCGGTGCCAAGACCGGCCTGCACACTGTCGGTACGCGTGTCAAAGCGCATATCGTTGCATTCGGGCAGCGCTATGCGGTGCGAGATGCTGTATTGCACAATCTGCTTGTTGCTCTCCAGGACACCCAGCTTGTCCACGGGCACATGCAGGGTGACGATGTTGCCGGCCTCCGCGCCAATGGTGATGCCCTCTTTCTCCAGGGCGGCACGGTCGTAGCCATAGACCATCTTGGCAAGGAAGTCTAACTGGGTGGCACCGGCAGCTATCTCGTCGGCAATAAGGGTGCGGGTGTCGTTGGCACATTTGTGCGTCTGGGCGGTAGCAACCATCAACGTGCTCATTGCTAAGAGCGTAAGCAATATTTTCTTCATCGGGTCAGTATATATACATTAGTGCAAAAATATAAAAAATATTTAATACGGCAAAGAAAAAAAAGCAAGAGGCCGGCAATCCGCCAGCCTCTCAACTATTAACTGTTAACTATTAACTGTTAACTGATCCTCACACTTCCCAGGTGTCGCCGCTGTTGAGCAGGTCGTCCATGCATTTGTATTTGCCGACGTTCATCTGCTCTTCCATCTGCTCTTCGTACAGCTGGGTGTAGCTCACTTTCTTCACGTTGCGGATCACGCCAAGGGCCACGGGAAGACCGGCAGCGGGGCTCATGTGGGCCAGCATCATGTGGATACCGGTGTCCTCGGTGGTCTCGTCGTGCACCATGATGTCGTCCATCGTGATGCCGTTCTCGCCAAGGGTCACCACCTCGAGCTGGCGGCCGTTGAAGCGCAGACCTTTCTCTTTGTTCTTGCCGAAGAGCATGGGCTTGCCGTGCTCGAGCACGATGGTGCGGTCGTCGCGAACCTCACGGTCGGTGATGGCGGCATGGGTCTTGTCGTTGAAGATGACGCAGTTCTGCAGCACCTCGACCACCGAGCAGCCGTCGTGTTTGGCGGCGCGGGTCATGCAGTCGGTGCTCAGCATAGGCACGCAGTCGAGGGTGCGGGCAAAGAATGTCCCCTGGGCGCCCATCACCAGCTCGCCGGGATTGAAGGGGTAGTCAATGGTGCCGTAGGGCGAGGTCTTGGTCACCTGACCGAACTTCGTCGTGGGGCTGTACTGACCTTTCGTCAAGCCGTAGATCTCGTTGTTGAAGATGGTGATGTTCAGGTCCTGGTTGCGGCGCACAGCGTGGATCAGGTGGTTGCCACCGATGGCCATGGAGTCGCCGTCACCCATGTTCACCCACACGCTGAGGGCGGGGTTGGCAAGCTTCACACCCGTGGCAATGGCGCAGGCGCGGCCGTGGATGCTGTGGAAACCATAGGTGTCCACATAGTAGGGGATACGGCTCGAG
>CACZRR010000062.1 GCA_902783595.1 uncultured Bacteroidota bacterium
TCCACCTCCGAGGGCTCCGAAATCTGGACCACCATGGGCCTCGTCGTCATCGGCGGCCTCACGGTCTCCACCTTCGTCACCCTCATCATCGTCCCCGTACTCTACGGCGTCTTCAACCGCCGCGGCGACATCGAGAAGAAGGAGAAGGAACGCAAGAAATTCGTATTCATGAACATTAATCTTGACGAGAAATGAAAAGTGTAATGATAGTATACAACCAGGCCAACAACGAGCGTGTGGAATACATATTCGACACCCTGGGCATCCGGGGCTTCACCTTCTGGGAGAACGTGCAAGGTCGTGGACACGAGGTCGGCGACCCGCACCGAGGCACCCACACATGGCCTGAACTCAACAACGCCATCCTCACCGTCGTGGAGGACGACAAGGTGCAAGAGCTCCTCAACTCGGTGCGCAAACTCGATAAGCGCAACGAGGAGGTCGGCATTAGGGCTTTCGTCTGGAATATCGAGCAGATGGTGTAACGGAGCCAAAAAGCTTCGGTATATAGCCTGCGTTGCCTGTGCGACGCAGGCTTTCTTTTATCTTTGCCTGCTCGTCAGCTTTGTAGAAGAAGAAGAGGCGTCGTTGGTCAGCTTTGTCGCCAGGGGCGGTGGCGACGTAGACAGGCTTCATGGTGGTGGGGTCGATGCCGGTGTAGTACATCTCGGTGGCGAGGGTCATGGGCGTGGGAGTGAAATCCTGTATCTGCTCCAGGCGGTAACCCATCTGCTTCATGTCGAGAGCAAGCTGCGCCATATCCTCTAGACGACAACCGGGGTGGCTGCTGATAAAATAAGGAATGAGCTGGTAGCGTAATCCCGCCTGCTTGCATATCTCATCAAAGCGACGTTTTGTCTCCTTGAAAAGTGAGAAAGAAGGCTTGCGCATCAGCGCCAACACATGGTCGGAGGTATGCTCAGGAGCCACCTTCAATCGTCCGGAGGTGTGATTTAAAACCACTCGCTTGAAATATTCCCAGCCGCCGTTGCCATCGGCGAAAAGGTCGCAGCGGATGCCGCTACCGACATAGAGATGCTTAACCTTAGGATTCGCACTCACCTTACTCAGCAAGGCTATCATGGGGCGATGGTCACTGTCGAGGTTTTTGCAGAGGGAAGGCATGGAGCAACTGTAGCGCGAGCAACGGAGGCACAGGTCGGGGTTCCTTCCTTTCATGCGCCACATATTGGCAGAAGGACCGCCGAGGTCGGTCAGCACACCATGAAACTCAGGATCCTGCGTGATGAGGTTCACCTCGCTGAGAATCGACTCCTCGCTGCGGCTGGCAATCTGCTTACCCTGGTGTGCACTGATGGTACAGAAAGAGCAGCCGCCAAAACATCCTCGATGAGTGTTCACACTCCAGCGTATCATTTCGAATGCGGGAATCGTTCCTCGCTTCTTGTACTTGGGATGAGGTAATCGCAGATAGGGCAGGTCGAACGAGGCATCCACCTCGGCGGTGCACATGGGCGGCTCTGGCGGATTGACAACCACATATTTGTCACCATGTTGCTGCACCAGTGTAGCGGCTTCGATTTTGTTGCTCTCAAGTTCAATGATACGGTAGTTTTCTGCCTCACAGCGCTTGCTCTTACGACATTCTTCATAGGAATGTAGCGATACAATCGGATTCGCCCCTACCGTACGGGTAACATAGGCAACCTGAGGAAGCCCATAACAGGCCTCAATGCCATTTCCTTCGCTCAATATCTTGGCAATCTTGAGCGTTGTACGCTCACCCATGCCGTAGTTTAGCAAGTCGGCAGGGGTATCTATCAGTATCGAGGGGAAAAGTTTGTCGTCCCAGTAATCGTAGTGAGCCAGACGGCGCATCGACGCCTCGATACCGGCAATAATTACCGGCACATCGGGAAATAGCTGTTTGAGAATGCGCGAATAGACATAGGTGGCACGATCGGGACGAAACCCAGCCTGACCTCCAGGGGTGTAGGCATCGTCGTGGCGCAGGCGGCGTGCAGCGGTATAATGGTTCACCATGCTATCCATGGCACCACTGGTAACGCCGAAGAAAAGGCGCGGACGTCCAAACTTCCGAAAGTCGCGCAAATCATCTCTCCAGTTGGGCTGTGGGATAATGGCCACACGATACCCCGCCGACTCAAGAGTACGCCCTATCACCGCCGTACCGAAGGAAGGATGGTCGATGTAGGCATCACCTGTAACAAGAACCACGTCGACCTCCGTCCACCCGAGGCGTTTCACTTCGTCAAGCGTAATGGGCAAGAAATGTGCCATATCTTGATAAACGCTCAGCGAGTCGGAATATTGCCACAGAAATAAAAAAGTTCACCACATAAAGAGGCGAACTTGGTACCGCATATCAGAGTCGAACTGATGATCTTCTGCGTGAGAGGCAGATGTCCTGGACCACTAGACGAATGCGGCATAGTGTTTGTTTTTTAGGACGATTTCTCTCTCGAAATCGGATGCAAAAATACAAAGAAAAATGATATCCACCAAATAAAAACAATAAAAAAAATATACCCTTCTGATAGTCAAGGGTATATTTTTTTGTCATATATCTATAGCTGCGAATCAAAAACAGCTATAATGGTTGCATAAACCGACTTTTATGCCATATTGTGGAACACATTAACCACGTCGTCGTCATTCTCCAGACGCTCAATCAGGCCCATCACATCTTCTTGTTCTTCAGGGGTGAGTTCACGAACAGTGAGAGGTATGCGTTCGAATTTAAAGCTCTTTATTTCGAGTCCTTTGTCGTCAAGCATCTTGGAGATGGGACCATAATTTTTAAAGTCGGCATAGATAAGAATCTCATCCTCGTCGCGGAACACCTCGTCAATATCGCAGTCGATGAGTTCGAGCTCCAACTCATCCATGTCGATGTCGTCGCGCCAAGCAACCACAAAGGAGCATTTACGTTCGAAAAGAAAATCGTTCATGCCCATGGTGCCCAGCTCTCCTTTGCCACGGACAAAGGCTGCGCGCAGGTTAGCCACAGTGCGCGTGGGGTTGTCGGTTGCCGTTTCCACCACCACTGCGACGCCATGCGGTCCTTTTCCATCGTAGACCACCTCTTTGTAGGCCGATTTATCCTTTTCGGTGGCACGCTTAATGGCACGTTCCACATTGTCCTTAGGCATCGACTCACTCTTGGCGGTCTGCATGAGCAGACGCAGACGCAGGTTGGACGACGGATCTGGACCGCCAGCAATGACTGCCAATTCAATTTCCTTACCGATCTTGGTAAAGGTACGGGCCATGTGACCCCAACGTTTCAGTTTTCGTGCTTTGCGATATTCAAACGCTCTTCCCATAGTAAATAGCTTTATTTATTCTGTTTATCAATTCTCATTTTTCAACTTCTTGGCCAGGTAGTCGGTGCAGTCCTCGAATGTCTTGAAGGTATGTTCCTCCGGCACAACGGCGGGGATAACATGGTGGGTCTGCAACATATAGAGGGGCTGCGGTTGGATGATGGTCATCAGCACCTCGACGCCACGATCCTGAAGGTCTTTGATAGCCTCTTCCATGGCGTAGAGACCACTCTGATCCATGAAACTCACCAGACGCATGCGGATAATGACGATGCGAGCCTCTTCAGGAACAGTCTGCATCACCTCCTTAAACTTGTTGATGGTGCCGAAGAAGATGGGGCCATTGAGGCGCTGCACATAAATCTTGTGCGCCACAGTGTCAGGCATACCGCCTTCATCACTCCATGGGCTCTCCTTATCAAATCCGGTGAGTTCCTGCGATGAATAGCCGCCCTCGACAAGGTCGGAAGCACGTTTCATAAAGAGCACACAGGCGATGACCATGCCGATACCCACGGCGGTGAGAAGGTCGACAAAGACGGTAACGAGGAATACCACAATGAGAACCACGGCATCGGCACGCGGAATCTTTGGAAGGTCCTTGAAACCTTTGAAGTCAATGATACCCCAGCCCACCGTGAGAAGGATGCCTGCAAGGACAGAGAGAGGCACATATTTCACCACAAAGCCGAGACCCAGCATGATGGCCAGGAGAAACAGCGCATGTACCATACCGCTCAGCTGTGTGCGACCACCACTCTTGACGTTGACCACGGTGCGCATGGTGGCACCGGCACCGGGAAGGCCACAGAAAAGACCCGCTACCGCGTTACCTATGCCCTGCCCTATCAATTCTTGATTACTATTATGCTTGGTCTTTGTAATATTGTCAGCGACAACGGAAGTGAGCAACGTGTCAATGGAGCCAAGGCCTGCCAGGGTGAGACCCGGAATGATGGCAGCAGAGAGGACCGTCCCCCAATCAATCTCGCCGAGGGATACCGACGCATTGGCAAAGAAAGGCATGGGGAGACCTGAGGGAATCTCGCCAATGATAGCCACACCATCCATATCAACAAAAAGCGATATGACAGTCATCACGATAAGGGCCACCAACGTGGAGGGCACAACCTTAGTGATACGAGGGAAAAGGTAGATGATAAGTACAGTACCGAGACCCAAGAGCAGCGCAGTAATCGAAGTATGACTCAGCGCGGCAGGAAACCCTGTAAGGAGGTCGAGCATGGATCCGTTTCCGCTCTGTCCCACGAGAGGATAAAGCTGTTGGATAATGATGATCACACCGATACCGCTCATGAAACCACTGAGAACGGGATAGGGTATGTAACGAACATATTTTCCCAGCTTGATGATGCCAAAGAGAATCTGGAAAAGACCGCAGAAAATGGCTGCCAGCGCCATCGACACCAACACTGTGGAGAAGTTACCACCAGGGGCTGTGAAAGCACCAGTAATGAGAGTGGCACTGATGACCGTCATAGGACCCGTCGGACCAGAAATCTGGCTGTGAGTACCCCCGAACAAGGCTGCAAAAAAGCCCAGAAGCGTAGCACCAACCAAACCAGCATAGGCTCCGATGGAAGCCCCGTCAGCTCCGATGCCACTAAATGCCTGAATACCGAAGGCCAATGCCAACGGCAACGCGACGATACCAGCGGTGATACCGCCAAAAATGTCGCCTTTGATGTTGTTGAATTGTATCATGTATCGTATTTATTATTATCTATTGTCAATCCCACAGCGCATAGGATGCTGATACCGCCAGCAGCGCCACACCTGTCCCCGCCAGCACATCACTTGGCCAGTGACGGTCGTTGTACATACGCAGGAGTGCCACCACCGAGGCCACACCGTAACCCACCCACGTGACCCACGGGTAACGACGGCCATATTCACGACGTAAAATCTCAGCACCAAGCATAGCACTACACGTATGACCGCTAGGAAAACTGGTGAGAGACCCATTGTTAGGACGTTGTGTCTGGAAGATATGCTTGCACATCTCGACGGTCGTAATGCCGATAAGGGTGCTAGTTGCGGTAAGCAATGCCATCTGGCCAAAATTGTGCTCGCTCTCCAACCCCGCAAGGTTGAGAACAAAAGGCACCGCCAAAGGGAGAAACTGAAGGTAGTCGTCGACACGTATTTTGTCAAACGAGGCTACTTCCAGACGGTTATATAGGCTGATCTCCTTGTTGTGTAACTCAGGACGTAAGGTAACAAGGGCTCCCGTCGCAAACATCGTAGATCCCACCAGAGGCACCACATGGGGACGCAGTGGGGCATGCGGCACACTGTCGCGTTGAGCTGCAAGAGGAGCTGGCTGGCAGAACAGCAGAAGGATGGGAATAATATATAATCGGAGCATATTCATCTTTCTGTAACTAAACGTAGTGTGCCATTTTTCAGCATGGGTACCACGGGACAGGTGTCAACGCGGAAAGCAAAGCGAACGTCAGCTTCGGCGCCGAAACCATAGAGGCGGTGCACATGGGTGGCCTGCTGGCAGTAGGCAAAAGGATCATCCTGCGCCTGTCGCCATAAGGTTAGCGCCATGGTGGCAGCATCGCCACACGGCGTGGCAACAGGAGCCAGCCGCTCCAGCAGCGCTCCAGCAAAGAGGGTGTCTTCCAAGCAGAAGTCGTTCTGCCAGCCACTACAGAGCACAACGGTGTCCATATCCTTCTTTCGCAACCACGATACAAGCGCGCCGAGGTTGGCGAAACAACCCACCAGCGCCGCATCGGCGTCGACAGCACGAAGAATACTGATGGTACCATTAGTGGTGCTATAGGCTATTTTCACACCATGCATATCATGACGCAAATATTCGGTCGGCGAGTTGCCATACTCGGCATCATCCACCTTGCGGCCTCCACGTTCGGCAGCCACGAGATAACCCTGTGAGCGGTAGCGCTCAATACCCTCTAGAGTGTCCAATGGCAGCACCTCGTCGCATCCAGCCTGAAAGGCAGCACAGACAGCGGTGGTGGCACGCAGTATGTCTACCGCCACAGTAACGTGGGACCGACGCAGTGTGCGATAGGGGTACAGCGCGGGAGTGAGCGATACTTCTACTTTCACCTTCTTATCTGCTTTTATTCATTCATTACACCTCTTCGGCAAAAAACACTTCTCTCTATCAATCAAAAAGCTCTAACTCATTCTTCACCACCTCAACACTCTCGTCGGGCTGAATGCGCAGGGTAAAAAATTCCGGATGCGAGGCAATGTAACGCTCGGTGCGCTGCTGGCGCGCATGACGTCCCGACGGCAGGTCTTTGAGCACATAGCGGTTGAGCACTTCAACAAGGCGACAGCGCTGTGCCGTAGCGAGATCACAGCGGTTGCTGTCGGCAAAAGCCTGGTCTAAAGGATTGGCGACAGGACGTTTCTTAAAGTCAAGGGTGTATCTCTTAGTGGCTTCAACGACAGCGTGCATCAGCTCATTGCCCGAAGTGGTAGAACGCAACACATATTCCACCTCCACCGTCCAGCCGTCACCCGCATCACCCCATCGGTTAAGGGTGATGAAAAGGATAGCATCAATACCCAAATCATGGGCATAATCAGAGAGGTTCTCATTACGCAACTGACGTCCAGTGCGAGCCTCGGTGGCAGCCAACTGGGCTGACGCCAAAGGACCAGGCACATAGTAGCCATTGTTCACCAAAGGGTCTGTGGCGGTGAGGAACAACTGCTGGGCTGCCGTATTGAGCGATGCGTTGTAGGCCGAATCCTCTGTGGAACGTACAGCACGACGCAAACTGTGGTCTACAATGGGAGCCACATAGATAGTAGAGGGCTGCTCCTTGTAGATATCACTATAGTGCGCCTGCTTCTTGGTGCTCTGGCACCCCACAGCAGCAACAGCACACACTAGCAGCATCACAACACAGATACTCTTCTTAATACCCATAATCGCCATCTTCTAAATCCTCTAAGACTTCTAAACTATCTATATCTCCTATTTGTTCTTCTTCTGCGAACGTTTCTTGGCCTGCTTCTGACGCTCTTTCCGAGCATCAGCACGGGCTTTCTCCTTTTCCTTCTGCGCTATCTTGCGCTGCTTTTTGGCGGCTTCGCGAGCATCGATCTTAGCCTGCTTGGCAGCGGCTATGGAATCCTGCACAGCCTGCTTGGCGGCAGCAATGGAATCTCTAACAAATTGCTGGCGCAACTTGTCGGCCTGCTGCTGTTGCTCCAACAGCTCCCGTTTCTGGTTGGCGGTGAGGCGCACAGGTCCGGTCACTGAGTCGACAGGGGTCTGGATGGCTATCCACGCCGTATCCGTACTGTCAATGACAGAAGGAATGTAGGGCAACGGCTGCAACGCACGCACCGAGTCATAGGCCCATTCGGCAAGTTGCAAGAGGTTGGCACTGTCGCGCACCCCAGCGAGAGTGTCGGCAAGCATATCAGGCATCAGTCGCTCTTTGATACGACGCACCATACCACGACTCTCGGGAAAGGCGGCAACCTCGGCATTGAGCATCCTGCACGCCACTCCCTTATGGCCCATCATGGCCAAGGCAATGCCGTATTCGGCATAGAGTCCAGGGTGAAGGGTATCCTCGGCAAGGGAAGCATTGAGACGCTCAGCATGGGCAACAGCAAGAGCATACAGCGAACCGTAGGTAGGACGGTTCTGGTAGGCAAACATTTCGTTACGCGGCGTCGATTTGTAGCCGCCACTGCACCCTCCCAATAGCCACACCATCGAGACGGCAATCACAATTGCATAACAGCCCTTCTTTACGCCCATCATCTTTGTCCTCTATAACTTCTATAACCTCTAATTTTTCTCCCCCCCACCAACCTGTTATCATTCAAAAAAAATAGCGCGCCTATAAGCCGGGTTCTGTCGTGTTCTATCATTAATCTACTGCCGTCGTCACCGGCGGCCTCTATCAACCTACCCCCCGACATTTTCGACTTTCGCCAAAAAAGAGCGAGCCTGCCCTTAATCTGTCGGTATACATGGTCTTTCAGCCCATGAGGCTTGCCATCATGCCTGTCACCAGGTCACGTCGTGGGCTCTTACCCCGCGTTTTCACCCTTACCTCTAAAAAGAGGCGGTATGTTCTCTGTGGCGCTTGCTATGACCGGATCGTTACCTTCCCGGCCTCTTCCCGTTAGGAAGCATGGCGGCTCGTGCTGCCCGGACTTTCCTCCCACCGCAAGCGGCGGGCGATAGAACGGCCACGCTATTTTTCGTTTTTTTCGGGATGCAAAAATACTAACAATTCGCGATATAGCCAAAAAAAGTTATCGGATGAGAGTCACGGTGCCTTTCTCCTGATGCTTGTGCCCTTCCGCATCGCGGTACTGCACAACCCATACATAAGTTCCCTGAGGCAACATTTCACCATGGTGGCGCCCGTCCCAGCGGAAGAGAGGATCGGTAGAGGTGTAGAGTCGACGACCTCCACGATTGTAGATCTGCACACGGAAATCACTGACACCAGTAGCATCAGAGAAAACAAAGTGGAAGGTGCGGTTGTCGTCCACCTCACCATCGGGAGCCATTACATTAGGCGCCCAGAACATAGAGCCATTGTCGCTCGGCGCCGACGGCGATTTGACCGGATCGGCATCAAAAGAGGCTGTCACCACCACGACATCATCCATCTCCGCTTTCGATTGCAATGACGCATTCTCTCCTTCTCCGGACAGGCTCTTCGGCATGGGCTGCGATACAGCAACAGGACGTTGAGAGGAGTGGCTCATGACAGGTTCCTGCGTGGCATGGGCTATAGGGGAAACTGTCGACACAGCGGTCGGCGCCGCAGTAGACTCTTCGTGTACCGTCGCTGCGGGATGCGGGGCCCTCGTCTCTCGATCAGCGACCCGCGACGTCTGCGGCTCCTCATCCTGTGAGGACGCTGTCACAGCTTCTGTAATACAATGCGCGGCATCATATTCGTTATGTCTGAGCTGCGCCACACCAGAATCCGCCTCGGCCTCTGTCGCCACATCGTGACGATGGGGCCACACCGCTATAGTCACCACAGCAACCATCACCACCGCCACAGCCGTCCACACAGCTCCACGCACCCGACGACGAATCACAAGACGACGTTCTATCTTTTCATACAATCCCGCATCGGGCATCTCCCTATAGTCTTTTAGCTCCATAGCCTTTTATCTTTTTCGTGTTTTTTCTTTCCTCTTTTTTTGTGTGTCAGCATCAAGCAGACCCCTCAATGCCGCAATCCTTCTCTAAATCAGAATCTCCTTCAGCCTCCGTCGTGCCCTGCTGATGAGCGTGCGAACAGTCGACGGAGCACAGTGCAACTCTCGTGCCACCTCGTCATAGTCATACCCCTCTACCTGCACCAGATTGAAGACAAGCCTCTGCTGTGGGGTAAGACTCTGCATGGCCGCCACCATCTCTTCAGCACCGAAGGGGTCCATGGGGAAACTCTCCGGCTCATAGTCCAAGTCATCCAACGAGAGAGGCTTCACCATACCTTTATAGTGGTTGATGCAAGTGTTGACCATCAAGCGGTAAGCCCACGAGCCCACTTTCCTCGGATCTCGCAGACGCCGCAAGTTCTCAAACACCTTGATGAAACCTTCCTGCAGCAAGTCCTGTGCCTCGTCGCGATTGTAGGCATAGCGCATACATACCCCCATCGCCATGGGCGCCAAGGCATCGTAAAGGGCTCGCTGGGCACGCCGATCGTGCCGTCGACATCCCTCAACAAGGGCTATGTAGTCGGGTTCCATCCTACCTATATTGACAACAGTATCGTCAGTTTGTCGACACGTTAAGAATAATTAACACATTATCCTCCACGACAAATGCCACCTCATAGCGGTCAAATTCCATCACATAGCGACGCTGAGGATCATGCTGATAGTGTGGACGCGGATCAAGCGACAAACTCTCTCGAAGGGAGGCGGCCAAAGAGGGCGTAAGCGCCGCCAAATGCCCATCAGGGTCACAGACGGTAAGACGCTCCGGAGCATCGACAGCAAAACCGGCTCGCGCATCGGGATGAGCATCGGCATAGGGTATGTAGGGCTTGATGTCAAAGATGGGGGTACCGTCAACAAGGTCGGCACCGGCAATGTGAAGCAACGGCCCACGCGAGCTCTGCACCTCGACAGAAAGCAGACGCACAGAGGAGAGACCAATGGGGTTGGGTCGGAAAGGGCTGCGCGTGGCAAACACCCCTACCCTTTTGTTGCCGCCAAGACGCGGCGGACGCACTGTGGGCGACCAGGTTCCTGTATTCTTCTCCTCGCCACGCGTGTTGAGGTGAAACTGCCAGAGGAGCCACACGTAGTCGAAACCATCAAGACCTCTTACAGCCTCGCCAACCCTGTATTCAGGCTCGAACACAACCAGGGCCTCAGTGGCGGCCAATCCAGCCTGGCGCGGTACACCAAACTTGCTGCGATAAGGGGTCTCTATATGGGCTATGGGGGTCATCGACTATTCCAGACGCGATCAAAGTCGACCTTGTTGCGGCGTAGCAGATTGGGAATATCAAGACCATAAGGGCACCTCGTCATGCATTGTCCACAACCTATACACAGGTCCACCATGGCCATCTTGTCAGCCCACTCCTGGGTGAGGTACACGCTGTGAGGCGCACGCTGCAGGAACAATGACATACGGTTGCAGTCCTCGATCTGTATGCCCACAGTGCAGGGCTGACAGTAGCCGCAACCACGGCAGAAGTCACCCTTCAACTCCTTGCGGTCTTTCTCTATCAGCGCCAGCATGTCGTCGCTGAGCACAGGCGGGTTGTCCTGATAGCTGAGCCACTCATCGAGTTCGCTCTCTTTCTGTATACCCCAAATGGGTGCCACATTGTATTGCGCCAACCAGGCATAAGCTGCGGCAGAGTGGGTAATGAGACCTCCACTGAGACCTTTCATACAGATGAAACCCATATCGGCGGCAAGAGCACGCTGCACGATATCAAGGTCTACCTCGGAAGCCAGGTAGGAGAAAGGATATTGCAGCGTGTCGTATAGGCCACTCTCTATGGCTTCGAGGGCCACACGCTGACGGTGGTTGGAGATACCGATATAGCGCACCTTGCCTTGCGCCACGGCCTGCTGCATGGCCTCATACAGGCCCGTGCCGTCGCCGGGACGCGGACAGAAATCGGGATTATGGAATTGGTAGATATCCACATAGTCGGTACGCAGAAGGCGCAGGCTGGTGTGGAGGTCATCCCAGAAGCCGTCAACAGTGGTGGCACCGCTCTTGGTGCTGATGACGACATCGCCACGGCGCCCCTCGAGGGCTATGCCCAACTTCTCTTCGCTGTCAGTATAGAAGCGGGCAGTGTCGAAGTAGTACATCCCCCCGTCAAGAGCACGACGCACCAAGCGCACGGCGGCGTCGGTACTTATGCGCTGTATGGGCAAGGCCCCAAATCCGTTGCGGGGAACGATAAGGCCGGTACGGCCCAGGGTTATAGTTTGCATGGTTCTTGGTTTAAAACAGCCTCGGGGCATAATGTCCCGAGGCTGTATTGGCTTTATTAGTCAATGTTAGCGCACCACAGAGATGCGGCGGGCAGGCTCATCCCCCACCTTGACAAGGTAGATGCCCGAGGCGGGAAGCGCCTCGCTGTGGTGATCCGAGAGGGCCGTGAGGTGGCTCACCTGGCGACCTACGACGTCAAACACCCACACCTGCTGCTGGTCGGCACCAAGGATATGAAGCATATCGCCAGTGGCATAGACCTCCACCTGGTGCGACTCAGCATCATCAATGCCTACAATGGCCTCGACCACAGGGATGACCACCATATCGGCGTCGATGGCAAAGCTGTAGTTGCTCTCCTCACTGAGGGTGGCACCGTCGGCATCAACCCACGCCACAAAACGGTAGCCGTCGGCAGCCGTAGCACTGAGCGTGACGGTCTCGCCATAAGCATAGGAACCAGCACCGGCAACAGCAACAGCCGTGGCATCATAGTCAACAATACTGACGGTGTACACGTGCGGAGTGAAATAGGCAACAGCCATACGGTGTGCAACAATGCGGAAAGCAATGGTGTCGGTGACATAGCTGTCAATGAGCGTCGTATTGGTCGTGACGACAGGCTCATACACGGTGTCATAAACAACAGAGTCTCTCTCCATCAGGTCGTCACCATCATAGTAAGGTATCTGGATGGTGTCGCGGTGGATGACCTCATTGTAGGTGGTCGTGTAGTCGACGTTGTAGAGTTCCCAACGATCAAAGTCGTAGTGCTCGTCAGCCTGAGCCACAAGCACCACACTGTCGTCGTATATAGTCTGTATGGGCAGAGCATCAGTGCTGCGGACAGCATCGTTGACGGTGGCGACAACAGTGCCGTGATCTGAACTGACAAGCAAGTCTAAATACTGGTGACGGAAGTAAGCCACAAGGGTGGTATCTTTGCTGACACGGAAGCCGATGGTGTCACGGCCATCGCTCTCTCCATTGAAGCCAACGAAGTCAACATGGGCCGCAGCAACGGCAACCACGGTGACGCTGTCGCCATAGCGGTACCAGCCTCCGGGAGTGACAGTACCCAGGGCAGCATTGTTAACACGCGTGGCGACATAAAAGGTGTCAATCTCAAAGGTGGCGACAAGGTTGCTGTCATACTCCACATAGATGAGGCGCGAAGCTTCAGTGATGCCGTCACTCCACTGCACAAAGTGGTGACCCACGGCAGGAACAGCCTCAATGGCGACAAGGTCGCGGTAAGCATAGCTACCGGAACCACTCACACTACCCTGCTCGGGATCGGCGGAGCTCACAGTGAGGGTGATAACGTCGGCGGCAAAGGTGGCGGTCAATGTGGTGTCGTCAGTGAGGGTGACGGCAAGGGTGGACTCGGTCATCCCATTGCTCCACTCAACAAAGTGGTGATGAGGCATGGCATGTGCAACAAGGGTAATGACAGTGCCATAAGGATAGCTGCCGGCCACAGCGGTGGCAGCAACATAACCGTTGCCACTGGCAGCATAGTCGAAGTCAAAGAGGTTGTAGTCGAAACGCGCCTCAATATCCAGGTCGCCATCAACGAGGATGGGCGTATGCGCCAAGGCGGTCTCGCCATCACTCCAACCCACAAAACGATATTTATGAGCATCGTCAACCACGGCGGTGAAGCTGACAACATCGCCGTAGCGATACTGCGTCTGCAGTCCTTCGACATGGCCCATGCCGGCATCGTTCACAGTGACCGAGACGGTATAATCGATGGAGTCGAAGTAGGCAATATGGGCGATGGCGTCAGTGACGGTATCAATACGGGTAGCGGCGGTGAGGTTATCCTCCCAGCGCACAAACTCACAACCCACAGCAGGCCGCGCACTGAAGCCTATAATGGTGCCGTAAGGATAGCTGCCGGCGGCAACGGTGGCGCTGACACTGCCTTGGTCGTCGTCGTCAGAGACATAGCTGACGGCATAGTCGCGAAGGGCAAAGATGGCCATCAGACTACGGTCACCGTCCACGACCACTTCTCTCGGGTTGTCATCGTTGCCATCGCTCCAGCCTACAAAGACATGGTGGTCACTGGCAGGGGTGGCGGTAAGGGTGGCGACAGTGTTAATCACGGCATTGGTCAGCGACCCACTGACGCTGCCCCACTCGTCGTTGTTGCTGACGGCAACAAGGCTATAACGGTCGCGGTCACCAAAGTAGGCACGCAAGGCGACATCGTCAGTGATGGTGACGTTGCGCACCAGGTCGCTGTTGCCGTCTTCCCAGAAGAGGAATTTGTAGAGGTTGGTGTCGCTCACTTCGGCGCTGAGCACCACCTCCTGCTGGTAGCGGTAGTAGGGCTGCTGGGGAACAACGGCGGCACTGCCCATCACGGCGTCATTGACGCTGACGGCAACGCTGTATTCTATCGAGTCAAACAAGGCCTCAATCACAGCATCGCCAGTGACGGTGTAGTGATACAAGGGGGCGTCGGCCAGACCGCTCCACGAGGCAAAGCGCACACCGGCGTTGGCATGGGCCTCAAGGACAAGCTGGTGTCCATAGACGTAGCGGTGCGAAGGCTCTTCGTTATTGATGGCGGCGGTGCCCAACTGGGCATCGACAGCGGCAAGGGCAACAGTGAAGCTGTCCTGCTCGAAGTTGGCGGTGTAGATATGGTCGCCTTCAAAGGGCACCTTGATGCTATCGGTGAGAGGACCATGGCTCCATCCGGTGAAGTGGCAGTGGGCAGCGGGAACGGCGATGAGCACGACACTGTCGGGGTAGCAGCCTGCGGCACCACCACGCACAAAGCCAAGGGTGTCGACATTGGCAATACCACCAACATGGTACACCTTCTTGGCGAAGACGGCACGGACGGTATAGCTGGCGTCCATGGTGACGAGCAAAGGATTGTCAACACTGCCGTCATAGAGGGCATTGGCACTCTCCCAGTGGTCAAAGCGGTAGTGCTCGTCGGCAGTGGCACGGGCTATGGCCATAGCACCACTAAGGTAGGCCGCGGCGTCGGCACCGGCAGTACCTCCCTCGCCATACTCTACGGTGAGTACCTTGTCGTATGGGTCGATAAAGGTGGCCACCAGGGCGGCAGGACCCTTCACGACATAGCCTGTCAAGGTAAGACCGACGGTGGAGTCGGCATCGTTCCAATGGCACACATAGGTGCTTTTCTGCGGGTCAAGGACGGAAGTGAAGTTCAACACGTCACCATAGTGATGCAAGGCGTCATAGTCGCCACCCTCGATGCTTCCGTCCACGGCAGTGACGGTGATCCTGTATTCGGTCTGCACAAAACGTGCCTCAATGGTGATATCTTCGGTGAGGGTGAGCTCAAAGGTGCGCTGACCCACAGAGGCAGGATAGGCCACGCCAATGGCATCGGCACAGTCCTCATAGCTCCAACCCACCAGGGTGTCAACGGTGACAGTGATGGTACCACCATAGACCTGATCGCCCACAAGGCTGATGCTACCCTTGGCGGCATCGGCAATGGTGGTCACCACAACAGGATCGGGGGCGAAGACAGCCTCATACACGCCGCCCTGGTCGACAGTGTGGTCGTAGGTGGCGTCGGCGCTGGCATAGGTATCGCCGCCCTGCAGGCGCCAACCCACAAAGTGGTAATGGGTGGCAGCATAAGCTTGCAGGGTGGTGACGTCGCCATGCACATAGTCACCACCACCCGTAACAGTGCCCCAGCTCTCCTGGCCAGCGGCAACAGCAGTGGCAACATGATAGTATGTGGGTGTGAAACGCGCAGTATAGGTGATGGTATGGCCATGGCTGCCGTAAGCGTGGAAGGTGTAGTCTTCCTCGACGCTGGCGTTCACCCAGTCAACGAAGGTGGCATGGGCAGCAGCACGGGCATGGAGGGTCACCTCGTCGCCGACAGCGACGCTCTTGCTGGCGACGACACTGTTGGTGTCGTCAATACTGACGGTACCCAGGGCATTGTCCATGGCCACGGCGATGGTCACACTGTCTTTCTCAAACAGGGGGGCGATGGTTTTGTCGCCATCCATTACTATGGATACGCGCGCGTCAGTACCCGTGACGTCACCCTGCCACCCACCGAAGTGGTAGCGATTGTCAGCATAGGCGGTGACGGAGACGGTGGCTCCATAGCTGTAGATTCCACTGGTGGCACCCAGCGTATGGCCCTTCTCGCTATCCACATCGATGGTGAGGAGATAGTCTTTGGGAAGGATGTAGCCAGCAACAAAAAGACCTCCTGCTGGGGCTGTCACCTGCGCTGTGTACGTACCCAACGTGGTCTCCTGGAACACCACATTGGCTGGCATGGCGCTGAAGTCATAATGCACAGGGTCGTCGACGGTGACGGTAATGGTGACCGTGGTGCCGACAGGCACAACACCGGAAGGACTGACACTCACACTGCCATGGGTGGCGTCGTTGAGGGTGGCCACAACAAGGGCATCAGTCGTCGAGGCGAAGTAGGCGGTGAGGGCCGCATCACCCTTGACGGTGTAGTTGTAGGGGTTACCAGTGTTGCCGTCACTCCAGCCAAGGAAGTGATAGCCGCTGTTGGGGGTGGCACTGAGGAGCACGGTATTGCCGTAGCTGTAGGTGCCGTCAACGTCGTTCACACTACCGTAGCTGTCGTTGTTCGACACAACGGTGAGGCTGTGTTCATCGGCAACAAAATGGGCATAATATTTGCCGCTGCCGTCACCAAACTGGGCGGAAACTGTGGGCGTATACTTCAGGCCGGCGGCACCGGTCCAATGGTCGAAGTGATAGTGTTCATAAGGAATGGCGGTGATGTCGGTATAGCGACCGAAGAAACCTTCACTGGGGGCATCTACATAGCCGTAGCTGCTATTGTTGGGGATGGCGCTGATGACACCTTTGGTGCGCAGATTGCCCCTGAAGGTGGTCACACGGCTGTAGCCTCCGGTCGAGGCACAGTATTTGTCCACATGCACTTTGTAGTACTTGGCATTGGTGAGACCCGCGATGTCGCCATAGTTGAGCAACACATGGCCGTCGGCAAGGAGGGTGTCGCCCTGATGGTCTCCTTCAGCATAGCGCAGGCGATAATGGTCGCCGTCATCGAGGGTGCCAAGCCAGCTGAGACGCGCCGAAGTCTGCGTCAGGTTGAGGGTGTCGATGGCAATCTGGCGCGGCGCCTTGCAAAGAGGGGCAGGAGTGACGCTAACAGAGCCTATATAGGTATGCACAGGAACGGAAGGCAGTGCGGTAACACGCAGCGCCAGGCGGGCGCCTGAAGGGATATGGACACCAGTCTGCGACAGGTCGACAGCCATACGCTTGTCATCAACATACACATTGCCAAGGCTGACAAATGTCGCGGCATCAGAGGCATCGGTGATATAGCCATACTCCATGCGGCTGCCCTGGTTGGTTTCGTTAATGAAGCTGAACAGGGCGTTGTTAAGGTCGCCGTCGATGGGGGGCAGGATGGCAATGACGGGAGCTTGGGCGTTGGAGGACTGTATGTCTATCACTTTCCAACTACCCGTGGGGGTATTCACCCAGGCATGCGGCAAGGTGGCAGGGTTGTCACTCAAGCCCAGGAAGTCCCAGCAGAGGGGCAACTCGGCAGCAGCACTGTAGCTGCTCTGGCTCTGAGCCTGCGCAATAGCCGCATCGTTGTAGGGGATGCTGTAAGCACCGCCGCACAGCGTGGCTACCGAGGCAGTAAGATAGGCCGAGGTCTCATCGCCATAGACGGCCTGGATACGCACATCATAGCGCGTACCAGGTTCAAGGTTCTCAAGAGTGGTACTGACAACGGCTCCGTCCAATACAATGGGCGTCGACCAGCTGTCGCTGCCACGCACAGCATAGCTCAGGCGGAAACCATCAGCAGTGGCATACGACGAGGGAGTCCATGCCAGTGTCGCGGTGGTGGCGGTGACATCGGTCACAGCAAAGGCGACAGGCTTAAAGGGCGCCATATGAGGCGTGACGGTGAAGCGGGCATTGGCATAATAATAGGTCTCCAACCAGTCATCACCGGCATCATAACGCATCATCTGGTTGGTGGGATCGTCCGTCTCCGTCTGCAAAAATGTCAAGTCAACACCAGAGCCATTGTCATCGCGTATAATATACACCACCAAATTGCCCACACCATTGTATTCATAGGGGGTATCAAGGGTGATGGTCCACCACCCCTCCACCTTGGGCTGCACCAACTGGCCAGAGAAGACCTCGGTCAGGCTACTCACGTCGACAGCATCTTCGTACGAAGAATACAAGCCGTCATAGGTGCCCATATAAATCGTGATGTCGTCCGGATCCCAGTCGTCACCAGCGGTATAGTCGCAGTAGTAGCTAATCTCGGTGATGGTACCTCCATTAGGCAGGTCATACCGCGACATTCCATAGATCATCTGGGTCTCCATATATCCCCAACTACCTATGGGACTGTCATACTCTCCGTAGGTCGACCCACTGTCGCCAAACTCAGCAACAAACGACGGCAACTGCGCCATCAGACACGATGGGTGCGCTAGCCCCAGCATCAGGAGCAGCACACCAAAACGTAGTGCTTTCTTCATTCTATATCTATTTTATTATTTTTCTAAACCCTCTAAAATTTCTAAATCCTCTAAAACCTCTAAACCCTCTAAAACCTCTAAAACCTCTAAAACCTCTAAAACCTCTAAAATTTCTAAATCCTCTAAAACCTCTAAATCTTCTATAAACTCTTAACTCTTAACTCTCCCCTACTCTCCCTTGCCGGTAATAATAATCTCTGCCTTCACATCGCTGAAGCCTCCACCATCACTCAGGGCGGCGGCAGCAGCACGCTTGATCTCGTTCTTGGTCATGCCCGACGTGCTGATGCGTTTGGGCTCGACGCCATTCTTGGTGAACCACTGCTTGATGCTCTTGGCACGCTCCAACGAGAGCAGCATATCAGCCTCGGCGTCGACACCATAGCTCTGCACATAGCCCTTGATCAGGAAGGTGACCTCAGGATGGTTGCGGAACATGGCCAGGAAGTCGGTGAGCACGGAGTCGTAGTTGCCTATCAGCGTCGACTCACCACTCTCGAAGTTCAGACCACGGATGGGGAACGTGGATCCCCTCTCCGTACGCGTCATATGGTATAGCATCACGGTGTCCCCTCGCTCCATCAGGTCGCGCGAGTTGAATTCTTTATACACAGAAAAGTAGCCGTCTCTCTTGGCATAGAGCAGATAGCCGAAGCCCGGAACGAATTTAACCTTGCCACCACGCCAGTGCTCGTCCTGGATGATGGGACGCTCGGTACCGCTGTTGCCACGCTCCAGCACCATAAGGTTCACATCGACATAGCGGTGCCCTTTCTTGTCATAGAAGAGCAACCACGGCTCATAGGCGTCAACATGCACGCTGACCTTGATGGTATGTCCCTGTCCGTTGACGGTGTTGTTGTCCACAACAATATAGTATTCCTCGCCGGCACGCACGGGAATCGATTTGATGAAGCTGCCGGTCTGGCGCTTGGTGAGCATGACGTCTTTGGCATCAAAGAGCATACCCAACGTGGGCGGCATATCGGGGGCCACCTCGGGAAGCGGCAAGACCTCCTCTTCATCCTTCTTCTTGTTGCTGCGGACAGGGGCCTCTACAGGCGCCTTGGGGGCAGCATGCACACCCTCACCTTTCTTGCCTTTGCCGTAGACGGCCTGGTACATGGCGACACTGTCCACACCAGCCATGTTGATGGCCACAGGACTCACCTTACCCATCATCACCTGGTTGGAGAAGTAGGTGCCAGTATTGCGGTACACTAAGAAGTCGTAGTCATCCCACTTCGCCACCTGCGTGATGCGAATCTCCATATAGCCGTTGTAGGGGATACTCACCTTGTACCACACCGAGTTGTGTTCTCTCTCAAAAATATGGGGATGCGCCTTGTCAGCGACAATCTCCTGCACCCTGCCTGCTCCGTCGGGAGGCGTCGTGGGACCATAAGGCTTGTCGATGGTCAGCGGGATAGCAAACAGACAGTCGTTGGCATTGTAGGGCAGCGGAACAAACTGCGGCACGGGCGGCACATCGGCAGCCTTCTTCGTACCCTTCTTTTTGCTGATCGTTGTAGTGGATTTCTTACCTTTTTTCTTGCCGGTCTGGCTGTATGCCTGACCACTGAGGCCCACCATGACACCTGCCACAAAAAGCAGCATGGCGAGACGTTTGAAGATAACGCTTGTTTTCATAAAGCACTATTATTGACGCTGCAAAAATAGAAAAAAATATCCACATCCCCAAAAAAATATCCCTCCCCTATTTTAACAAATTTTTAACATATCACAACTCATTGATTCCCAGCACCGCCAATAAGGTCGCTCCAATACCGCTCCCAGTCCGCTCCCAGTCCGCTCCCATCACGTCGCATCTCCCACCCCCTCTCTCCTCCCCAAAAACAGTGTGCTCGGCAGTTCCCCCGCCGAGAAAAAATCACTGTGCTCGGCAGTTCCCCCGCCGAGAAAAAATCACTGTGCTCGGCGGTTCCCCCGCCGAGAAA
>CACZRR010000063.1 GCA_902783595.1 uncultured Bacteroidota bacterium
CGACACACGCTATCTCTCTCTTCTCATCCGTTTCAATGTTCTCGCGTCTCCTCGTGGAAAACGGCTGCAAAAGTACAACCTTTTTCCATTCTACCAAAATATTTTTTCAATTATTTTTCTTTTTTCATATCAAACAGCTTTTATTCAATGCTTTAAAAACAAAACTTTTTTTTCTATCTGTTGTTTTTGTCACCGCACACAGCATAAAAAGAACTGAAATAATCAAGAAAAATCAATCCAATTTCGTCAATTTATGTCAAAAACACTACAAACAACAAATTATATACTGTTAACCAGATTATTACGCAATAAATTGTATTGGAATACGACGTTCCAATTACGCCTTCTGGCAGTGGTTACTGATCTATCAAGAATTTGAACATAAAAAAAGCACCGAACCAAAGAGGGACGGTGCATGACTGATTATGGGACACCAAAATAAAGGGTATCCCATAATACCAGTATTACTGTTTCGAATACGTTATCGACAGCATTTGGAATTGCGGTCCATATTGACCCTCGACAGTGGCTCCGATATTGTTGTTGCCATAGGCGGAGACGAAGAAAGCCACTTCGTCATGGTTCTCGAGGGTACGTATAGCCTGTTCGTAGGCCTCCAGGGCCCGGATCTCCTCATGGCCATCCTCGGTGACATCACCAGTACTGGGGTCGAGATCGGCCCAGTTGTAACTGCCCATGCCGAAACGATAGCCAACGTTCGCGAGGGCACGCTTCACTTGTCCGGCATAGAGAATCACGCTGTCGACAATAGCTGCCTGCGAGTAATGAGGCTCAAGAGCCTCCAGGTGTATTGTCGAGGAAGACACAATTCCTTCGTTGAATCTGACACCGATGGTGAACCTTCCGTAATCAAGAGACTTCTTAAAATTCAGGACTGAGGCATAGCGTTCATCAACGGAAAAACCGAGGTCGTAAATCTCGTTGAAAACTGTCGTCGTGTCCTGGCCGCACCAAGCCTTGACCTGTCCGGCGCACATAAAGTAGGTGATAGGATCGTCATCGCCATATGGCTGGTTGTTGTCGTCCTTGTCGCAGGAACAGAATGCCAGCGGGAGAGCGAAAAGCATAGCGATAATAGTCTTCTTCATTGTCTATGTGTCAGTTATATGCCATCGACCCATCGGCTTATATTTTTGTTTATAGGTGCAAAAATACAAAAAATACCCAAATCACAGCGAGAAACCGGGAATGTTGCAATATTTGTCTCGCGTGCGCATTATCGTTATTATACTCTTATAATTAAGGAGCCGAACTGAAGATGGCGCTAAAAGCTGTTTATAAATACCTATCAACACCCTATCAAATTCCTATCTTAATAGGGGTTGAAAGGGTGTTGATAGGGTGTTGTTATGGTGTATATATTAACGGACTATTATCTCGTCGGTGAAGAGGTAGGAGGGCTGACCCGGTGCGGGGTGCCATGAGGGCAGCGGGCCGGGGTTGGGGACGACGACGCGGAGGTAGCGGGTGGTAGGTTGGTTCACCATAGTTTGGTTGGTGATGTCTAAAATGCCCAATTCCACATTATAATGTCTTAACCGCATTCCCGTCTCGCGAGGATCCATATCGTAGTGTCTTTGATTCGTTAGTTTCCAGACTTTACCGTCGTCCGACACATAAACCTTAATCCATTTCGGAGCGAGTATCCAGTCGAATGTATTCTGCATAAAGCGCATGCTCACTTCATGTACTGTCTTGGGCATGCCGAAGTCAATAACCGCATCTATGGTGTCGCCCCAGTATCCCTGCCAGTGGCCGTCGGCGTAGGTGGTGTTGCTGCCGAGTTGGCCGTCGATAAGAGCGTTGTCGCCGCCGCCGCTATATATGCTTTTGTATATTGAGAAAGGTGTGTTGAGTGTTATCTTGGCTCCCATGCCTAGGTGCGACAACAGGTACTGCTCGGTAATTACCCCCTCTCCGTATTCATTATAGGCGACAGCCTTTATTGTCGCCGACTGCTTCAGCAGGAACGGTCCTTCATACTCGACCGACGAAGCCGTAGGCTCACTCCCGTCGAGCGTGTAGTAGATATCCCTCCCTCCATATAGCGTCCGTAGTGTCACCATCGGCTCTGTATGTTGCGACATTGTCGCAACATCAAAGAAAACATTCCTGTCTAGCTCCAGCACCTCCCTCGCCAACTCGTCATACCTGTTGCACACGATATACCTCTCATACTCGCCGTTCTCTTGATCCCACAGCCGCAGATACTCCCGCTTGAGGTCGGTGAGGAATATCCAGTACTGTCCCTTCATCATCTTCAGCCGCTCCTTCATGGTCACATCCTTGCCCTCCAGTTGGTGGTATATCATCTTTCGCAGGATTGACTTGAACACCGTCTGCCTTATGCGCATAAGGGCGTAGTGGGCATGGGGGTTGGCGGCAGAGTCAATCTCTTTGTCTAGCGCCATCACCTTCTTAATCACCCTGTCACAGCGGTCACTCATAGCGTCCGCAATATTGTCGGGGTTGAAGTTCAGCAGCGGCTCCATCAGAGCTGCCGAAGTGTACCAGTCGGCAATGTCGGGGTCGCTCTCCAAAGCCCCCGCCTCGTAAAGTTGCTGTGTCTTGGGAGCAGTGGGTTGAATGGGGCTAATGGGCAGATTATCGGCAGCGCCATAAAACAACCGCTCGAAGTTCTCGTTGAATTGCTTTTCGCGGCGGGCGAACTCCTCGGGGTCGTCTGTGCGGATGGGGTTCCATGCCATCTCGGCGCTCCAGAAGAGGCCGTGCCAGCAGTTGTCGAAGAGTGCCTCGCCGTTGTCGTCCCAGCAAGTGTTCATCAACCCCTCGGCGCCGTTGCGATAACCGTCACGCGCCAGATTGGCGATATTCTTCATATAGCGATAGGGGTTGGGAATCATATTGCTGCTGTGCGAAAGCGAGGGGGCCACCCAGAAGGGGGTGCCGTTGTCCTTGAAAGGCTTTATTAGATGGTCGTAGCTGTCGAGCGGTTCGTATGCCCACATGATGTAGGTCATATCCTTTGGCAGTTGGCGCATCATCGTGGGGTTCTTGGCAACGATATCGCCCCACATGACAACGCGAGTGGAAAGCGGAGAATGGGTGGTGGAAAGTTGTTGGATGATGTCGTAGCAGCGGTTGATGTGGTTTACATACACCTGATCGGCGCCAAGCGAGTCCACCAGTTTCTTTGAGCGACCAGTACCCAGTTGCTCCGTCTCGTCACAGTTGATGATAAAGAATGGAGAATTGGGGATGCGCTCGAAAGCGGCGGCGATGCGCTTCCTTAAGAACTCATATGTAGCTTCGTTGGCGGGATTAAAATTGTTCTTGCTGTCCATCAGGTGCTGATAGAACGGGATGCGTAGCGTCTTCTCGGCATGGGCGAAAAGTTGAAGATTGATAACCTCGTCGGGGTGAGGCTGGCATTCGGCGGCGTAGGCGGGCGCGAGGTCGGGAAACTCCGGCTGATACAGCGTGTGCTCTGTATAGTAGTTGCAGAAGTTATACTTCAGCGCTTGCAACACCTCGTACTGCTTCTTGCGGTAGGCCTCGTGGGGCACCGGTCCGCGGCTGATATCGTCCATCCAACCGCGGTACTTATATGCTGGCCAGTCGGTGATGGTGCAGCAGGGAATTGCGTCGCCGTAGATTTCCTTAAGTTGCCCAAGTGTATGCATTGCATAATGCTGTCCCTGACCGCCCTTAATGCAACGAATAGTGATATTCTTCTTTTCTATTATCAGTTGATAGGATTGGTCGAGGTTTGCCTCCACGGGCAATGTGTCCACATATTCTGTTCGTTGCATTTTTAACGATGCCAGACGGGTACAATATCCATCCCCCATCTCCACCCTCTGCGGTGTCGGTATAAGGCCCAGGGATTCCTGTCCGGAAAGTATGCCGGACAGCATGCCGGACAGCATATATAAAAATAGGATAAAGGGGGACTTGCTCATAACGGTATCTTGTTATCGTCAGTTTTCGAAAGCATAGCGCACCAGGTTGCTGCCCATGCGTAGTGCTTTCTGTCGTATTGCCTGACTATCGCCGTGCACATCTGGATCTTCCCATCCGTCGCCGAGGTCACATTCCCACGAGAAGAAACACACCAAGCGTCCCTCATATATGAGGCCGTAGCCTTTCGGAGGATGATTGTCGTGTTCATGGATCTTGGGCAATCCATTGGGGAAGTCGTATTTCTGGTGGTATATAGGGTGTGAGAAAGGGAGTTCTACCCATTCCAGTTCGGGGAAGACACGAAGCATCTGCGGCATCACAAAATCCTTCATGCCATAGTTGTCGTCGATATGTAGGAATCCCCCCGCCACGAGGTAGTTGCGCAGGTTCTGCACCTCGCGGTCGGAGAACACCACGTTGCCATGCCCTGTCATGTGGACAAAGGGGTAGTTGAAAATGTCGCTGCTTCCCACTTCTACGGTAGCCGGCGTTGCATTGAGTCCCATCTGCTGGTCCTCATTGCAGAAAGCGATGAGGTTGGGCAGCGACGTGGGGTTGGCGTACCAGTCCCCCCCCCCGCCATAGCGTAGCAGCGCTAACTGGGGTTGCGCGAGAAGAGGCAGATGGCAGGCGGATGCCAAGAGCAGTATAAGCAAGACTTTTCTCATAGGTTGTTGACGAAATTGAAAGCCGCGACGGCATAGAGTGCCGCCGTCTCCGTGCGGAGACGGTTTTCGCCGAAGCTCACCGGTTTGAATCTCGCGGCGAATGCCATATCTATCTCGCGGGGAGAGAAATCGCCCTCAGGCCCTATGAGTACCGTGGTATCGGTATTTGCGACGAGAGCCGTAGAGAGGGGTGTGCGTGGTTTGTCTGCCTCGCAATGAGCGATGAAGTGCAAAGGTTTTAGGGAACCTGATGAGATGCCTTGTTGCTGAGCAGCAAGCCACTCATCGAGGGTGACGACAGGGTGTATGGCAGGCAACAGGGTGCGCAGACTCTGCTTCATGGCGCTGAGGGCAATGCGTTCTAACCGGTCTGTCTTGAGGAACGAGCGTTCCGAATGGTCGCATTGCAGTAGAGATATCTCCCCCACCCCCAATTCCACTGCCTTTTCGACAAGCCATTCCATGCGTGCTGGGTTTTTTGTGGGCGCCACGGCGATGTGGATCTTGCATGCTGGCTGTTGTGCCATGAGGTCTGTTTTCGCGGGGGACGTCACCTCTATGCTGCAGTCACGTGGATCGGCCACCACGATACGGCCTAAGAACAGGTTGCCCAGTCCATCGGTGACGTGGAGCGTGTCGCCCTCATGCATGCGCAACACGCGCACCGCATGACGGCTCTCCTCGGCATCGAGGGTACAGATGCCCCCATCGGTGATATTATTACAGTAGAAAAGCTGCATCTTTGTCAGTTTTCGGTTGTCGCTATCATTCCCGTGGCCACCACCAGGTGGGCCTCGTTGTCATATATGGTGGCATACTGGCCGGCAGCGATGCCCTGGATGGCGTCGTCGCTGACGATGCGAGCCATCCCGTCGTCGGAGAGAGTGAGGTGACCCTGATGAAACTCTGGGGTATGACGGATCTTGAATTTCACCTCCTTCGTGTCGAATGCGCCCCAGATATCCGTACTGAGGTATCGGAATCCCATGAGCGTAATCACATTGCCGTGTGCAGCTGCGGGGTCGTAGCCTTGCGAGACATAGAGCACATTCTCGTCGATATCCTTGCGCACCACAAACCAGGGTCCACCGCTGAGAAAGAGGCCTTTGCGCTGTCCGATGGTATGGAACCAGTAGCCCTTGTGAGTGCCCAGCACGCGGCCTGTCTCCATCTCTACAATCTTTCCCTCGCGTTCACCCAGGTAACGGCGCAGAAAATCGTTGTAGTTTATTTTCCCCAAGAAGCAGATTCCCTGCGAGTCCTTGCGGTCGGCGCTGGGCAGTGCTGCCGTGTGGGCGATGCTGCGCACCTCACTCTTGAGGAGGTGTCCGATGGGAAACATCAGTTTACTGATCTGATTGTAGTCAAGCTGCGAGAGGAAATCTGTCTGATCCTTTATCGGGTCCTTGGCCGTAGCCAGGAAGGTGTATTGCGACTGTCCAACCCTGCGCTCCACGGTGGTGGCGTAGTGGCCCGTGGCGATACGATCGTATTCTTTGCCGCGACGCTCGTTGAAAGCGCCGAACTTGATAAGTCTGTTGCACATCACGTCGGGGTTGGGTGTCAGCCCGCGTCGCACACTGTCGATGGTGTAGCTCACCACATTGTCCCAGTATTCCTTGTGCAGATTGACCTCTTCGAAGCGGCAGCCATACTTGTGTGCTATCCACTGTGTGATTTCGATATCCTCTTCTGCGGGGCAGTCGATGTATCCCTCCTCATCTTCCATGCCGATACGGATATAGAAGATATCAGGCGTGTAACCTTGTTCCTTGAGCAGGTGTACCACCACCGAGCTATCTACGCCTCCGGATACCAAAGCCGCTATATTCATGTCCTTGAGAAATTGTTTTTGCGCAGCGCAACCAGTGTTACTGCTGTGAGTATCAGCACTATGCCCAACAGCAGATAGGGGGTGAAGGGTTCGTCGAACACTAGTACGCCGATGACCACTGCTGTTGCGGGCTCGAGGGCTCCCAGAATAGCCGTAGGTGTGGAGCCCAGATATTTGGCGGCATATACCATCATCACCAGAGCCATGATGGCGGGCACCACCGCCAGCCATCCCACCCATAGCCATTGCGTGGGAGAGTCTGGCATCTGCAGTTGCTGGCCGCTCAGTAGCGCGAAAATCGACATCCCTAAGGCGCAATAGAAGAGCACGTAGAAGTTGATTTTAAATGCCGACATCTGCAAAGGACTTTTGTCCACCACGATGATGTAGAGGGCATAGGTCAGTGCCGATACCAACACCAGTGCTACGCCACCGATATTCAGTCCTCCTGTCCCGTCGCCCCAATAGAGCAATAGCACGCCAGCAAGAGCCAGTGCTATGGAAAGCACCGTCATGAATGTGACACGTTCATGGAAGAAGAGTGCCATGATGGCCGCCGTTTTCACGGGATAGGTAAAGAGAATCGTGGATGCTATGCCTGCCGGCATAAGGTGGAAGCTCAGGTAAAGGGTCAACGACGATAGGATAAAAAGGATGCCCAGGGCTGTGAGAGTAGCGAATTCGCGCCGCGAGACACGGATTTTTTCGTGTCGAGCCATTAGCACCATGGTTATTATCACCCATGCCAACCCGAAGCGGTAAAAAAGTACCGAGGGGGTGTTCATCCCCTCGGCATAAAGGTTGAGTGCTCCCAGTAGGTTGGTGCCATAGCACATAGCGGCACCAATGGCACAGAGAACACCGATTAGTCTTTTGTTTTTCACATCAATCGGGTTGGTCGCCAAGCCATGCATTCTTCACCATTGTGCCATCGGCCCGCATTGTGTAGTGTGAAGCATCGCGGCTATTTGACGGAGTGCCCTCGAAGAGGTCAGTATTTTCGTAGTTCTGTGCTGTCATACTCTGCACGACTTCGGCGCCATTGGGGTTGTTGCGCAGCTGCTCGTGGATGAACTTGATGCGCTCGGCGCGGTCGCGGGTGACGCGCTCATCATTCATATTCTGGAAAGCGCTGATGGGAGCATGTTCTGCGGGTTTCTGAGAGGCGGAGGGAGCCTGCTGAGCCGGCATGCTGAATTCGATAGGTTCCGGAGTGTTGGAGGCGGGCATCTCGTCGAGGGCTGCCACCAGGTGTATGTCGTCCTCTAGCGCATCGACGTGTGCCTCTTTCTGGGGAGTGGGTGCAGCTGGGGCGACAGCCTCATCCTCCAGGACAAACACATTGCGCTGGGCAGGCTGAGGTTCCTGACGCTGGATTATGGGTTCCTCTTTTTTTATCTCGATTTCAGAATGCTGCATGGAAACTGACGGCTGTAGGACAAGCTCCTCCTTCTTGACGATGAAGGGTTCAACGTTGTCCACTGGCACAGTCACCTCCTTTTTCACCTCCACTTTAGGTTCTTCCTGGAGACGGATGACGGTAGGTTGGGTAGGCACAACCGTACTCTTCTCGAACCCTGTGGCGATGAGTATAACCTTCAGCTCGTCGTCGAGGCTGTCGTCGGTGCCGGCGCCCCAGATGAAATCGGCGGTGCCGTTGGTTTTCATCTGGATATAGTCGGTGATTTCGGCCTGTTCGTCCATGGTCATCTCGTGCTCCTTTGAGTATGAGAAATAGAGCAGCACATTCTTTGCGCCGCTGATGTCGCTATCGTCGAGCAGCACGCTCGATGCTGCTGCCTCGATGGCGTCGTGGGCGCGGTTTTCGCCACGGCCGCTGCCGGTACCCATGAGGGCTGTGCCGGAGTTTTCCATGACGGTGTTCACATCGTGGAGGTCGATATTCACATAGGCCTTGTTGGTGATGATTTCCGCGATGCCCTTGGCGGCAGTGAGCAGCACATCGTTGGCTTTGGCGAATGCTTCGGACATTTTCAGATTGCCGAAGTAGGAGCGCAGCTTATCGTTGTTGATGACGATGATAGAGTCCACATGCTGGCTCAGCTCTCTGAGGCCTGCCTGTGCCTGTTCCAGACGCTTGGTGCCTTCGAAGCTGAACGGCAGGGTCACGATAGCCACCACCAGGATTTTCCTCATATCCTCATCTTCGAGGTCTATGCTCTTGGCGATTTCCGCGATGACGGGTGCCGCGCCGGTGCCCGTTCCGCCGCCCATACCGGCGGTGATAAAGAGCATCTGTGTGTTGTGGGCGATGACTTCGCGTATATCGTCGGCCTTTTCCATGGCGGCCTTACGAGCCTTTTCGGGCTTGTTGCCGGCGCCGAGGGCTCCTAACGAGATCTTGTTGGGGACGGGAGACGCGTCGAGAGCTTTCATATCGGTGTTGCACACGATAAAGTCCACGCCATTGATACCCTCGTTGAACATATGGTTGACGGCATTGCCGCCACCGCCGCCGACACCTATCACTTTGATGTACGACGACTGATCCTTGGGCGACTCAAAAGCGAAAAAAGTAGTGGACTCGAGGCCCCCGTTCAAAGAATTCATGCTATCTTCCATGCGTTAATATTTGTCTAAATAACAATATATCAATAAGATATAAAAATAACATACATCTTATTTTGCACCATAAAATTACTAATAATCACATAGATAGCACTAAAAAGGGACGATTAGTTTTCAACGACTTTTTCAACACCCCCGTAATTCCTGTCCAAGGCGACACCTTTTGCTACGCACTGTCAGTGTTGGATGATGAGGGGGATGGAGGGGTGGCGGGAGGGGGTGTGGAGGGTGAGGGTGTAGTGGCCGGCGGGGAGGGTGGCGAGGGGGATGCGGCAGGTGGGGGTGGTGAGGGGCTGTGTGTGGCAGGGGCGTCCCTGTGCGTCGGTGATGACGAGGGTGGCGGGGAGCAGTGCCGCGTCGGCCTCCAGCGTCGCCTCGGCGGCGGCGGGGTTGGGGTAGAGGCGC
>CACZRR010000064.1 GCA_902783595.1 uncultured Bacteroidota bacterium
ACCACCGCCGAGAGGCAGCATGGTGAGGCTGTTCTTGAAGATCTGCTCGAAACCGAGGAACTTCAGCATCGACTCGTTCACCTTCGGGTGGAAGCGGAGACCGCCCTTGTAGGCACCGAGGGCGGCATTGTACTGCACACGGTAACCGAGGTTCACCTGGGTCTGACCTTTATCGTCAACCCACACGACGCGGAATTTGAAGATACGATCGGGCTCAACGATGCGCTCGACGATCTTGGCAGCCTCAAACTCGGGATGCTTGTTATATTCCTCTTCGATGGTCTCAAGAACCTCGCGGACGGCCTGCAAGTACTCGTTTTCACCAGGATGTTTGGCCTCCAAGTTGGCCATGATTTCGTTTACTTTCATGATATTTAATGTTTTGTGTTAAACTTATGTTTTATTTGACTTCGGCAAATGTACACCTTTTTTCTTATCCAAACAAAATATTTTATTATTTTTTAATAATGTTTGCCCTACTTCATTCCAACATTCCACAGGCCCTAATGCTAAAAGTAACAGGTTTCAACGAAGTTCTGGATGCGCGGCTTGACATACTCCTTGCTCTCCACAAAAGCCATGTGGGCCACGGTGTCCAACAACAAAATTTCGCTGTGATGCGGCACCATAGCCTGCGCCACGGCAAAATCTATCGGTATACGATTGTCATTCTTGCCGTAGACGAAGAAAACAGGCACCTCCAGCTGCCGCAACACATCTATACGGGAGGGACGCTGCTTCATACCCTGCTGGGCAGCAATGATAGACTCCGTACGCGTCTCGAGGCATTGCTCCTGCAGGTCTTTGATATCCTGCGACAAATGCGGCACATTGTCAGGGTGAAAAAGCGAAGGTATATAGTTGAGGATGTAGGCCGCTTTGTTGTCACGCACCTGCCGGCACACCTCGTCGCGGTAGTGCGAGTGCTGCTCGTTGTCGGCAAAACCATGCGAGTTGATAAGTCCCAAACCCCGCAACGTGTAGGGGTACTGCTCGGCAAAGGAGAGGGCCACATAGCCGCCCATCGAGTGACCAATCATGACGCACTGCTCAACACCAGCCTCCGTGAGCACCTGCTTGACGATACGCGCCATAAAGTCCATCGTGTGAACATCACAAAAATGCGCCGTATGCCCATGGCCGGGCAAATCAATCGTGATGACACGCATATGATGCATGAAACTGAGTACATAAGAACTCCACACATCAAGATTCTGTAGAAAACCATGGAGGAGCACCAGCGTCGCCTGGTGGTCTCGCCCTTCGTCACGGTAGTGCACAGCCCGACCGTCAATAGTGATGATACGATGTTGTTCCATAGTCTTTTTATCTAATTTTTTCAGTTACTATTGTCTCTCCCCTATTCCCTGAAACGGACAGACACCATCGAGCGTCCTCCCCGTTTCATGTTCACATTGCCATACGGCGAGGTGACTACCTGCTCCGCACCTACTCCTTGACGTATCATGTAGGTACGCAACACCCGCGCACGCTCAAGAGAGATGGCATAGGCCAATTCATCGTTACTGCCCGCTACATCGACACAGAACTCCACGATGGCGTCCGGATGGGCCAACATGAAACGCGCCAGCTGGTCGAGCTGCATCATGCCTACAGGCAGTAACTCTGCCGTCTGACCCTTGAAAGCAACGGCAGCAAGCGCCATCGCCTTATCCATATCAATAAGCACAGGCATTGTGAAACCCCTCAGCCGCTGGCTGCGCTTGTCGCCAGGCTCCACAATAACGGCAGGGGCAAAATAAATACCCGCATCAGCAATGAAAGCATAGCTTTTTTCTTTGTGTATGTTCACATTGACACTGTGCGACTCCCCAGAGCAGTCGATAATCTGCGTGAGACTCTGTGTGGTGAGGTCGGCGACGCGCAAACGGATGGAAGCATTCTCCATCCCAAGGATCTCAAGACTATAGGGGTAGTACGTATTCGTCGCATTATGCCATGTGGCAAAGCTGTAGCAGGTGAATGGGTCGATGCCCGAATTGACAGCATAGTAGATGCGCTTCTCGTCAGGACCGAAACTCAAGTCGGTCTCGGTATATCCGGTATTGATTTCACGTCCCACATTGACCGGCGTAGTCCACGAGGTCCAGTTGCCCAAGTCCGTACGCGTAGCCTCATAGATGTCGCTGTATCCCAATGTGCCGCGACCATCGGTAACAAAATAGAGGGTCTTCAGGTTACGGCTTAGGATGGGGGCCCTCTCAGAGAATGGGGTATTGACCGTCACACCCAGGTTGACGGCGGCACCCCAGATGCCGTTGCTGTAAGGAATGAAGTAAAGGTCCGTAGCTACTGCAGTGTCGCCATGGAAATAGGCACCCGAGGTTTGCAGGTTCTGTCCCCCCGGACGATCCGAGGCAAGTAGCATACCGCTGCCGTCAGGCAGCATGTAGGCATCGGTTTCCAGGTAGTCACTATTGACGGGATATGGCGGGATGTCCGTGACGCGCCAGCTGTCGCCGTCACGCTCCGCCATCATGATATTGCCTCCCTGACCCAGCACCATACGGTTGCCGCCATCATAGAAACTGTAGAGAGTGAGACCCTCGTTCTCCACCGACTCATCAAAGGCGACGTCGCCAACAGTCTTCCAACTCCCACCACTGCGCTCGGCATAGCACACACGGCGCGACGCACCGGCAGCACGGGTGAAGTATAGTCTGCCGTCAGCCTCGTTGACGACGGGATGGGTGACGTGGTATGTAGCAGCCAGTTCCCGTGTGGCACGACGGCCCTTGCCAGGCTCAGAAAGAACACGCTGCAACTCACGATACTCTTTGTTCGAGGTACTCTCAAAGCAGAGGTCAAAATGTCGCACCCGATCCAGGGCGGCACCATAGTTATGCATGGTGACATAGTTCTGTATCATGCGCTGAAGGGCCACAAAGGCTATTCCCTTGCCCATGAAGCGCCGCACACGGTCGGAATAGATGGGATATTCTATCTCCAGGTAGTCGGCCATCAGTCCCATACGGTCGATGGTGGCGCCACGCTCCAGGTCGCTCTCCACCACACGCTGCAACGGATAGTCGGGACGCTCCTGTGCAAAACGACGGATGGGGTCGGCGTTGCCCTCGGCAGCATGCCAGGCATAGTAGCGGTTGAAGACCTCGTTGTAGGAGGCATCAAGCTTGAAATGATCCAGATAGTAGCGCGCAGCAACCGCATCACGCGTCTCATAAATGAGGGCACGCATGCGCTCCAGTGCCTTCTCGGCTAGCGGTATATCGGAATAAGTGGTAGCAAAACGCCCAAAGTCCATGGCCGTGCGACACCCCGCAAAAGACACCTCGAGGAGCTTGTCCAAACGTTCACGTGCCTGGTCGCTCTCGTCGCTGCTGGGAAAACGACGCAGAAAACTGTTGTAGCCCTCCACATCGTCACGCACCGAGGCGTCAGCAAAAGCCTTACGGCTACGCCACCGGTCGGCGGCACGCTGCACAGAAGGACTCAAAGCATAGGCGCTGGCAACAGAGTCCACTGCATTCTCGTCATCCATATCCTCAAACAGGCCAGGAGCAAATCGCGACAGACGACGCTCCATCTCCTCGGCTTCCCGCGTACCGGCATAATTGTTGATGAAGACATAGTAAGCCTCGGGAGTGCCCTTGGCCATACACTCGTCATAAACCTGATTGATGCGGCGCTGACGCAACAACCGTACCATACTCATATCCAGCCCGAAGGCATCCATATATGAATCCAACTCCGTCCCCGTCATGTCAGCACGCACCTCCAAAGTATGATAGGCGGCATCGGTGATAGCCTGCTTCATCTGGCGGATCGTGGTGAGGGTAATGCCACTGCGCACCAAACGTCCTAACTCGCCTGTCTTGTCGGCCTCGATGAGCCTCACATGCTGCACCTCGGTCTCCTGAATATATTTCATCGCCATGGGCAGGTTGCGCATGGGATGCGAGTTGTCAAAATAGAAGGCCGCAAGGTTGTAGAGGGTCTCCACATCGTTAGGCGATTTGGAATAAGACCGGCTCAGCTTGGTGAAGCGTGCCTCATAGTCGCCCAACGAGTCGGCAAGCTGGCTCTGCGCACACACACCACTCATCAGCCACAGTCCCAAAAATATACAAAATATCTTTTTCATCTCTCTCATGCGTAAACTGTTAACCTTAGGATTCACTTCAATGACGACAGAATGTCTTTGAACTCAAAGTCCATCTCCTCAAAAGTATCCTTGGTGGTCTCCAGACGGAACTCCACCATCGTGCCACGATCCGCAAAGTAGGTCATATAGAAGCGGTAGTCTTTCTGGTCACTGGGGTTCGTATACACACCATCGTATCCTATGCCGCCAGAACGCGGTATACCGGGGCCGTCGGCGTACTCGTTAAGAAACTGATAAGGCTCCTGACTGTAACGCTCGTAGACAAGGTCCAGCAAGTCTCCGTCGTAGTCGTCATTCACATAGATGCGCAAGAAAGGCAACACTGTGTCGCCCTCGCCATCTGTCACCAGCTGCCCCACATAGCAGTACAGATACACATCTCCTCCCTCGGCCATCTCAAAGGTGCGCAGATAGCGCCAATCCTCGGCATCAAGACGGAAAGACACCGTAGTGCCCGGTATGGTGAGTTGGCCACGCACCACACACCCCGCCACCAAACAGAGTACCAGAAAAACAATATGTCTGAACCTTTTCATCGTCTATAACCTCTAACTCCTTACCACTATCTTCCCGCCCCTTTCAGCCGCTCATAGAACGCCTCCAACCGCTCGGACAGCGCACCAATCTCATACTCCCGCGCCACCAACTCGGCAGCAGCGGCACCCACACGGCGGCAGAAGAGTGGATCTTCCACACATCGCGCTATCTGCTCGGCAAAAGCCTCCGGGGTGTCGGCAAGAAGAATATCCACACCATCGGTGCAGGCTATTCCGCGAGCTCCCACATGCGTGGTAACGACGGTCTTGCCCACCGACATGGCCTCGATAATCTTCACCCTAATGCCACTGCCACTCAGTAACGGCACCACGTTGATCTGCTTGCTGCCGATGAAGTACATGGCGTCGGCCACCTCTCCCACCACGGTGACACCGTCAATCTGAGCCTTCATCAGACGCTCCGGCATCTTGCGTCCCGCCAGGTATAGGCGCACACTAGGTACACGCGCATGCACCACAGGCCACACCTTCTCAAGCAGCCAGTCTATACTCTCCACATTGGGCAACCAATCCATGGCACCAATATGGAACAACGTACCCGGCTCCTCCTCCACATGCGAGAGATCCTCGGGCTCCACGCCAAAGGGTATCACCTCCACAGGCTTGCGGCAGCCGGCAGCACGGAAATGGTCGGCATCATTCTTCGTGATGCACACCACCCCGTCATAATCGTTCAGGTGCTCATGCTCGTAGCTGCGCAAGGTCAAGGCCAGATGCTTCAGGTACTGCCGCCGCAACGGATTGTGACAGCTCTGCGCCACCTGCTCCCAGATCTTATGCTCCACATTGTGGGCCCGCAGCACCACCCGTGCATCCGTCAGCCGCCGTATGAGCGGCACATAGGGCGTCAAGAACACACTCTCAATATGTACCACATCAAAGGCCTCAGCCTCCAACACCTCACGCAGACGGCGTGCAAAGGCGTCGCTGACATAACGCTTCACATGGTAGCTCTCGCCACACAACAGGGCCACCAATGCAGGCACCGCCCTCACCGACAAATCCACATACACCCCCTCGATGCGCGTGCGCTCCCGGTAGTCGGCAGGCAGCAGCTCCTCGCGCAACGGATGCTTGTCGGTCTCCACAGCCAGCACCTTCACCTCATGACCCCTCGACAGCAAACCCTGCGTGATGCTGTTCATGGCCATCGTCCCCCCGTCAACGGGAGGATAAGGAGGCTTGTTGCAAAGCTGTAATACCTTCATCGTACCAAAACTTCTATATCCTCTGAATCCCCTACTCTTCGGGCAAAGCCTTGAAGCCCATACCCAAGATCTCCGTGCTGTCCATGATGTTCACGAAAGCCTTGGGGTCTATGTTGCGAAGGTTGCTCTTCAGCTTCACCATGTCGGCACGGTCCAGCGTGACATACACCATGTTGCGCTCGTTGCCCTGGTACAGACCCTTGCCGGCAATCAGCGTGCCGCCACGCTTCAAGTCGTTGAGAATGTAACTGCGCACAGCCTCCACCTCGTCGGTGACGATAAACATGGTCTTGTAGCTCTTCATGCCGTCGACGACAAGATCGATCACCTTGCCTTCGATGAAGATGATGATGATCGAATAGATAGGCAGACGAATGTCTCCGAAGGCTATCAGTGTGCTCAACGTGATGCAGCCGTCGACAATCATCACCAACGTACCCAGGCTGATCTTCGTGTACTTGTGTATGATCATCGAGATGATGTCCGAGCCACCGCTGGTGGCACCGCTACGGAAGATCATGCCGATGGCCACGCCGTAGATCAGGCCCGCCACAACGGTGTTCAGGAAGTAGTCGGGAACGAAGTACTGGAACCCGTCGCCTACGGCAAACTTCACCGTCGAGGTACCCGCCTCATTCAGGATGCCAATGCTGTAGTCGTAGATGAGAGGACGATAGCCCCAGAAACTCTCTATCAAGAAGGTGAAGAGGAAGATCAGGCCTGTCGACAAAATGGTTTTAAAACCAAACTTGGGGCCCAGAATCCACGTGCCGATGATCAGCAGCGGAACATCCATACAGATGGCGTAGAGCGAGATCTTCCACGGCCACAAGGTATTGAACACATTGCTCAGACCGTAGGTACCGCCAGGTGCCATCAGATAGGGGTTCACAAACATCACATCACCCACGGCAAAGAGGGCACTACCCACCACCAGCAGGGCGTAGGCAATCATTTCCTGTTTCAGCTTACTCGGAGCTTTCGTATTTGTCATAAATGTCTCGTTGTATGTTTTTTATAGTGTTAATTATTATCTATCGTAGTCTGCAAAGATATGCAAAAAAAACATCCTCTGCAACCCCTATGTGTGGAAAAGTTACATCTTTCTTGATTTCTTCATAATAAGATTCTCCTTGTTGTCTGGTCAAAGTCTGATTTTGTCTTGGACGGAAATAACTTGACACATTTTTGCACAGAAAAAAGCAAAAATGGAACAAAAAAAGAGAAGAAAGAGCTACACCAAG
>CACZRR010000065.1 GCA_902783595.1 uncultured Bacteroidota bacterium
CCCGCGCCGCGTCTACACCAACAACCACATGGACGTCATCGCCGCCGCCCTCAAGAACGTCTACGACCGTCGCGACACCATCAAGCGCGGTCTTGAGATCACCTGGGAAGCCGAGCTGATGCGCCACTTCACCTGCCAGTTCAAACGCCTGGGATAATCTTAAGAACAACGATACAATAAAACAGCACGATGCGCGTTTCATCATGAGATGCGCATCGTGTCATTTATAGCAACCCTTCTATTGGGCCTGCTATCGCCAAAGATAGCGGCGCAAGGGTTATGTGATACCCTCGCTCTACCCATCTACGAATCCTTCGAGGGCTACGGAGATGCCACGATACCTCCTTGCTGGACGGTATCGCACAACTATGATCTTGGTGCGGTGCCAAGCATCACACATACTGTGTACAATGGCGGTACTTCTTCCTTGCTACTCTATTCCGGTACACTGGCAGGTAGCCACTATAGTATGACCATTCTCCCTCCCATGCAGGAAAACGGCGGCACAGAATGGGTGCGTTTCCATTATCTTTCCTCCACGATGGGTGCCTCTATAGAAGTAGGGCTCTGCGATGACACCGGACGCTACACGCGCCATTTTCTACCTCTCGATACAGTGCACGTGACACGTCCCAATCGCTGGGAAGAGATTTTGGTGCCTCTCCCGCCCGCCACTGACAGCTACCGTCGCGTGGCTTTTCGCCTGCAACGAGGCCTACAGAGCGAAGCTGTCACCTGCTACTTGGATGATATCTCCATCGGATCCTGCGGCGTCAGCCGTGCATGGGTCACACAATTAACGAGTCATTCCTTGACGTTGGACTGGGAACGCTATGGAGAGGGAGCCCTTGACATAAGTTGGGAAGACGGCTCTAGAAACAATGTATTTCCTCCATTAACCATTGACGGCCTTGATTCTTCTACCTCCTATACCTTCAACCTAGGTTGCGAGGGCGGAGTAGGCCTCACTATAACAGCCACCACGTTGGAAGGCGTCAATAAGCCTAGTACCTACTACCTCTCCTCTCTCTCCACAACCCTACCAAATGGCTGGCATATCACCACGCACGGCGACAGCACACTCTATGTGTTTCCCCTCATCAACAGAGGTAATATAAACGATCTACATTTATCACTGTCGTTGCACGGTACCGAAGGGACACGGTTGGTGGTGGGAAGAATGGATTATGCCCTCGAGCCCACATCCTTCTACCCCTTGGACACCTTCGTCTGCCACGCCTCTACTGAACAGCATACCATCACACTTACCGCCCCATCCTCCGAAGGCGCTGAACCTCGCATTGCACTGCTTAGCATAGGAGAAGCGGCGGTTGTGGAACATATACGAGTGGCACGCTGTATGGTTGAGAATGTACGGCTCTATGACCTCTCCGACACAGCTGTCACCATTACATGGGACACTTTGTGGATGACTGACGGAGGTGATGTGATGGTCTCATTGACACCACGTGACACCTCTCTCAACGACGCCATAACCGTGAGAGCCACTAACAATCCTTTCATTCTACACGGACTTACGCCCATGACAAGCTACAATCTATACGTGTATTCTGCGTGTGAAGATAGCATTTGTGACTATGACAAACATACTTTTAGCACCTTTGCCCACCGCGTAGAAGAGCCTTATTGTTGCCACGTTGAAGGATTGCCGCAAGGTTGGGTAAAGAAGGACAACATTACATGTTTGCCTCGTATAGAGAGTCTATCGGACAGCCTAGTATTGGAAATATACGCCGCTGGGCACGGAACCCTCGAGGTAGGTAACATGGAAGACCCCTACAGTACCTTTCGTCCCCTGGCATCATCCATCGGTCATGGTGTCCGTGAACGCTATCTCTTCCATCTACCCATGGAAACAGGTTATCTGTTGGCGCTTCGAAGCGCCACACCCTGGACGATAATGTCGGTAGCGTTGCATCGCGACGCCATCCTTGATGCTACCATTAGCTCTCTCTCTGGTCACCACGCTACAGTGCAGTGGTCTACATTACTCGGCGACAGCGTAGAAGTGGAATACCGCGCCGTCGGCTCAGCAGTTGATGACTTTGCACCCGGAGATGGAATTCTCGTACATGCCTTCGATAGTATTGAGCTTGACAATCTTAATGCGGGAAGTTACTATGCAATACACCTACGTCCACTGAGCGACATCATAGATAATGACTGCCAATACTACTCATTAACGCTGCTGACCGATGCTATTCCGGCTGCACTACCCCTCTGCGAGAATTTTGATGCTTCGGCAGCCTACCCCTCATCATGGCGCCGCTTGTCGCAATATGGCGAGTATCCCATCGTCAGCACCGAGCGTAATCATTCGCAGCGCCATGCACTACGATTCTCCGCCAACGCTGCAAATCATACTGTTGCCTTATTACCTCCTATTGAAAGCCCATCTTCCACCCTCACGCTAGCTTTTTGGAGCAACTGTATGCTACGCCATAGCGGTGCACAGTTGATAGTAGGGCGTATGAGTAATCCTACCGAAATAGCTTCTTTCCTCCCCTACGATACCATCACCTTCAATAGTTCTGACACATGGCGACACCACATCGTCGTTCTTGACAATCAAGATACCACTCTCGGTCTCATCGCCTTCATGTTGGTGGGGGGGAGTGACAATGAGACACGTCTTTTCCTTGACGACCTCTGTGTAGAATCCTGCGCGGTAGCAGGCCTACGCGCCGAGTCTACCGACAGCACCTCTGTCACATTTGCATGGGAGAGTCACGGTGATGCGGCGCTCCTCATAAGGAGGGAGGGCAGCTCGCAAACCGACACCTTCTACACCTCACCAGGGCGAGTGGAAGGCCTCTCGCCCAACTGGTCTTACCTTTTTTCCTTTGAGACGCTATGTAGCTGTGGCGACCATGGTGGCATATACATCACCGGAACAAGCGGGAAAGCCGAGAACGACCGCATTTTATACGGATCCATCCGCACTCGACAAGGTAGGGTAACACCACCATTCTGCTACACCTTTGAGGAGTACGCCGCCAGTACACGCCCCTCCTCCCTACGCCATTTTGGCTCCAATATGGCCGTCAGCGACCATACATACCACGATGGTTCTCGCAGCCTTTCCCTCGATAGTGCCACGACCCTAGTACTACCCTACATCGATGCTCCACAGGACCTTGCATTCACATTTTGGCTATACAGCACCACCAGTGGACTCGATCTCCCAGGTGCCGTTGACGTAGGAGTGATGCGCAATCCTGACTCAGCTGCCACCTTCCTTCCTCTTGTCAGTCTCACAGGTCTCCTCCCTGGTCGCTGGCAGCGTCATGCTATCGACCTCGCCGCCACACCCGACGGATACCATCACTTAGCTATACGCACGGCCATTCCCCTCTTTCTTGACGATATCAATGTATCGTTTTGCGCCACTGACTCGGTGACGGCTTCCGAAGATGGCATGGTACGTTGGCAACCCATCCATAGTCCTACCAAGGTGGCAATTGAATATGGTCCTCGCGGTTTTACCCTAGGTGAAGGGGTTGTTGACACAACCATTTCCTCTCCCTATATACTACCCAATAGGATAGCAGGCGAACGCTATGATATATACCTCACCGCACTCTGCGACTCCTCTTCAGAATGTCTACCCACCCATATCACCACAGGGAACGCGGCTGCACTTCCTTACTGCGAAGGATTCGAGCAAAGCACTCTTTTAGGACTTCCCGACGAATGGCTAACAGGACGCACCTTCAACAACACTCCCGCAATAATCACAAAAGACGGCAGCAATCACCTTCTCCTTAAAGCGCACGCCACAGCCGTCACACGCAGCCTTGTAGCAATGCCGCAACTATCCGTAGGCGCCAGCGCTCAATTTAGTTGCAGCATACGCAGCATCACAGCAGGGGGAGCACTAATAATGGGACATACCGACGCCACAGCCGACCCCAATACCTTCGTTCCCATCGATACGATGTTCTGCCCCACCGACGGACAGTGGCACCGCCACTATAGCATTCTCAACAACTTGCCAGTTAATCGGAGGATAGCTCTCTGTGCTTTTTCTTCACACGGCGAAGCCACTATATGGGTAGACAGCCTATCAGTTACCCATGCGACAACGCCAGAGGTTAGAATAATTAACGCTCACAGTTTGATGCTACTGTCAGAGGACAGAAACTACTATATCGAGTATGGTCCCGGCAATTTTGTACAAGGAAACGGCACCCTACTACATGTAGATAGTGGCAGATATTTGCTCTCAACACTGCAACCTGGTGAAAGCTATACCCTTTATTTGCGCGACGATAGCGCCACGGTCACTTGCATGACACCTCTATCCGTCACCTTGCCCTCCGAAACGCCCCTACCCTACTGTCTGCACGACACCACCTTCCACCGACTGCTGCTACCAGAGTTCACCTTTGCCGATGGAGATACCCTACACCTATACCTAACTGTCGAGACCACTTGTTCTATAGTAGTGGGAACTATGAGCCACAGCGAAGGATGGGAAGAGATGATAGTAGCTGATACCCTAACCCTTGACGCCACCAGTCGCCAACCCTTACACATTACCATATTACCCAATGGATTTCCCTTCATAGGACTGTGCACATTAAGGGATGCCCATGTCACACTCAGACATCTTACTGCCACCAATAGCCGATGGGTGACCGCTAGACTGCAGAATGACAATAGCGTATTATTGGAAGGTAATGGCACAATAGAATATGGGGAAGAGGGCTTCGTTCCCGGTAGCGGAACCACGGTAACGGTTGCGGGAAGCCTGGTGCTCGACAACCTCGACGAAAACAGTCATTATGACTACTATCCCCTTTTCTATCCTGACACCACGATGTGTTATCCTCCATTAGGATGGACCACGTCAACAATGGTTACTCTTCCTTACTGTACCTCTTTCGAATCGGGGCTCCCAGAAGGTTGGGACGGGGGAACATCTTACATTTCCGACAGCAACTTGGTGCTCACGTCTGATGACGTCATAGCACTCCCTTTTCTCGATGCTGACGCTTTCTACCTACAAATCAACTATCATCTCTCCTCCAGCGGCACCGCACTCATTGTAAACCTAGACACCTTGCGCAATCTTGACAGTGGATGGCATACGCTCACGCTGTACCATGAAGGTCACGATCGCATTACCATAGGGTCATTAGGAAGTGGCATCCTGAAGTTACATCACGTAGAAGCTACCGCCTGTGGACTACCATCAACGTTACACATAACTCATCCTGGAGACGGCGCCACATTACTATCGTGGGATGCCAACGAGGTGTCGCATCCTTTTTATGTCCACTACCGCATTGCGGATAGTGAAGACCCCTACGTGTGTGCAGAGGCAACGATATCGCCACTGACGCTGCACCTCAACCCTGGTGCCACCTATGAAATAAGCTCCAGCTGCGACCCTCACGCACTATCGTGCCGCATACTAGATACCATCACCACCCTTGTTTCTCCGGCTTCTCTTCCTTACTGCACCTCTTTGACGGTGACGGAATTAACTCCATTACCGCAGCCCGAAGTAGATAGCCTACGCCACGTGGTCGTCGCTTTTGACGCTCATACTTTGCAAAGGAACGCCTCTTTGACGCTGGGAGTGATGAGCGATCTCAGTGACCCCACCAGTTTTGACTCGCTGACATCTTTCGCCATAGAATCTTCAACCCAACGCTACGAATTCAGTCTTGAACGCTACTATGGCCACAGTCGCTTTTTAGCATTGCGCAGTGATGACAACACCGTGGTGATTGATCACCTGTTGGCAAGTTTGTGTACCGTCAGAGATATATGTCTTTCCGAGACAGGACCAAACCATGCCGTGGTGAGCTGGCAGCAGCATGGTAATCCAAACGTAAACATTTATTATCGTCCCATAAGTGCTCCCGCTGCCGATCAACGTATATTGACCCATGTTACCTCCCCCTGCCGAATAGACTCACTGCAAGGCTTGACTGACTATATATTTATTGTCAGCACCTCCTGTAACGAAGAGTGTTTGGGAAGACAGTTCGACACCCTTTTCCTCTTCACTCCTAAGGGGGGCAGCGGATGTATAGATTACACCGACCTACATGCCCCCTATGTGGTATGTTATTATGGTAAATTCAGCCATGCTGACGCACATGAAGGTTGTTTGGATTATGGATTTCGCAGCGCCTCCTCACGCCACACCGTCCATTTTGACACTACCGAGTACGATGCTCGTAGTGGAGGTCTGTTGCGCACAGTACCTCCAGGCGCAGTAGCATCGGTAAGACTGGGCAACTGGCTGACGGGGGGTGCCGATGATGCAGAGGCCGAAAGTATAGTATATGGGATGACTGTCGATACCACAGAGGCCGATCTGCTAGTGCTCAAATATGCGGCCGTTCTACAGGATCCCGAGCATCACCCCAACTTGCAACCACGCTTCCGCCTCGCCATACTCAACGAGCAAGGCGCTCTTGTGGATCAATGTGGTATGGCCGACTTCATAGCTAATCCTGCACTTGTGGGGACTGGAGGTGCACATCAGCAGTGGAATGTTGCTCCTGGCGAGGTGTTATGGAAAGACTGGACCACCGTGGGACTTGACATCACAGCCTATCACGGGCAAACCATCTATATACAACTCACTACCTACGACTGTGGTGAAGGGTCGCACTTTGGCTACGCATATTTCACTCTTGAATGTGCCACAAAACGTATGCAAGTAGAAGGATGCAGTACCGTTCCAGACAACTGTTTTACAGTGCCATCAGGCTTTAACTATCAATGGTATTCCAATCTTAACCCAGATACAGAATCCGATTCCTCCACACTCTGCGTAATATCGGATAACAATCTCATCTACTATTGTCGTTTGTCGTTCATCGACAACCCTGCATGTTATTTTACAATGAGTGCTTTCTCGGGTGCTCGTTATCCTTTGGCCATTATCGATAGCACACTGACAGTTGCAGGATGCCAATATGACTTATTACTTAGCGACCATAGCACCATTTCTGCGGACGGCATACATCCTGTAGGAACCGGCGAACATTGCGAGACTCGACGATGGTTGCTTTCCGACGGCAGTGAACAAAATGGTCAGAATGTGAGTGTACATATGGTTGACACGGGGCTATACAGTATTACTCTAATTGCCGGTATCGCTGATGACCAATGTCTTGACACCCTACAGCACACATTCCATATCACACGACCTTTCCCCTCCTCCTCCATCGAAGGTCCTTCCTCCCATTGCGACAACGCTGTTGCTGACACATTATATGTGAGGGGAGCCACAAATTACATTTGGGCCGATGGTAGCAGTACATGCCTCGCCGTGAGACCCCTTGCCGACAGCACGTACAGTTGTTACACCATTGATACTAATGGCTGTCGCGACACCTTGCATCATATGATCCATGTAATGCATAGCTATCGCCGCACCGACCACGATACGGTGTGCCAAAACATGGGTGGTTATCGGTGGCAGGACACTACTGTATCAGTGCCCATTGCCGGCACAGACATGCATAGCACTCGTCATTTGACCACTGTCGAAGGCTGCGACAGTACACTCACCCTCGCCTTACACCTGCTGCCCACCTACGAGCAACAGCACTATGATACACTCTGTTACGAGAGCCAACGAGTCTTTTTTGACACTCTCCTCACCACCACTGGAGAATACTCTCACCGAAGCTCCACCCTGGCTGGCTGTGATAGTGTAGTTACACTGTTTCTTAATATTATACCACGTCGTTATACCAATGATAGACGACAAGTCTGCGATTCGTTACTATGGACTGACGGCATCATCTACCGTAACGACACCATCGGTCCCCATGACACCCTGCGTACCGTACACGACGGCTGCGATAGCGTAACAACACTGTATCTCGTAGTACACCATGCCACCAGCACTTATATCGCCGACACCTTCTGCCAGGGTACCATCTATCACTTTCGTGACAGGGAACTTACAGGTGGTGGTCACTATTCCGACACCCTATCAACCGTCAGCGGCTGCGATAGTGTGATAGGTATCACCCTCACCTGCCTTCCGTTACCGCAGATGACTCTAGCTGCTGAATATAGTTGCTCTGAGCTGCAATACACAGTCACTGGCGTCAGCGACATGTCCTACAACCGGTGGCAGACAGAGCCCACCGATAATACTGTTGATAGCGTGAACTATCACTCCTCGTTCATCGCGGAGCCCACCATTAACACTCGTTACATCTTAGTAGCTGCCTACGACAGCACCCAACTATGTGCTCGGCGCGACACGCTCCTTCTCACCCCTGCCGTAGCGCCACTAGCAGTACTTCAGGTAAATCCCCAGGCCCTCACATCCGACGAACTTTTCTTCACAGCCTACGACATGGGCAGCGACTATAATCAGCGTCGTTGGTATGTAGATGGCGAAGAACAAATAAGCACAGGGCGCACACTATATGGTCAAGGCAACGCTTTGCGCGACAGCACAGAAATTGTTCTCATCGTAAATGATGGCCGCTGCGAAGACACCGCAACCCATGTGCTTACCATTCTTCACGGAGAGGCTGCTATGCCCAATGCCTTCCTGCCCGATGCAGAAAGCAACAACCGATTTTTCTTCCGATTGCACGGTGTCATCAGTGGCGAGATACGTATTTTCAACAGGAACGGCATGTTAGTGTTCAGCAGTAATGATATTCACGCAGCATGGGACGGACGTAACCAGCATGGCGATCCGTGTCCCACGGGCAATTATGTATGGAAAGTGCGCTTCCGCACGGAAGCGCACCCTACAACATATCAGGAGCAAACCGGTACGGTTTTGCTCATCAGATAATTGTTATTTTCAAGCGTTCTTGTACTTCTCAATCTGCACTTTTAGGGTGTCGATACCATCGGAAACGGCCTGTTCAAAAGTGTCGGCCTGTTTTGAGACAAAGAGATCCTTACCACGAACACCGATGCGTATTTCGGCAATTTTATTATTGTCGCTCTCAGGCTTGTCTACTTTGAGTGTCACCTCGCACGTGACAGCGTTGTCAATCATTCTGTCTAATTTAGCCACTTTTTCGTGGATGAACTTTTCGAGTTTCTCGTCAGTGCGGAACTTGACGGCATTGATGGTTGTATTCATATATCCTCCTTTTTTAAAGGTTTACAATTAATTGTCTGTTATTTTATCACCCTCTCGGATGTGCCTTTTTGTATACCTCCTTTAGGTGCGTGCGCGATAAATGCGTGTAGATCTCCGTGGTTGAGAGATCGGCATGACCCAAAAGTTCACTAATAGCCTGAATGTTTCCTCCCTCATTGAGTAAATGAGTGGCGAAGGAGTGACGAAATACATGAGGACTAATGCGATCAGCGTTAGAGAGAAGCGGCATATAACGTTTTACCACACGGTACACGTCGTCAGGACTTATGGGTTTCCCACTGGTGCGCACAAACAGCCATTCTGAAGGTCCCAATTCGGCATCTCTGCGCTTCACATAGTTCTGTATCGCCATCATCAGTTCTTCCTCTATGGGTATCAAACGCTCTTTATTACGCTTACCAAGTACCTTGATCATACGTGCCGAGAGATCTACCGACGCCATACGTAGTCCCGCCAATTCCGAACGGCGCACCCCTGTTTCGTAGAGCATGCGTAACATCAGTGCATCGCGCTGTCCCGTCAAATCATCGGGGAAAAGTCCACCATCGTAGAGGTGCTCCAATTCGTTCTCACGGAAGAATATTGGCAGACGCTTCGACATCCGCGGGGGCGTGATGGAAGCCATTATATCGCGCTCCAATAGTCCGCGGCGACGCAAAAAACGGCACCACGACGAGAGTGTGGAAAGGCGGCGACGCAGTGTTCCGGGGACATCACCACGTTTCAGATGCATCATCTGCCACTCCCTGATGTCTGTCGTCGATAGATCATCAAGCATCTTCACCCCATTCTCCTCTAAAAAGGCAGAAAAATCATGCAAGTCGTCATCATAATTATGTACTGTGCCTATTGCCAAACGGCGTTCGTTAGCAATGTAGTTGTGAAAGAGTGCTATGGAGTCACTGATGGTCACAGTCAAAGAGTTTTTCATAATTTTTAACGTTCGCCTCTCCCCTTTAGTATGTGCAATGGAAAAAATTTTTGATCTCATTCATCGCACAATAAAAGAAATATTCTATGCGTTATTACGGCAAAAAACGGAATGCTAAAGAAAGGAGAAAACAATATGGATATCAATACGTTAAAAATTGATGAGAGTGCAAAAATAAACGCGCAGGCCTGGCTCGACGGCACCTATGACGACGTTACCAAGCAAGCCATTCTCGACATGGCGGAGCATAATCCCAGCGAGTTGAATGAGAGTTTCTACCGTCATCTTGAATTCGGGACCGGTGGTTTACGTGGAATCATGGGGGTGGGCACCAACCGCATGAACCGTTACACCGTAGCAATGGCCACACAGGGTCTGGCCAACTACGTGCGCAAAGTAAATAACAACGACACTGAGTTGCGCGCCGCCGTCAGCCATGATAGCCGCAACCATAGCCGTGAATTTGCGGAGATTACGGCACGCGTTTTAGCCGCCAATGGCTACAAGGTTTTTCTCTTCGACGGAATGCGTCCTACTCCGGAACTGAGTTTTGCCGTACGCTATTTCCACTGCCATACTGGTGTGATGGTCACTGCCAGCCACAATCCTAAGGAATACAATGGCTACAAAGCCTATTGGAGCGACGGTTGCCAGCTGACGGCACCGCATGATAGTGCCGTCATTGACGAAGTGTTGAAGATCAAGAGCCTCGACGATGTGAAGATGGATGCCGCTGCCGGTGCCATCGAAATTATTGGTGAAGAGATTGACAAAGTCTTCCTCTCCCATGTAAAACAGAACGCCCTCAATGCTGATGTTATCAAGAAGCACCATAATGTGAAGATTGTCTATACTCCCCTTCACGGCACCGGTATCACCCTTATTCCTCGTGCACTGAAAGAGATGGGCTTCACCAACATCAACATTGTGGAAGAGCAGGCCGTACCCGACGGCAACTTCCCCACCACTCCAAGCCCCAATCCCGAAGAGCATGCTGCCATGAAGATGGCTGTGGAGCTGGCCAAGAAGATTGATGCCGACATTGTCTTTGCATCCGATCCTGATGCGGATCGAGTGGGAGTTGCTGTGAAACGACCCGACGGTGAATGGATGTTGCTCAACGGCAACCAAACCATGAGCGTATTGTTCTACTATATCGTCAAGCAATGGCAGGAGAAGCAACTGCTCAGTGGCAACGAATTCATGGTAAAGACTATTGTCACCAGTGAGTTGCCTGCCGATATTGCCACCCGTGCCGGGATAAAGATCTACGACGTGCTCACGGGCTTCAAATTTATCGGAGCGAAGATATTGGAGTTGGAGGGCTTGGAGCATTTCATCGCCGGAGGAGAAGAGAGCTATGGTTACATGATTGGCGATTTTGTTCGCGACAAGGATGCCGTCAGTGCATGTTGCATGATTGCAGAAATAGCCGCATGGGCTACCGAGCAAGGCAAGAGTTTCTACGATGTCTTAGTGGACATCTACAAAGAGTACGGATTTTACAAGGAGGGCCTTGTAAGCGTGGTGCGCAAAGGGAAGAGCGGTGCCGAGGAAATTCAGCAAATGATGCGCGACTACCGCAGCAATCCACCTGCCGAAATAGATGGTGAGAAAGTGGTCTGCATCAAAGATTATCAGTCATCCGAGAGCAAAGATCTCGTCAGCGGTCGCGTCGACAAAATTGATTTGCCCAAGAGCAACGTGCTACAATTCTTCACCGAGAGAGGCAATAAAATTACCGTACGTCCTAGCGGCACCGAGCCCAAAATCAAATTCTACTTCTCCGTCAAATCTGACCTCTGTTGCAAAGACTGTTTCGGCAAAACCGATGCAGCCCTTGACACTAAAATTGAGAGCATTAAGAAGAGCATGAATCTGGTGTAAAAGTGACTGAGTGGCCAGATGGCTGGGTGACCGCGCGACCAGGTGATTAAGTATACGGGATATGAATTTGCCGTCGAAGGTTTTGGAGGAGGCTGTGGAACAGTTGGCCATGCTGCCGGGCGTTGGCAAGAGGTCGGCCTTGCGTTATTGTCTGCACCTGCTTCAGCAGGACGAGGTAACTGTACGCGACCTCAGCGAGTCCATCCTGCGTCTCAAAACGCACCTACATCACTGTCGCGTATGTCACAACGTCAGCGACACAGAAGTATGTCCCATCTGTTCCTCTGATAAACGGCAGCGAGGATTGATATGCGTGGTGGAGAATGTGCAAGACGTGATGGCCGTAGAGAACACCCAACAGTATCGCGGTCTTTATCACGTGCTTGGCGGTGTCATTTCGCCCATTGACGGCGTAGGTCCTTCGGATCTAGCCATCACATCACTCATTGAGCGTGTGCAGAAAGGCAATCCTGCACATGTCGAAGAAGTCATCTTGGCATTGCCAACCACCATGGAGGGAGATACTACCAACTACTATATTCACAAACTCCTGCAGCCCTTGGGGGTAACCGTCACCACTTTAGCACGTGGTGTCGCCGTGGGAGATAGTCTTGAATACGCTGACGAGATCACTCTTGGGCGTAGCATCCAGCACCGCATACCATTCGAGTCACAATGAAACGAATCCTTTTTTTATCCCTCCTACTGCCCATCCTTCTCGCTTGTAACGCACAATCCACATCCGACACTGGGGTAGCATCACCGGTGACACACAATACGGATGTAGACTCTCTTGACTACGACATTGGCATGATGCTCATGGTGGGTTTTCGTGGAGCACTCATCAGTAATGGCACCAGTCACGACATCGTAAAAGCAATACGCGATAGTCATATCGGCAGCGTCATTCTCTTTGACTACGATGCTCCTACCGGGCAGCGTGGGCGCAACATCAGAAACGCTGACCAGGTGCGACTGCTATGCCGTCAGTTGCGGCGTTACAATCCGCAACTTATCATCGGCATTGACCAGGAGGGCGGACGTGTGTCACGCTTAGCTGAGCGCTACGGATTTCCCCACTTTGCCTCAGCATCCTACTGTGCCGCCAGTGGTGACGACACGCTGCGCCACTATGCACACCTCACTGCCACCACGCTCTCTTCACTGGGCATTAACCTCAACTTTGCCCCTGTTGCAGACGTAAATATCAATCCCGACTGTCCCGTCATTGGTCGCTTAGAGCGCAGTTTTTCAGCTGATGCCGCAGAGGTAGCGCACTGCTGCCGTCTGTGGATTGAGGAGCAGACCTCTGAAGGTGTGGCGAGTTGCATGAAACACTTTCCTGGTCATGGTAGTGCCGACGGTGACACTCACCGCGGACTTGTTGACGTCAGCGACAGCTGGCAACGGGAGGAGTTAGAGCCTTACAGGGTAATACCAGAAGGTGCCATGGTGATGACCGCCCATGTTGTGAACAGGCAACTCGATCCATCAGGTCTTCCCGCCTCGTTGTCGCCTGTCATCACGTCTTATCTCCGCGACAGTTTGGCGTTTGATGGTGTCATCATCACCGATGACTTAGCAATGGGCGCCATCGTCAACGAATACTCTTTCGAGGAGGCGGTACGTATGGCCGTGCTAGCGGGCGCCGACCTGCTCTGTATCAGCAACAATGGCAGCAATACATACGATCCTGATGCCGCTGCACGTGCTGCTGCTGTTATACGGGGGATGGTGTCTGACGGCGACGTCACCCCGGAACGAGTACGCCAATCGGCCAATAGAGTGAGAGCGCTGGCAGCAAAACTACAAAAATAAATTCTATATTTATAAAAATCTGTGTATATTTGCGTCGTCAAAGAAACTGGCGCGAAGGGGTGCCTAGCGCCCATAACTTACTAAACATTTGAACATTATGGCAAAAGAAGCGAATACTGTCGATACGGCGAAGCAAGAAAAGCTAAAAATACTCCAGAGCACCCTGGACAAAATAGAAAAGAGCTATGGCAAGGGCTCCATCATGAAGCTCGGCGATCGTCCTAACGAACAGTTGGAGGTCATCTCCACTGGTAGCATCAGCTTAGATATGGCGTTGGGTGTTGGCGGTTTTCCGCGCGGTCGCGTTATCGAGATCTATGGTCCCGAGAGTTCCGGTAAGACCACCTTAGCCATCCATGCCATAGCAGAGTGTCAAAAAGAAGGTGGTATAGCCGCCTTTATTGATGCTGAGCATGCTTTTGATAGTTTTTACGCCAAGAGATTGGGTGTAGATATCAACAACCTCCTTGTCTCGCAGCCCGACAATGGCGAGCAGGCCCTTGAGATTGCCGACAACCTCATCCGTTCCGGTGCCATTGACATCATCGTCATTGACTCGGTAGCTGCTCTCACTCCCAAGGCCGAGATTGACGGTGATATGGGTGACAGCAGGGTTGGTCTGCAGGCGCGTCTCATGAGTCAGGCCATGCGCAAGCTCACTGCCACCATCAGCAAAACCAATTGCTGCTGCATATTTATCAACCAGTTGCGTGAGAAAATCGGTGTGATGTTTGGCAATCCTGAGACCACTACCGGTGGCAACGCTTTGAAATTTTATGCCTCTGTACGCATTGACATACGCCGCACCCAAGCCATCAAAGACGGTGACCAAAACACTGGCAACCGCGTCAAAGTACGTGTGGTGAAGAATAAAGTGGCGCCGCCCTTCCGCACTTGTGAGTTTGATTTGATGTTTGGTGAGGGTATCTCCAAGCTGGGTGAAATTATTGACCTTGGTGTTGATATGGACATCATCCACAAGAGTGGCTCGTGGTTCAGCTACGGCGACAGTAAGTTGGCGCAAGGACGTGAAGCCTTGAAGCAGTTGCTGCACGACAACCCCGAACTCTGTGAAGAGTTGGAAGGCAAAATACGTGCCGCCCTCAAAGAGAAGAACGATGCAGAATAAGCCAGAACAATAAACAAACAACAACATACCATGAAAAAAGTATTATCCGTTCTTGTAGCCCTTATGATGGGCGCCACCTCATTTGCCCAGACCTGGGAGCACATTGCTGCCCCCTTCACTGCCACGGATATTTACGGTCACACCGTAAACCTGGCTGACACCCTTGCCGCCGGCAAGGCCGTTGTCATTGACTATTCCTGCTGCTGGTGTGGACCATGCTGGAACCTGCATACCAGCGGTATCCTCGAAGCCATCCAGGAACAGATGGACGAGGTGTGCGTCATCTGGGTGGAGACCGAGTCCAGCAATGATCTCTCTGAGATTCAAGGCAATAGTACCTATCCCAACCCTTCAACCAATGATCAGTACTATTCGGGCTACACTCAGGGCAACTGGACACTCACTCCCAGCGGAGACTCTGTGCCCTACCCCATCATTGATAATTCCTCGTGCCTGAACACTTGCGCTGCCCTGTATGCAGGATCGGTGCCCAGTGTTTTCTTGATTGACACCACGGGTTTTTTCTGCAGCATCTATGGTCCTGACTATGGCATTGCCAACAATGCTGCCCTCACCATCTCCAACATTCGTGAGTTGCTTGCCAACGCTCCCAAGCATGGCCAGTTGCCCGTGGTTGATATCCGCGGCGAAGCGCAGATTGCCAAAGGTCATATCCTCGCCCTCCAGGCCCATGTTACCAGCGTTGACGAAGTGACAAACTACGAATGGAGCCATCCTGGTGCCACCCTTGAGGAGCAAGATGGCGATATGGTATATCTCTCTTGGGAGAATCCCGGTACCTACACCGTCACTGTCACCGTCACCAATGTCAACGGTTCCAGCGAAGCCTCTATTGAGGTCACTGTGCTTGACCACATTTTCTACTGTGGTTTTGACGATGAACTTGAGATGAGCAATTGGAACTATGTAGACCGTGATGGCGACGGCTACAATTGGGCTCTTGCCTCCGATATCAATGCCAGTGCCTATGCTCACAGCGGTGCTGATGCTGCCATTGGTTTCTCTTACATGAACAATACCGCCCTCAGCCCTGACAACTGGATGATAACACCTGCCATCACGCTTCCCAATATCACCACGTTACGTGCCGAATGGTATGACAGGGGTTTCAGCAGTCAATATGCCGACAAATACAGCGTGTATATTGACACCATTGATGGCAGCGTGGAGCATTTCCTTGCCACCAGTGCCAAGTTCACGCGCACTGTTAGCAACACCAGTTGGACTCATCGCCAGATAAACCTGGGGAACTATGCCGGCAAGACCATCTATATCGCCTTCCGCCACTGGAACAGCACGGATAAATACATCTTCAGTATTGATGACCTGCGCGTATACAACACCAATCCCACGGTGGGTATCGACGATGTGGCCGACATCAACGTTGCCCTCTATCCCAACCCTGTCAACGACCAGTTACGCGTTGACGTCGATGGATTACGTGAAGTGAACGTAATGGATCTTAGCGGACGTGTTCTCATGACTGTAAACAGCAACCTGGTTGACATGAGTGCTATGGCCAGCGGCGTCTACTACGTTCGCGTCGTCACTGCCGACGGCGTTGCCACCAAGAAGGTTGTCAAACAGTAAGTCTGGGAACGCATTATGAAGAAATACCTGCTGCTCCTTCTGTTTGCTGTAGCAACCACATCACTGCTACGGGCACAAGTCGTTGCCGACAGCAACGTCACACAGCAGGCCCTGCCGAGTTTTACCGATAGCACCGCTATCGACCTTGACGACAAGGAGGGCACCGATGACGAGCCCAATGTCATCGGTGCCCGCCGGTCGTCGCATAGCTACGGGAACGACAATCTCATTGGCACGCCCATTTACTATGACAGTATGGGTAACGTCCTTGGTGGCAGCCGTAGAAGCAACACATACCAACGTCCTGAGCGGCACTATCTGAATGATCCCGGCATACATTTCAACAGTTACTTCTTAGAATTTGAGAACCTCATTGGCTATGACTATGCCTTAGGTCTGGGTTTCACCTATCTGCCGCGTCACGTAGGTGGGTATGGCAAGGCCTTCATAGGCATCAAGGCCTACTACTATGCTGCTGGCGCTGCTTTTCGCATTGCCGGTGCTGGCAGTCGATCTGACTGGCACTTGTATGGGGGTCTGCTGCTCCGGCAGAGTCATGAAAGATATGCCGACGACATAGACACCTACGTGATACGTCCCCGCACTACAAGGCTTGGTGGAGAACTTGGTGTGCGTTGGGCGCAGGTAGCCAAACAAGGCAAATTCTGTTGGCTTTCTGCCACTATGGGAATGGCCTATGTGAATCGTCATAGTTTCCTCACCGTAGGTGTGAGCCTTGAGGTTGCCGCCATAGGTCTCGCATCGCTCTTTTTGTGGTAATCATTGCCCATGTATACCATTGACGAAGAACGCGAAGAACAGGATATTCAGAGCCGCTACGAGGAACTCGTGGAGGCCTGTCGGTCGATAAAGGACCTAAGCAGTGCCGAGGAAGCCGACATACTGCGAGCATTCAGTGTAGCCAAAAAAGCCCATGAAGGCACACGGCGCAAAAGTGGTGAGCCTTATATTTTTCATCCTCTTGCCGTAGCCCTTATTGCGGTGCGCGAGGTGGGGCTGGGTCCTATTGCCGTCATCTGTGCACTTCTTCATGATGTAGTGGAGGACACCGACATCACCCTTGATGAGTTACGCGTGCTCTTCGGTGACCGTGTGGCACGTATTGTCGATGGCGTCACCAAAATAGAGGACGTGATGATCCTCCAGCAGTCGGAGAGCAAGCAAGCCGAGAACTACCGCAAGATTCTGCTCTCGATGTGCAACGATCCCTACGTCATCTTCCTTAAGCTCTGCGACAGGTTGCACAACATGCGCACCTTGGGGTCGATGAAGGAGACCAAAAAGCTCATCATTGCCAGCGAGACCAGTTACCTTTACATACCCCTGGCACACCGTTTGGGTTTATATTCCATCAAGACGGAGCTTGAGGAGCTCGTCATGCGATATACCAACCCTGAGAAATATGCGGAGATAGAGGCCAAGATTGCTGCCACTGCCGGTACCACAGAGCGTCTCAAGGAATGCCTCATCAAGCCTGTGCGGCAGATGCTTGACGACGCTGGCTACCATTATACCCTCAAAACGCGCGTCAAATCGGTCTATAGTTGTTGGAAGAAAATCGAGAACAAGCACGTCACCTTTGACGAGATTTTCGACCTCTACGCCATGCGTATCATCCTTCACGACGTTGCCCACGATCACGAGAAAGAGGAGTGTTTCAAGGTCTACGCCTTAGTCACTGGCCAGTTCTCTCCCAATCCCAAGCGTTTCCGAGATTGGATCACCCATCCTAAGAACAACGGTTACGAGAGCCTGCAGACGACAGTGATGACGCCCATAGGACGCTGGGTAGAGGTGCAGATCCGTACGGACCGCATGGACACCATAGCCGAAAAGGGCATGGCGGCTCATTTTTTGTACAAAGAGGCGCACCCTGAGGAGCAGATAGAGAACAACCCCGTAGAGGAGTGGTTGCAGCAGATACGCACCTCGTTGGAGCAGAGCGACAAGAGTGCTGTCGATCTGGTGGAGGAATTCAAGGAAGCCCTCTACACCAAAGAGATCTACCTCTTCACTCCTAAGGGGAAGAGCATCACCTTGCCGTCGCGCACGACAGTCTTGGACTTTGCTTACGCCATTCATACCGACTTAGGTCACCACTGCATTGGTGCCAAGGTCAATGCCCGCGTGGTGGGGCGCAGCGAGAGGTTGCACACCGGCGACCAGGTGCAGGTGCTCACCACTGCCAACACCCTTCCCAGCGAGGAGTGGCTCAGCCAGTGTCAGACGCCGAGGGCCAAAGAGGCCATCAAAGACTTCTTGCGAGCGCATAAGAAAGAGCGTGCCGCCGAGGGTCGCCGTCGTCTGCGCCAATATCTCGACAACCTGCACATCAAAGACAACAAACAGAACTGGGGTCAGCTCAAGCGCTTTCTCGACAACCAATCGGACACCGACCTACTCTATGACCTTGCCGTAGGCAACGTCACGGAGCGTCAGGTTGCCGAGTGCTTTGGCAAGGCGCGTCCGGAGCCCAACATGCTTTTTTTGGACCATTACAGCAGACTCAGCACTCCCTTTCTCCTCGACAAAGAATACGAGACCTTGCCCACGGAGACTGCCTCGTGCTGCAAGCCCGTCCCTGGCGACCAGGTGGTGGGAATTGTGCAGGATGGGAAAATCATGGTACACCGTACCAACTGCCGTCACGCCATGGACGAGATGGCCAACCACGAGAACCATATCGTCCGGGCCAAGTGGCGTCCTGGCGAACAGTTGTCGCTGCTCACAGGAATCTCGCTGACAGCCATAGACCAGAAAGGGTTGTTGCAGGAGATTACCCGCCATATTTCTAACGAGTTGGACCTCAACATGCGCGCCATCACCTTGGAGGCCTCCGAGGGTGTGTGCCGCGGAATCATCATGCTCTATGTCAACAACCTCGACCACCTCACCCGCCTCATCGAGCGGTTGCGCACCATCGACGGCGTCGAAGACGTGCGCCGCATTTGAGCGCCTCAATTCCATCCTCGACACCCTACGGCGCGAATGCCCATGGGACCGTCGTCAGACCCTCCGTAGTTTGCGTTACCTCACTCTTGAAGAGACACATGAGCTCAGCGAAGCCATTCTCGACGATAGTCCCAACGACATCAAGAAAGAACTCGGTGATTTGGCCATGCATATCCTCTTCTATGCCAAGATAGCGGAAGACGAGGGTTTGTTCAGCGTTGCCGATGTATACAACGCCATCAGCGACAAGCTCATCAGCCGTCACCCTTTCATATATGACAAAGAGAACTACCATGGTGAGAACTGGGAGCAACTGAAGATGCGCGAGGGACGCAAGGACGTCCTTGAAGGAGTTCCCAGTACGCTGCCCACTCTTGTCAAAGCCTTACGGGTGCAAGAGAAGCTGGCGGGTCATACCGACAATGCGCTGCCTCCCAGTGAGATGAGTGAGGAGGAATACGGCCAGCAGCTCTACGACCTCGTGGATTGGGGGCGACGCCACGGCCTCAATGCTGACGATGCCCTTGAAAAGGCCATACGCCACAACGCTGAAATACACCATGGAAACGGTTGACACACAGAGCGATGTATAATATGTTTGACATTTCTTCAAATAAAATGTATATTTGCACATAAAATAATAAATAATAAACAACGTAAAAAAAAATAGGATTAACCCAAAACAAACATTATGAAAAAAATGTTACGATCTTTAGTGCTGCTGGCGCTACTTGCCGTCCCCTTGGGCAGCTGGGCGCAGCAGAGCCTTCCTTACAGCTACGGCTTTGAGGATGAGGCTGAACTGGACAATTGGACCACCGTGAACCTGAGTCCAGAGAATGCCGACTACTTTGGCATTAGCGAAGATGCCGCCAAAACTGGCGACTATGGCTTCAGCTTCGGCTCCTATGAATCTGCATCAGACTATAGCCAGTACCTTATCTCGCCGGAGCTCACCTCTGAGCGAGGTGTAGAAATTCACTTTTGGTATATGAGAGGAGAATCCTGGGGAAGTGAGACCTTTAAGGTAGGTTACTCCACCACCACCAATGATGTGGAGAGCTTCACCTGGGGCGAACAAATTACCGCCACCGACGATTGGGAGGAATATGTAGAGACCTTCCCCGCTACGGCGAAATATATTGCCATCTACTACACCTCGAATTACCAATATTATCTTTACGTTGACGACTTCACCTTCCAGGATCCACCCACCTGTATGCCTGTCAGCGGTCTTACTGCCAGTGCCATGCAGGAGAACAGCATCACCATTGCCTGGGTCGACCTACTGAACGATGATGGCATCAGCTATACCGTGCGTTACACCAAAGAGGGCAGCAATGACACCACCGATGTCACCGACCTGACCGAGCTCACCTACACTGCCGATGGTCTTGACGCCTCGTCGCTGTACCACTTCATCGTCATTGCTTCCTGTTCTTCCGACGATGCCTCCGCTCCTGTCAGTGCCTCCTTCCGCACCGCCTGCGGCGAGCAGACATTGCCCTACACCGAGAACTGGGAGAGCTATGGTGTTCCCAATGAGGGCACGTGGAACGACTGCTGGCTGCGTCCGATCATGCATGGCACCGATCCTTCCATCAATGCCCAGCATAACCACACCGCCAATGGAAGCTATGGACTCTTCCTCCTTGCTGACGGTGACAGCAACCTCGTCGTCTCGCCGCAGATCAACCTGCCCGGCAACTCGATTTATGTCAACTTCTGGGCCTGGCTAAACAGCGTCAATGATTATGATGAGGTAACTTGGAATCCGATAACACTCGAATCGTGGCTACAGGCTGGTGTGATGACCGATCCCAACGACATCAGCACCTTCATTGCCCTGGACACCATTACTACTCGCGATGGTGACTTCCATGAGTATGAGTTCACCACCTCGGCCCTTGATGCCGAAGCCACCTACTATGTAGCCTTCCTCTTCTATGGTCCACAAACTTCTTACTACGCCTATGAAAGTCCAAAAGCTGCCATTGACGACATCGTGATTCGCGAGGACAACGGCTGCAACCGTCCGCAGGGTCTTGCTATCTCGAACATCACCGCTGATGGTGCCACCCTGAGCTGGGAAGCCGAAGAGGGCCAGACTGCATGGAAGGTTAAGGTAGGTGCCAACGGAGAGGTGCGGGATGCCTATGAGAACACTTTTAGCTTTGAAGGCCTGCAGCCGCGCACAGCCTATACCGTGTATGTGGCCACCGCTTGCGATGGCGATGCCATGAGTGACTTCAGCTCCATCGGCTTCACCACTGACTGTGCCAACGGCTCGTGCGACCTCACCGTCGAGATGGCCGACCAATATAACGACGGATGGACCGGCAATGCCGTTGAGGCCTATCAGAACGGTGTGCTGGCTGGTTCGGCCACCATCGAAACTGGCAACTCCGGTACCGCCACCATCAATGTCTGCTCTGGAATGGCTACCGAACTGCGTTTCAAAAAAGGAAACTACCCCAGCGAGATCAGCTTCACCGTCAAGGACGGTAGCGATGCTGTGGTCTACACCGCTGCTCAGGGCACCTTCAGTAACAGCACTGCCAACGGCACCGTACTGGCCACCCTTGAGAACGCCTGTCCGTCGTGCCTGACCCCTGCCGACCTGCAGGTTGCTGCTGTCGACTCCACCAGCGCCACGCTTACCTGGACTGCCGTCGAGGAAATGCCTGAATACATCATCTCCTTCAACGGTGGCGAATACACCACTGCTGAGGAGCCCGGCAGCTATACTGCCACGGAACTCAGTCCCAACACCCTCTACACGTTCAGTGTGAAGGCCGTCTGCGAGGCTGATGTTGACACCTCCAATGCCCGTACCATCACCTTCCGCACTACCTGCGGTGCCATGGTTCTCCCCTACGAGGAGGGCTTTGAGGGCCAGGAAGAGGACGCGGCTCCTCTGTGCTGGAACACCGTGGTGGAAGGCTACGACGACAGCCCCGCCATCGGAGTGAACGACACCTGGGATGAAAATGCCCATAGCGGCAACAACTATCTCACTCTTGCCGGCAATAGCACCCACCGCGTTGCCATGACCGCCACCGCTGCTGTGCCGCTGGCCGGTGACCAGATCTATGTGGGCTTCTGGGCCAACATTAACAATGGCGACACCCTCTATGCGGGTGTGATGAGCAACGTCACCGACGAGAGCACCTTCCAACCGGTGCTCACCATTGTGGGCGAAGGCGCAGGCTACCAGCTCTATGAATTCAACACCAACGGTTTGGAGAGCGAGGCCACGTACCATGTAGCCTTCCGTTTATCCACTGTAAATAGCTACTGGGGTAGCGAAACATATATTGACGACCTTGTTGTCCGCGAGGACAACGGCTGTATGACGCCTCGCAACTTTGTTGCCGGCGCCAATGAGAACAGCCTTGACCTGGCATGGGTGAACCCCGGTACCGATGGTGCCTTCATCGTCAGCTACCGCGAGGTTGATGGCGAATGGAGTGCCTATGTTGATGCCACCGATGCCACGAGCCATACCATCAGTGGTCTTGAGCCCTCGACGACCTATGAGGTACGCCTGGGTAATGTCTGCGGTGGCGATACCCTGTGGGCAGCCCTCAGCACTCGCACCACCTGCGGTGCCTACTCCACCCCCTATGAGGAGATCTTCTACAGCGACGACCAGACCACACCCGACTGCTGGGACTACACTGACCCCAGCCTCTTCCACTTCAACAACTGGCAGGTTGTCAGTGGCGTTGGTGGTTCCTATCCTGGTGACGGCACCATGATGGCCGGCAACAACAGCGCTTATGAATATGCCATCCTGCCCAAGTTCAACTCTCCCTTTGGCAAGCTGCAGATCAGCTTCGATGCCAAGTTGGGCAACATCAGCGAGGGCGACAGCATGATCATAGCCGTCTACAACCCGACTCACGATCCCGAACACCCCTTCACTATCGCTGCCAAACTTGCCGATCCAAACCAGAGCCGCGAAGTTGCTGTACGCTTTGAGTATAACTTCATCAACTACACCGGTCCAGAGGGCCGCATAGCCATCAGCCACACCCACAACTTCACCGGTAGCGACGGCTACGGTTGGGAGATTGACAACCTGAACGTCATCGCCCTGTCGAGCTGCCTGCCTCCCATGGCTCCTGAGGCCCACAACGGCATGTATCCCAACGACGCCAGCGAAGTGTACATCACCTGGAATCGTCAAGGTAGCGCCAGCCAGTGGCAGGTGTATATGGACACCATTTCCTCTACCATTGACATTGAAGATGTTGCTGAGGAGAACCTCATCCTTGTCGACGACACCGTGTACCATCCCGCTGCCGGCATGCTGCAGAATGGTGGCCGCTACCGCTTCTTCGTGCGCACCTACTGTGGCGAGGATAACTACAGCATCTGGGTGCCCATCCAGAATGGCTTTGGCACCAGTGTTGTGTGGATGAACAACGATGCCGTTGCCGACACTATCGATGGCTGCAACTTTGTGGTCTACGACAATGGCGGTCCTGTTGCGGGCTACCTGTACAACAGCAACAGCAACCTCGTCATCCGTTCGGGCGAAGAGGGACGCAATCCTCAGATTACCAGCATCCACCTCAATACGGGCGACCACCAATTCAGTTTCAAGGTTTATGACGGCATTGGAACCAATGGCGAGGAGTTGTTCTCCTTTGAAGAGATCAATGCCAATGTCACCTTCAACGATGTTGTAGCCACCTCTACCACCGGTGCCCTCACCATCCAGCAGACCGGCGGAGCCTACCGTGCTGCTGGCTTTGAGTTCACCGTTGTCTGCGTGAGCGACGACGACTGTCCGCGTCCTTCGAACCTGCATGTGGAGAGCGTGAACAATACCAGTGCCACCCTTGCCTGGGATGGAGAAGCTCCCAACTACCGTGTGAACTACCGCCAGTCGGGTGCACAGACCTGGGAGAATCGTGTTGTGAACAGCACGAGCGTCACCCTCAGTGGTCTGACCACTGGTGCCACTTATGAGTGCACCGTTGTGGCCTTGTGCAGCGACGATAACACCTCTATTGCCAGCTCAGCCCTTTCCTTCGTTGCCAGCGAGAACCAAGGTCCCGATCCTGTTGGTATCGAGGAGGTTGAGCACAATGCCATCACCCTCTTCCCGAATCCTGCCAGCAGCAGTGTCACGCTGCGTGGTGTAGAGGAGGGAGCCACCATCATGGTGCTTGACCTCAATGGTCGCGAGGTGTTGCGCAGCCAAGCCACCACTATCGACTTGAGCGGTGTGGCTCGCGGTGCTTACTTCGTCCGCATCGTCAGCGAGCAGCAGAGCGCCATCCGCAAACTCATCGTGAAGTAGTCCACGTGACTACTTCACTCCAAACAAAAACCCCGCCGATTGGCGGGGTTTTTCTGTTTCTTATTATTTCACTTACTTGTTGTAGCGCTGGCACTCTTTGGGGGTGACGCATGTGCCTGTGGCGCGGGCCACGAGGATACGTTCCTCGAGTACCTCGGCTGCGCTGGCGCTGATTTCCGGGAGCGTACGGATCACCTTGTAGGCCTCGAATTTCATCTTGCGGCTGGTGTTACCGACGTGTGTGATCTCGCCGTAGGCCTCGATGTAGTCGCCTGCATAGACGGGAGCTTTGAACTCCACCATGTCGTAGGCGCAGAAGAGACCTTCGTCGCCGTCCTGCTTGATGAGCAGTTCGGTGGCGACATCGCCGAAGAGGTGAACCATGTGTGCGCCGTCGACGAGGTTGCCGCCGTAGTGTGCGTCCTTGGCGCTCATGCGGACGCGGAGCATAGAAGTTACTGCCATAGGAGTATTATTTTTTGATGATGAAATCGACGAATATGCCAGGTGTTTTGACGTTTTCGGGGGCTATGGAGCCTGTCGGTACGATTTCCTGCGGCTCGACAATGACGGTGTCGGCAGCCGTAGCCATCATGGGGCAGAAATTCTGGCTGGTGCCCTTGTACACGAGGTTGCCTTCCTCGTCGGCGATGTTGGCACCGATGATAGCCACGTCGGCGTGGACGGGTTTCTCGAGGAGGTACTCCTTGCCGTCGACGGTGATTTTCTGCTTGCCGTTCTCAACGACGGTGCCGAGGCCCGTCTGGGTCAGCACACCGCCGAGGCCAGCGCCAGCGGCGCGGATCTGCTCGGCCAGGGTGCCCTGAGGCTGGAGGGTGACCTTGAGTGTGCCGGCATTCATCTGGTCGATGGTGTTGTTGTTGGTGCCGATGTGTGTGGCGATGAGTTCCTTCACCTGGTGATTAGTGATGAGCTTGCCGACGCCGACTTCGGGATAGGCGGTGTCGTTGCAGATGATGGTGAGGTCCTTGACGCCGCGTGCTACCAGTTCGTCGATGAGGGCGATGGGATTGCCCACGCCGAGGAAACCGCCGACCATGACAGTCATGCCATCATGGATTTTGTCGGCAGCCTGTTTTACAGAGACAAATTTGTTCATTGTGGTTACTATTTTAAGAATAATATATAATGCGTATTTGGGCTGCAAATATACTACCTTTTTTTTATTTGCAAAAAAAAATTTGCCTAGTTGTCAAATAATGAGTATTTTTGCAGTTTGAAACAGTATACTATAACGACATGAAAAAACTGCTGTTTGCACTTGGTTTTGTGGTGCTTGCATCGCTAGCCGTTGCGCAGGAATACATTGAGCCCGTAGAGAAATGGAAGACTGCCGAGGTGTGGGGCAACAACTATCACGGGTGGGCCTTTCATCAGGAATGGGAGGTAGACTTCACGGTAGAAGGCCAGGACGGGCGCTGCACGCTCACCGACGAGGAGGTTGCCGAGGCGGAGCGTTTGATTCAGAAGCGCATAGCCAATGTCAACCGAGACCACTACAACCAGGGAGGCATGTGTCCCGTCATTGATGAGCATATGCGCCTTTACCGTCGTCAGTATGTAGGTTTTACCAATAGCCGCGGCGACCATATCGTGTGGGTAAATTTTCTCTGGGACGAGGGATTGACCGACGAACGTTTGGCCTCGGACGTGCTGCTTACCCGTGGAGGCTGCGGTCATTTTTGGCATATCAAGTGTAACTTAGCCACTGGCAAGGTATACGGTCTGGAGGTGAACGAAAGCGGCGATGTGCAGTACCTGCCGCGTGTGAAGAAACCCGCGCCGCGTATCAGCAGTTCGCGCAACCGTGTCAAGGGCCAGCGCATACGCAAGACCGGCATCATCCACAGTCCCGAGGAGAAGCGCTTCAATTAGGATGGAGACACGCAGCCTCATAGCGCGTTTTGTGAAATTCGGTGTGGTAGGAGCCTCAGGCTTTGTCATCCATGGTGGGCTGTTGTACTTGCTGCGTGATGTGGTTGGTATAGACCAATACGTAGCCAATATTGTAGGCTTTGTAGCTGCTGCCTCGAGCAACTATTTTTTGAACCGTTGGTGGACCTTTCGGAGCCACGAGGAGCAGATGGTGCAAGAATACCTGCGCTTTTTCATTGTCTCGGTGGTAGGTCTGGGCATCAACAGTGGCACGCTGTGGATTCTCGGCCGCATCATACCATCCTGGAACAGCGAAGGGGACTGGCATTTCTACATTCTCTGGCTTGTCGCCGTGGGTGTCACCACTCTGTGGAACTTCTTTGGCAACCTGCTGTTCACCTTCCGGGAGAAAAACTGATTGTAAATAATAACAAACAAATATAGTATGGAAATCTTATCGAACCGTATCATGAACATGGCCGAGAGCGAGACCCTCGCCATGACCGCCAAAGCCCGGGAATTGAAAGCCCAGGGAAAAGATATCATCAGTCTGTCCATTGGGGAGCCTGACTTCAACACCCCCGACGAGGTGAAGGAAGCCGCCAAGAAAGCCATTGACGACAACTTCACCCACTATCCTCCCGTGGCCGGCTATCCGGACCTGAAGGAGGCCATCTGCGAGAAATTCCGTCGTGACAATGGCTTGGATTACAAGCCTGAACAGATAGTGGTGAGCACCGGTGCCAAACAGAGCCTTTACCAGGTGGTGCAGTGCCTGGTGAATCCTGGTGACGAGGTGATCATCCCCACCCCCTTCTGGGTGAGTTACAAAGAATTTGTCCGCCTGGCCGAAGGCAAATGTGTCTTTGTGAAGACCACGTTGGAGAACGACTTCAAGGTGACGCCGGAGCAACTTGAGGCCGCCATCACCCCCAGGACCAAACTTATCATCTTCTCCTCGCCGAGCAATCCCACCGGAATGTTGTATACGAAAGAGGAGCTGAAAGGCATAGCCGAGGTGGTAGCCAAGCATGAGAACCTCTTCGTCATGGCCGACGAGATTTACGAGCACATCAACTTTGTAGGCAAACACGAGAGTTTGGCCCAGTTCCCCGAGGTGAAGGAGCGTGTCATCACCGTCAATGGTGTTGCCAAGGGCTTCGCCATGACTGGCTGGCGCATCGGCTTTATTGCCGCCCCCACTGTCATTGCGAAAGCTGCCAACAAGCTGCAGGGCCAGGTGACCAGTGCCACCTGCTCCATAGCACAGAAGGCCACTGTGCGAGCCATGCTCATGGACCCCAAGACCTCGAAGGACATCATCGACATGCGCAACACCTTCATGAAGCGTCGCGACATGGTCTACGCGTTGCTTTGCGACATTCCCGGTGTCAAAGTGCGCCTGCCGCAGGGCGCCTTCTACTTCTTCCCCGACGTCAGCTCTTACTATGGCAAGAGTTTCGAGGGCAAGAAGATCGAGAACAGTACCGACATGGCCTTCTACCTGTTGAATGAGGCGGGTGTAGCCACTGTGATGGGATCTGCCTTTGGTGACGACAGCTGTATCCGCTTGAGCTATGCCACCAGCGAGGAGCTGCTGCGCGAGGCCTTGCGCCGCATCAAAGAGGCGCTATCGCGGTTGCAATAGTGTGCAATTGTCTAAAACACAGAGGCGCCAATACTTTTGCAGGGGGAGGAACAGGGCTGTTCCTCCCCCTGACTTTTGGAGAGAGGGATGGGGAGGCGAGGAGATGGGAGCGAACTGGGAGCGGACTGGGAGCGGATATGGAGCGGTGGTGGACAGCAGTCAGATTATCAAACACTTACACATTAGAAACACTCGTATTACATTGTTTTACAGCGACTTGAATATTTTGTAGAAAAAAGCAATCCTAATAGCATCCAAAAGAGAGCAGCAGGGCGATATGTGGGGAGGTGGAGATAGGCTTGAGGAGGATGGGAGAAAAAAAATATCAACAATTTTTATCACTGAAAATCAACGCGGTAATTGAAAATTGTAAAAAAAAATCATTTTTTCCTTGTGCACAATAGAAAATGTTAGTATTTTTGCAGCCTCAAAACGAGAGAAAGAGTCACTTGAAAGAGTAAGAGAAGCCGATGTAACTCAGTTGGTAGAGTAGCTGATTTGTAATCAGCCTGTCGGGGGTTCGAGTCCCTTCATCGGCTCGACCTTCAAGGTACCAACGATGTTGACGGAGGTTGAAAGGGGGAGTCGCATAGCGGCAATTGCAACAGACTGTAAATCTGTCCTCGGAAGAGTTCGGTGGTTCGAGTCCACCCTCCCCCACAGGAGAAGCCAAACTTCTACAAGCGGAAGTAGCTCATTTGGTAGAGCGATAGCCTTCCAAGCTATAGGTGGCGGGTTCGAGCCCCGTCTTCCGCTCAAAAGAGCGGGGAAGAGCCCAGCACCGACCCGTTTGAAAAGCAACGGCATTCCGGCAAGAGAGTAGCGAAATGCAGCAA
>CACZRR010000066.1 GCA_902783595.1 uncultured Bacteroidota bacterium
ACAGCACCAAGCTCTACAACGCCCTCCGCGCCATCCAGCTCGGCGAGGCCGAAGACAAGCACAACTGGAACACCATCATGGACTAATTATCCAGAGGTAATAAAAAAGGGAAGGCCGCTCTACCGAGCGGCCTTCCTGTTTGTTGAGGTTAAGGGTTGCTTAACTACTTGGTGTTAGGCACCAATCTTAGCTTTGTAGGCTTCGGCATCCATGAGGTTGTCGATGTCGGCCATATTCTCGGGACGGATTTTGATGATCCAGCCACCCTCGTAGGGCTCGTTGTTGATAGCGCTGGCATCTTCCAGAGCGGCGTTGAATTCCACCACTTCGCCTTTCACGGGCATCAGCAGATCGGCCACGGTCTTCACAGCTTCCACGCTACCGAAGGCCTCGCCGGCCTCTACGGTGTCGCCCTCGCAGGTGACGTCGACAAAGACGATGTCGCCCAGCTCGTGCTGTGCATAGTCGGTGATACCAACAAAGGCAAATTCGCCTTCAACGCGCACCCATTCGTCGTCCTGGGTGTACTTCAGATTTGCAGGAATGTTCATACTTGTTATTGAATTAGATGTGAAAAAATTGTGTCGTTGTTTCGAACTGCAAAAGTACACAATTTTTTAATTCCGTGAAAAAAAAGATACCGGTATGGGAAAAATGTATTATCTTTGCATCGTCAAATCCAGATACCGAGAGGGTGCTTTCATTTGTATGACGATTTGAAAATCAGTTTTTTCCTTTTTCATTTTTCTTTTTCTTAAGGTCTAAAACTGTGGTTATGAAAAACTCATAACGTACTATAAATACTATACATGTACAGCAAAAACGAACTAACAGCCAAAGCCCACATTGAATTGATCGGCATTGCCGAAGAGATGGGCATTGCCAAAGCCAAGCGTCTTGACGCGCAGGAACTTGTCTACAAGATTTTGGATCACCAGGCATCCAATCCTACGGTGCGCGATGCTGCCGAAGAAGATGAGCAGCGTCGCCGTCGTCAGCATCTTCGTCCCCAGCTCCTCGCCGAGTCTACCGTCAAGAGTCCTGAGGTGCGACAGCAGCACCGCCGCAAGAAGGCCGAGAAGCGTGCAGAATCCGCAGAAGCTCCTCATAGTGCCGCTCCCGAGCGTCCCGCCGAGGTGGTTGATGATGCTCACGACTGGCTCTCCTCCTTTGAGATGCCCAGCGTCCCTGAGGTGCCACATGTGCTCAGCCCTTCTGGTCATCTCATCATGCCGCGTCCTGCCGACGAGGAGACTGTCGCCCCTTCTTCCGATCAGAAGCCTGCCCAGCGCAAGCGTGGCCGTCCGCGCAAGAAAGAGCAGCCTGTTGGGCAACCAGCAGAGCAACTTGTCGAATCGTCGACCGTGCAACCTGCTGAGCCGTTTGCCAAGCAACCTGCTGAACAGCCTGCCGAGCAACCTACTGTTTCCGAGCGGCATGAAACGCAACTTGCCTCAGCCAAGGAGGAGCCTAAACAGAATGTGCAATCCAATTCTGCGGAGCAGAAGAAGCAGAAGGAACAGCGCGATGGACACCGTGAATACCTCTTTGAGCGCGAAGGTGTCGTGGAGGCTGAGGGTGTGCTGGAGATTGTTCCTGACGGCTACGGCTTCTTGCGTTCCAGCGACTACAACTACCTTACTTCGCCCGACGATATCTATATCAGTTCCCAGCAGATTCGCAACTATGGTCTGAAGACCGGTGACACAGTTTGCGGCATGGTGCGTCCTCCCCGTGAGACCGACAAGTTCTTCATCCTTGTCAAGTTGCTCAGCATCAATGGCCTCACTCCCGACCGTATTCGCGACCGCATTCCTTTTGAGAGCCTCACGCCTCTTTTCCCCAATCAGAAATTCAAGCTCACGGGTCATCCGCAGGAGACTCTTTCCACGCGTATCATTGATCTTTTTACCCCTATAGGAAAAGGTCAGCGTGGTCTTATTGTGGCACAGCCTAAGACCGGTAAGACCACCCTCCTCAAGGAGGTGGCCAATGCCATTGCCTTCAACCATCCTGAGGTCTACCTTATGGTGCTCCTTATCGACGAGCGTCCCGAGGAGGTCACCGACATGCAGCGCAGCGTGAAGGCTGAGGTCATCGCCTCCACCTTCGACGAGCCTGCCGACCGTCATGTTCGTATCGCCAACATCGTCCTTGAGAAGGCCAAGCGTCTCACCGAATGTGGACACGACGTTGTCATCGTCCTTGATAGTATCACCCGTTTGGCACGTGCCTACAATACTGTGCAGCCTGCCAGCGGCAAGGTTCTCAGTGGAGGTGTCGAAGCCAACGCCCTTCAGAAGCCCAAGCGCTTCTTCGGTGCCGCGCGCAAGATAGAGAATGGCGGTAGCCTCACCATCATTGCCACCGCCCTCACCGAGACGGGCAGCAAGATGGATGACGTTATCTTTGAGGAGTTTAAGGGTACCGGCAATATGGAGTTGCAGCTTGACCGTCGTCTCTCCAACAAACGAATCTACCCCGCCATTGACCTTAATGCCTCCAGCACACGTCGCGATGACCTCCTCGTCAAGCCCGACCTGCTGGCGCGTAGCGTCGTGCTGCGCAACCACCTCACCGACCTCACGCCTATCGAGGCTATGGAGTTCCTCAAGAAGACCATGGCCCATACGCGCGACAATGAGGAGTTCCTTTATACTATGGATAAGTAAAAGGATATCATTTTATCTAAGTCCAGAGAGGTATAATATATATTGGAATGAGAAGTTTTGGTAGTGATAATCATTCGGGCGTGAGTGGTGAGATTATGCAGGCTCTTGCTGCTGCCAATAGCGACCATGCCCTTGCCTATGGCGATGATGCTTGGTGCCGTCGTGCCGAGTCGCTCTTCCGTGACCATTTTGGTCCTTCCGCCAGTGTCTATTTCGTTTTCAACGGTACGGGCGCCAATGTGCTCTCCCTCGACCTTGTGTGTCGTTCGCACCACGCTGTGGTGTGCGCCGAGACGGCCCATATCAACGTCGACGAATGTGGTGCGCCACAGCGCGTTGTGGGATGCCGGTTGCTCACTGTCGATACCCCTGACGGCAAGCTCACCCCTGAGTTGGTCGCCACGCGGCTCCATGGTTTCGGCTTCGAGCACCACTCGCAGCCCCGTGCCATCAGCATCAGTCAGCCTACCGAGTTGGGCACCCTCTACAGCCTTGATGAGATACGTGCCCTTGCCGACTTGGCGCACAGGCATGATATGTACCTTCATATTGACGGTGCCCGTTTGGCCAATGCTGCCGTCGCACTGGGATGCACATTCCGTGCCATGACCACTGATCTCGGTGTCGACATACTCTCTTTTGGAGGCACCAAGAATGGCCTTCTGATGGGTGAGAGCGTCGTCGTTCTCAACCCTGCTCTTGATGTCGATGCGCGTTACCGCCGCAAGCAGATGACGCAGCTTGCCAGCAAGATGCGCTTCATGGCGGCGCAGTATGAATGCTATCTTGCCACGGGTCTTTGGCAGCGTAATGCTGCCCATAGCAATGCTATGGCTCAGCGCTTGCGTGCCGCTGTCGAGTCGTTGGGTGTCAAGGTGGTGTACCCTGTGCAGGCCAATAGTGTCTTCGTGCAATTGCCCACGGAGGTGTGGAAAGCCCTGCAGCAGGAGCACTTCTTCTACGAGTGGGACGAGGCGAATGATATTGTGCGCTGGATGTGTTCCTTCGACACTACCGAGGAGGATATCGGCCACTTTGTCGCCGCCCTTAAGAAGTTGCTCTGAAGGGCGAGAAAAAATCACCATAAATGGTGACCCTATGAGGTCGCCATTTTCTTTATTTTTGCATCTCCTAATTTGATTATATTACTCTATGTTACTATCAGATCTACAAACGGGTATGCGCGCCGTGGTGGTGCGTGTGTCAGGCCATGGTGCTTTCCGTAAGCGTATTATAGAGATGGGATTCATCAAGGGTGTCACTGTTGAGTCGGTCCTCAATGCTCCTCTTAACGACCCTATCAAATACCGTATCATGAACTTCGAGGTGTCGCTGCGCCGTGCTGATGCCGCCAAGGTGGAGGTTGTCAGCGAGGCTGAAGCTGAGGCCGAGATTGTGAACCATGACGACTATCGTCCCATTGCCGGTGTCAGTGAGACCCCTCTGCAGCATGTGGCGCGTGAGCGTGGCAAGAGCATCCATGTTGCCCTTGTCGGTAACCCCAACTGTGGCAAGACCTCCATCTTCAATGTCGCCGCCCACGCTCATGAGCGTGTGGGCAACTATAGCGGCGTCACCGTTGACGAGAAGGTGGGCACCTTCCATCATGCCGGTTATACCATCCACCTCGTCGACCTCCCCGGCACCTATTCTCTCAGTGCCTATTCGCCGGAGGAGCTCTATGTGCGCCGTCATATCCTTGACAAGAACCCTGATATCATTCTCAATGTCGTCGACGCCTCCAACCTGGAGCGCAACCTCTACCTCACTTCGCAGCTTATCGATATGGATATCACCATGGTGATGGCCCTCAATATGTATGACGAGTTGCAGCGCAGCGGTGACCGCCTTGACCTTGACCAGCTTGCCACCTTGCTTGGTGTCCCTGTGGTGCCTACTACGGGTCGTACCGGTGTGGGTATCGACCGTCTCTTCGATAAAGTTATAGAGGTCTTCGAGAGCTCGCAGCGTGCTGCTTCCGAGGATGGTGAGGAAGCATTCCGTCATATTCATGTGAACCATGGTAGTGAACTTGAGGGCTGTATAGATAGCCTGCGCCGCCACCTCATCGAGCATGGCTTCTCTGATACCCTTTCCACTCGTTTCTTGGCTATCAAGTTGTTGGAGGGCGACAGTCAGTTGGAAGGTTATGTTGCCGACCGCGACGCCGATGGTAGCGTGCGTGCTATGCGTAGCCAGATTGCCGACGACTTTCAGCGTCGCAATGGCCATGATATCGAGTCCGCCATCACCGATGCCAAGTATGCCTTCGTGCATGGTGCCTTGGCGGAGTGTTATCACCGCAATGAGCAGCGTAACCTGCATGTCCTCACCGACCATATCGACGCCCTTGTCACCCACCGTTGGCTGGGTTATCCCATCTTCCTGCTCTTCATGTTTGTCACCTTCTGGTGCACCTTTGCTCTGGGGCAGTATCCGATGGATTGGATTGAGAGCCTCTTTGGGTGGCTTGGCGAGCTGGCCACCGCGCACCTTGACGAGGGCCCCTTGCAGTCGTTGCTTGCCGACGGCATTATAGGTGGTGTGGGTTCTGTTATCGTCTTCCTGCCCAATATCTTGATCCTCTACCTCTTCATCTCCTTCATGGAGGATAGCGGGTATATGGCGCGTGCCGCCTTCATCATGGACAATCTCATGCACCGCATGGGGTTGCATGGCAAGAGCTTCATCCCTATGATTATGGGTTTTGGATGTAATGTGCCTGCCATCATGGCCACGCGCACCATTGAGGACCGCCGGTCGCGCTTGCTCACCATGCTCATCATCCCCATGATGTCGTGCTCGGCGCGCATCCCTGTTTATGTCACCCTTGTCACCGCCTTCTTCTCTCCCTATGCTGCATACGTACTCATGGGTCTGTATCTGTTGGGTATGGTCATGGCCGTGTTGTTGGCCAAGCTTTTCAGCCGTTATGTCGTGAAAGGTGACAGCCTGCCTTTCGTCATGGAGCTTCCTCCTTACCGTATGCCTACCGCCAAGGCTGTCTTGCGTCATACCTGGGAGAAAGGCAAGCAGTACCTGCGCAAGATGGGTACCATCATCCTTGTCGCCTCCATTATTGTGTGGGCTCTCAGTTACTTCCCCCACCACGACGACGAGCGCCAGCAGGCCGAGAACTCATATATGGCACGTATAGGTCGCACCATCGAACCTGCCATGCGTCCTTGTGGTTTTGATTGGAGGCAGAGTGTGTCGTTGCTCTCTGGTGTCTTCGCCAAAGAGGTTGTTGCGTCTACCATGGGTGTTCTCTATGCCACGACCGAGGCTGGGGATGGTGATGCTGTGTTGGAAGAGGGTGGTGAGAGTGAGGAGTTGCGTGTGGCGCAGCTGGTGCGTGGCAGTGGTATGACGCCGCGGTCTGCCATGGCCATGTTGCTCTTTGTGCTACTGTATATGCCATGCTTGTCCACCATTGTCGCCATCAAGGCTGAGAGTGGGCGGTGGCGTTGGGCTCTTTTCACCATGGGTTATACTATTGCCTTGGCTTGGCTGGTCGCCATGTTGTTCTACCAGGTGTCGGGTCTCTTCTGACCTAATAAATGTTAAAAATAGAGGATGTGGGGTGAGGGGGATTATATTATTAAAAAAGTTACGTATCTTTGCTTTTTGTGAAGGTATGGTGTGGTAGTGTTAACTATCTGATAGCATGATTTTTGATGGATACTCTTATTCAGGAAACCAAGCGAAAATATGTTGCTCCCACTGTCGTTGCCGTGACGGTGCGTGCCGAGCGGGGCTATGCTGCCTCAGGAGGGGGTAATGCGGTTGATAAGATGGCAACATCGTTTAATTTGCAGATAGAGCAACAGCGTGGAGCACTGGATCAGTGGGGGGCCAACCAAAATATTGTCGGTTATGCACCCAATGAGGACACCGAATCTCCCAATGACCATGGTCTGGCTGCCGGTTATTTTACCTATTCTGGTACCGACGATTGGTTTTAACCTGTAAGTCTTGTTAGAATATTATGAAGCGTATTCTTTTCTCCATAGTAGTGATATTTTCGACTCTGCTTATAGTGTCGTGTGTTAAAGATGGCGAGGTAGAAGTGGCGGACGAGCCGCAGGTTTTCAATCTTGATATAGCCGGGATGAGTGATGCCCAAGGTAGCAAATTGGTTTGGGATAGCGCGGGCTATCTATGGTGGAGTGAGAGTGGCGACTATGTGAATATCAATGGCTGTGCTTTTCAGGTAAAATACGATAATGGATGGAAGGCAGTGGCCGTGGATAGCACAATGTTGCCAACAAAGGATAATAACTATTACAATATATGCTACATGGGTTCGTCAACTGGAAATGCTAGTTGGAACTCTGGAGATCAGTTGTTTGATGGTGTGAATTTTAGTGGTATTGTACCTCTTGTTGGTCGTGGTACTACTAATAATCTCACTCTTTATCCCTGCTGTGCGGTGCTGAAGTGTAAAATGGGTAGCAATACTCTTGCTACAGTTAGTTTTACTTATGCAGATGATGAGACCAATAAGTTCAGTAAGAAAGGCAAATTGAATCCTGAGACACACTTGGTTGAATCGTCAACTCAAAACTTGACATCTATATCAACAGGAACATTAAGACACTCGGATGGAAGTTATTTCCTTGTTCTTCCGATGACGGCTGAGAGTTTAACACTGAAGAAGATATCTTTTAAATATAAGGTTAATGGCGTCGGCTCGTTTGTGTTTAAGGAAACTGGGGAAGGTAAAACAATCACTATTAGAAAAGGAGTAGTGTACACCATTGATGGCAGTGGGTGGGGAAATTGATGTTGAGGTTGTGTTGAGAAGAAATATTGCGAGCGGGCATCCCTCCGGGATGCCCGCTCGCTGTTTAGAGAAAGAGTGGTGGTGGGAGATGTTTAGTTCACCGTGCCGGAGCCGAGGAAGGTGGTCTCGGAGGCGCGGCCGAGGTTCTCGATGTCGCCGCCGATGGCGAAGCCCCAGACCTTCACTTCGAGGCCGTTCCAGTCGTCGGGTAGCGTGATGCGCAGTTCGCCGGCGTCGCGGGTGACGGGACGTGACAGCACGCTGCCACCTGCCGTGGGGCAGTAGACGATGACGTAGACCTTATCGTCCTCGCTGGCGCCGTCGACGCCGCTGGCGCTTCCGAAGGAGACCTTGACGGTCTGAGGTGTGGAGAAATCGGCCTGCGAGAAGAGCACCATAGGCAGGCTGCCTTCCGAGACGATGATCTTGGACCAATCGACGGTGGCCACGAGGGAGCTGTCGACGGTGACGGCGCGCATATTGACCTCTACGAAGTTGGTGTGATAGGAGTTGTGGTTCTCGTTGGCGCGTTCTGCGAGGCCGAGGCGCAGTGCCGAGATGAAAGCATGGCTCATGGTGGCCAGCGTTGAGAAGCGTTGCATCTGCTGACGCTGAGCGAGGGTGTGACTTTTCTTCTTGTGGCGCACATAGCCGCGCAACAGGGGGATGCCATAGCGGAAATAACCGACGACGGTGCCTACTTTGCCACTGAATCCATCGAGGATACCTTGATTAACTTTACCCATAATGTTGTTGATTTTTTTTGGTTTGTGAATTGTGTGAATTGAAAAGATTTGGTTTTGTCGGTCGCGACGACAGAGGTCAATATAGGGGTGATTGGGAGAAATGAGTGAAATCGTTCTCTTATTGTCGTTTGTGATGCCTTGTTACGGTTCGTGTACGGTGTCGAGACGGCCGTTCTCCTGTATCATATTAGAGTGGAGGAGTGCGTCGACCTCGGCGTGGTCGTAGTAGAGCTTGCGTCCTATGCGCGAGGCTTTGAGTACTTTTTGCTTTCTCCAGCGGCGTAGCGTCTGTGGTGTGGTGTGCAGCATGTCGCAAACCTCCACGGTGTCGAGCCAATGTGTCAGGCCCTCATTGGGGTGGTCGATGGCGAAGATGTTGCCGTTGGCGGCGTCAGGGTAGCCCTTCATCAGCCGTCCAAGGTCGGCGGCGGACATCTTCCTGCCACTGGGCGTATGGGCACTGCGCACACTGATGGTGAAATTGCGTACAGTGCCTGCCGGTGTAGTGTAGAACACATAGATGAGGTTCTGTTCCGGTGTGGTGCTGTCGATGAGCTCGAGCAGGGCTTTCAGGTCTTTCGTTTGCATGGGTCATTATATTATTTTATAGGTGGTTTGTTTCTGGGTGCAAAAATAGCCCCTTGAGGGGGCTTTGAGTGGTGGGGGATATGGTGATGTGTAAAGGGTGATATAGTTGGTGTTATTTTGGTGTTATAGTTTTGATATTATGTTGCAATTTTATTTGCTATTACGATCTATTATTGCTATCTTTGTACCCTGAACCATGACCTTTGCTGAGTGGATAGTACAACGCTTAGGCTCTGATACAGAGCCTCTTCGTGGTGGCGGGGTGGACCTTGCCGCTGCGCTAAGCGACGTACTTGTGGAGAGGGGTTACGACTACGGTCAGCAGAAAGAGCTGCTCTATGAGGCCACGGGATTGCTGCATGACCTTGACTTCGGCAACGCGTGCCTTGACCGTATCGCGGCCATAGAGGCTTACGAACAGCGTCGTGCGGCGGTGCGCGTGAAGACGCTGGTAAAATGTCGTTCCGGTGTCATGAAAAACAAGCAGTGGGGGGTCGGTGCGGAGTATGCCAGCCTGCGTTTTGCGGCTGCGCGCCCTGTCGACGAGACGCTGTGTGACCTTGTCGACGACATGTTGAAGCGGCTTGTTGCCGACGGCTACCTTGAGGTGCGCCAGGACCTGGTGCGTGACTTGCGTCAAGGCTTAGGGTACTACCGCGACGGGGAGGATGTGTTCCGTCCGCGCCGCACGGCGCGATGGCTGCGCGGTCAGAATGTGCTGCACGTGTGGGTGGTGCTGATGAAGGGAGGACGAGATCCGCTGATCCGTGTGGAGCGGAGTGGTGCTGGCTGTTGGGAGATCGCTGCGTCGCTGTTTGTGGACCGCCAGGGCAAGGCCTTCACCAACAGCCGTCTGGAACATGGGAAGGTGGAGTCGGAGGAGGAGCTACGCTACCTGCGCTCGCTGGTGCCGAGGCCTTCCACCACTGTGGCCAGCAGGGAACGCATGGCGTCGTGGTAGTCGTTAAGGAAAGTGCCCTGGATGCGGTTGGCGATCACCAGGCATGCCGTCAGTGCTTCGTGACCCAGGAGGTGGCTGAAACCATATATTGCCGAGGTCTCCATCTCGAGGTTGGTTACCTTGGTGCCGTTCCACGCGAACGCCGCCAGACGCTCGTTGAGGTCGGGGATGGTGGGGTGGAGGCGCACGGTGCGTCCCTGTGGACCGTAGAATCCGGGAGCTGTGGCGGTGATGGCGTGGTGCATGGTTGGTGCCACCTGTTGCAGCAGCTGTGCGCTTGCCGCCACGCAGTAGGGGCGTGCCAGGCGGCTGTCGAGCTGCAGGTGGCTGAAGAGTGCCGCCTCCATATCGGGCAAAGCGGGCTGCCACTCCCGGTAGTAGTTCATGAGTCCGTCGAGGCCTATGGCGTAGGCCGACGCGACATGGCTGCCGCAGTCGACGTCGGCCTGTAGGGATCCGCAGGTACCTACGCGCACGATGTCGAGGTGGCGCGAGGTGTTGTCGTGCCATTGTCCTGCTTGGACATGCAGTGCCGCGTCGAGCTCTGTCATGACGATGTCGATATTGTCGCATCCCATGCCTGTGGAGAGCGCCGTGAGACGTGTGCCGTGGTAGGAACCCGTAAGCACATTGATCTCGCGGTTGCTGCTCTCGAACTCAATGCTGTCGAAGATGTGGCGGAACATGGCCACGCGTTGTGGGTCGCCCACGAGGATCACTTTGTCGGCCAGGCGGTCGGTGTCGAGGCGGATGTGGTAGAGCGTGCCGTCGGGCGCCATCACCAGTTCGCTTGCTTTCATGGCAGAAGGGGAATATTATTGCGTCAGTTTGTTTTGCGTGAGGGTGCTTTGGCACTTTGTGCGGGAGCGGCGTTGCTCTTGGCAGGCGTGGCAGCACGAGAGGGCGTGGCGCTACTACTTTTGGCGGGCGTGTCGGCCTTGCTGCTCGTCGTGGCGTTGGTGCTCGGAGTATCGGCTTTGCGAGAGGGTGTGGTGCTGCTCTTGGCGGGGGAGGCTGTGTTGGCAGCGCGAGACGGTGTGGTGCTGCTCTTGGCGGGGGAGGCTGTGTTGGCAGCGCGAGACGGTGTGGTGGTGGCGCTGGGAGTATTGGCCTGGCGGGTTGCCGTACTGCTGCTGCTGGGCGTGTCGGCCTTGCGTGTCGTCGTGGTGCTGCTGCGAGATGGTGTGGCAGGTGTGGCGTTGCGCGAGGGTGTGGTGGTAGTCGTGGTGGCGGGAGTTTCTGTCTTGCGTGAGGGGGTATTGGTAGTAGTAGTGGTGGTGGCGGATTGCGTCGCGGGATTGGCCGCGCGAGTAGGTGTCGTGCTGGTGCTCTGCGCCGGCGTGGCGGGGGCTGCTGCACGTGACGGCGTGGTGTTGCTGTTCCGTGCCGGTGTGGCGGGACCTGCTGCGCGTGACGGCGTCACCGTGGTGCTACGCACGGGCTGAGGTTCGGAAGCGGGTGAGGGATGGCTTATGCGTGGGCGATCCATGCCGGGTGTCCAGCGTGCTTCCGGCATGGGGGGACGGCTGGTGCGTTGGCGCATATAGTATGGGGGTAGGGGAGTGGAGTGCACGCCGGGAGCGGGGGCTGCGGGGGGCATCCAACCGTGGCGGTGGATGTCGTAGTGGTAGCTGCGGGAATGGCCGCGGGTGTGGTGTATGCGGCTATAGCGGTTGTAGGGCGGCACCTGCCATGCGAAGTCGGGCTGGTGTACGGAAGTCTTGAAACGCAGGTACTGTGCCGCATTGTAGGTGCGGCCGCTGCTGAGCAGCCAGATACAGTTGAGGTCGATGGGCATGTAGACCTCATCGCCCGTATAGGCGTCCCAACCGAAGAGCCAAATCTCGTAGTAGGCGGAGTTGACACGTTCCATCCAGACGTCGCTGACGAGAACATAGGTTTCTATTTCGTAGTCGTAGCCGCAGTAGAGCATCAGTTCGTCCTGAGCGTTGAGGCAGCGTACGGTGCGCTCGGCCTGGCTGCGGGTGAAATAGTGGATGGTGCGGGCTCCTGCGGCTAAGCCGGCGAGGAGCATAAGGGCAATGATTGCAGTGCGTTTCATTGTGTTGACGTTAGGTTGTTGATTGAATTTGATAGGGCAAAGATACGAAAAAAAGTTTAATGGGTAAAGTTTTATGTTTGACGTTTGACGTTTGACGTTTCAAGTTTTATGTTTGACGTTTGACGTTTCACTTTTTATGTTTTACGTTTTATGTTTAATGGTGTGGGGGTTATTTCTCGGCGGGGGAACTGCCGAGCACAGTGATTTTTTCTCGGCGGGGGAACCGCCGAGCACAGTGATTTTTTCTCGGCGGGGGAAC
>CACZRR010000067.1 GCA_902783595.1 uncultured Bacteroidota bacterium
CTGGCTCTACACCCTTCTTGGACAACCCGAAAAGACGGAGAAGTATGTCCATAAGATTCTCAACGAACTTTATTCCAGCAAGCCCGACGGCCTCTGCGGCAACGAGGATTGCGGCCAGATGAGCGCGTGGTATGTGCTGGCGTCGCTGGGAAGATATAAGGTTTGTCCGGGCAGCTACGAGTGGGTGAAGACCAAACCTATCTTCACGCTCTGCGATGACCCAGATGGCGGCTATATGACATTCGAGGGAAGAGATTTACTTGTCGAGGCTCCATTCAACGAGTCCCTCCGCATCACCCCTTGCCCCGTCTTCGCCGACTGGCGCATGCAGAGCGACCGCGACAAGGTGACCGACACCACTGCGCAATGGGAGGGCAAGCTTCGCTCTCAGACGGTGCGCCACGTGGAGGTGAAGACCTCGACCGACAAGCATGTCACCTACCTCACGCAGCCCGCTCCTCAGTACATCGAGAACGGTCCCGAGGGTATGGTCGACCGCATCTACGGCACCACCAACTACCGTATCGGCGGCTGGCAGGGGTGGCAGCAAGACATGGTGGTGATGGTGGAACTCGACAGGGAACAGACGATACATGCTGTCGGCGTCTATTGCCTCGAGAATATGCGCTCGTGGATCTTTTTCCCCACCTTGGTTAGCGTCGAATACAGCACGGATGGACGGCAGTGGCACCCGTATGGATCGGTGCAAAACACGCTCTTCGCCGCTACCCATGAGCGTCAGGAGGAGAGTGTGACCCATACCTTCGAGGTGACTGGCAAAGAGAGAGCCAAATATATAAAGATTACGGCTAAGAATTACGGATCATTGCCGCAATGGCATATCTCTGCTGGCGAGCAGGCCTGGCTTTTTGTAAGCGAAATTATTGTCAGATAAACAATCGCAAAATATGATGAGAAAGATATTCTTCGGGATACTGATAGCGGGTGCAGCTATCGTATATGCATCGTGCGACACCAAGTCGTGCTACTGCTACGAGACCGACGCGTCTGGCCGCGTCCACGAGCAGGTGGTCTACGCCAAACCGTCGACCGCATGCAACTCATACAGCACCGCCTCGCGCGGCTGTGTGGAGAGCAACGAACGCGGTACGTTCGACCCTAACCAGGTGGCTAAATAACCAGGATGGCATTGTTCACGGGGCGCTCGCCCTCGTGATCGTGAACATGGTTGTCGGACGGATAGTTCGCGACGCCGCGTCCTTTCACATAGAGCGTACTGCTGCCGCCACCGTCAAGGTTGATGGCAGTGCGGCATCCTAGCCAACGGAGCACCAGCGTCAGCTCCTCCAACGAGAGCCCCTCGGCGAAATCGTCGAAACGTCCGTCGGCGACGACGAGGAGCGTTGTGCCGTCCTCCCTCAGTCCGAGGGCTGTGCGGTTGTGGCGACGGGTGACGAATGTGCGATCGTCGCGTTGCGGTACCACAGTCCCGTCCCAAAGCAGCATGGGTCCCGCTGTCATGATATCGCTGTCGGCAAGGTTCTCTTCCCAGCGACGAGCACTGTCGGGCACCGCGAGATGGGCTTTCCCGTCACGCAGGAGTAGGGTTGCATATTGGTAATATTTGCGGTGGAGACTGTCGCTGCGCTGCGGGGTGTTGTGCCCCACCTCCTCACCGGCAATGCGGAGATAGCAGATGGGGTTTCCGCGCTCCATGTCGAAATAGGATCCGTTTACCGCCACCACAGCATCATGGCGCAGCGCATGTTGTGAGACAACAAGGGGTACGCTGTCGTAGGCAAAGGAGAGCCGACGGGGTGTGCCGGCGGGCAGCTCCACAACGAAAAGATGCTGTGCTGAGCAAAAAAGAGTTCCCGGTGGGAAATGATAATCCTTCACAACGACACCGCCAATAGTGTCTGTCCTCCATTCGGCATTCGTCACACGCAGCGAATCGACAGGATTATAATGCGATCCCTGCGAACAGGCAGCCAGGCTCCAGAGCAGCCAGGCCAGGCATAAATAGAGGCGGCTCATTTCTTATCTTTCTTTTTTTTCTTCTTGGGTATAAACAGGTCTGTCCAACGGTCGAAGTCCTTCGTCAGCTTGATGCCCGCGCCCTGCTTGTAGGGGAGGTCAATGCGTGTGTAGTCGTTGGTGTTCGTCCGGTTGTAGGCGTAGAGGTGGACGAGGGGGCTGATGCGGTAACCGATGAGAGCGTCGATGATGGTGCTGCCGGCTGCCGAGGTGTTCTCGAGGCCTCGACTGTCGCCGCCATAACCCAAGGTGCTTTCCAGATACCACCGCCCCCAGTCTTTGCTGATGTTCACATCCAGCTGCTCGTTGGTGAACTCGTTGGCTGAGCGATAATCGATGTTGACATTGACAAATTGCACCATGTCGGTGAGGCGGTTGCCCATGAAGGAGGTGACGGCACCTATGGCGTCGCTATTCGATGCGCCGGTGGCGTTCTCGCTGTTGGCATTGTAGAAGCTGCCCCCCAGCAACAGCGACACCGTCTGGTTGAGCATATCGCGTTCGCTATTGCGGTCGATGTAAGCAAAAACCTCCTCCTCCACACTCTGGTCGGCATTGGGGAGACGGAGATCGAAGCCTATATGTGGGGCGCCCACCGTGCCGGAGAGGGATATGATATTCTCCACCTGCAGGTACTTCTGCGTGTTGTCGATGGTCGACAGGCTCCCCGTCAAGGTGCTTAGGTTGACGCGCTGCGAATACGTAGCCTCGATATCGAACCGCGTATCCGGCACGTTGCCCTGGAAATGAATGGTACCGCCGGGCGAGATGGTGAAGTTTTTCTCGTAGACGGATAGCAGAAGCACCTTCATGGATCCTGAGGTGAGCTCGTAGTTGCCCATCACCTTCGGACTGTCGCCGCTCTTGAGGTCAAGGTGCAGAGCCCCCTCGCCGGAAGCACCCACATTCAGCTCCACCTCGGAGAAGTCCATGGGCAGATAGATGCGCGCATCAGGGGTTATGTTAAGGTCAAGAGACAGGGTGAGGCCTCGCTCTCCATTTCTGCTCTCCTCGATGCCATCACCATCGCTCGCTCCTTGGTATTCGTCACCGACGAAGGTGATATAGTCGCGTGTTTTCACCTGCTTCTGACTGTTGATAGGAACCTCGAGGGTACTCCCCTTATTGGTGCGGGCTTGTATCTCAATATGAGGCTCCGACAAGCTGCCTCGCACTGCACCGTTGGCGGCAACGTAAACCTCGCCGCCATAATTCTCACCCCCTTTGCGGTTGAGGATTAACAAGTTGTCGCTGGTGAAGTTGAGGTCAAGAGCTATCCTGTCCGGGTTTCCGATATCTATTGTGCCGTCAAGACGAAGACTGTTGTCTCTCTCGTCGCGGAGTACCAGATTTGTGGCATCAAGGAGATGGCCGTCAAGGAGTAGGGTGTCATCGCAATGGTAGGCAACGCCAGTGGGCGCCACGGTAAGGGTGCAGCCACTAAGTATCACCTCGCCCTCCCCCTCGGGATGCTGCAGGCTTCCGTGCAGGTCAACGTTTCCACTTATGGCACCATCGAAATGGGTGGCAAAGGATGTCATAAGGTCACGCATGAAGAGCAGCCGGAAATGATTGAGGTCGACGTTCATATCGATCTCATTCTCTTCGCCTCCGAGACCAACCCATCCCATTGCTGTCAGCCCTTGCGTTGATACCTCTGCATTGAGAATGTTGAGTTCGGCATTCCATCCGGTCTTCATCTTTGTGCGCCCTAACGACTGCCCATTGAGAATGCAACTATCAATGGTGAGGTTGGCATTCATGTATGGGGTGGATCCTATTCCGTAGAGCGAGAGCCGACCTTGCAGCTCGCCACCAAGGCGCAGAATACTTCTGTCGCCAAGTACGCTACTCACAGTCGCCAACTCAAAGGGCGCAAAGGAGAGCTCGATGTGGTCGCTGCTAAGGCCGCGGAGGTCCACTTCACCGGAAATATGCTGTCCCTCACTGTCTAAAGTCAGCTTGTCCACTTGTAGCGTAAACTGTCCGCCCAGACCCATATGCGAGCCTTCCAATCCTAGCCTCCAGGGTGTATTTCGAAGGTAGAACAACGGTTTTTCTACACGCAACGCGTCGCCATCGAGGCTTACCAGCAAGTCACCGTGCGACGACGTGGTGACATCACCCCAGCGTACTCCCAGTGATCCGCCGGCATGGTGCAAGGCTAGGGTGCCGTTCACGCGGTCGGCAACGGCAGTGCTGCCCACGCTGACTGTTTGTGATTGTGCCTCTACCTCGTAGCGGCTACCCCACGGGCGCATGCTCGCACCGAAGTTGCTCAGTTTTATAGTCCCCAAACGCACCGAATCGCTGCGCACCACCACCTTGAGCTGCTCGCGTAGATTGTACGAACCACTGGCATGGGTGCCGCTGGCGACAGAGAGAGCTTCGGTGAGTTGCAGCGGGCGTGATTGGGCATCCTTCAATGTGATGTGGAAATCTAATGTATTGTCATCAAGACACGCTAAGGCCGTACTGTCAACAGCCCATCGGTCACGACCCGCAAGAGAAGTGGGCAAGTAACTGTCAACAAGGTGACGCCACATCAAGGGTATCTCGTCGTAGTCGAAACGTCCGCTTACGGTAGCATTGAGTGCACTGGAGGTGATGGAGGCCTCCTTCTCACCTCCTCCTACGTCACAGCGCAGCGCAATGTCGCTCACAATGAAGCGCCCGTATTGTAGGCGCGAAGCAGCAGCATCAAGGGTGCCATTGTCAAGATCGTGGCCTTGCAGCAAGAAGGTGATATGGGTGGCAAGGGGGCTGGGAAGGACTCCTTCCAGCTTCTCGATGAGAACTTCTCCATCGACTCGTTTCACACTATCCGACAGAGCGGCTTGCAGATCGATGTCAAAAAGGGACAGGCTATCATGGGAACCAAGGTGTAATGTCGCGTCGCCATCTTCCAACAAACCTTCGATGTTTAGGGAGGCAAGCTGTTTGTCGTCATAGCGCAAATCCTCGACGCGTGCCGTAACTTGACCGTTGAAGGCACGCAAACCATGCTCCTTGGTATTCCATAGGCCATTTGTCACCTTGCCTGTTCCCTTGCCTATGCTCCAAGTGCCATTTTTTACGGACCATTGTCCCTCCTCCATGCTGAAAGCATACCCCTCACGTGTTGCATGTGCCGTCAACTCGCCAGCAGCAACCCAGCCCGCCCCCATCATTTGAAGGCGGGCATTGGCACCATCTCGAATGTTCCCGCGCACCGTGCCGTCAAGATGGAGGTGCCCTATCTGATCGGTGAAATTTCTTATGTCTTGGTGCGATGGAAGCCAGCACAGAAGCCCGTCAAGATCGACGGCGGTGCAGTGCAGGTCATCAAGCTCCACGTTGAAGGTGGTGGTGTCAATGCGGGGCAACCCCACAACGCTGCCACTCACATGTGCTCCCGACTCACGACCCCAGCGCACTCGCATGTCCGTTATCATCGAGTCAATGGTTCCTGTGGCATGACCATGCGCATATACATCGGCATCAATGCCCCATAGTACGGGCGCCCAATAAGCCACCTCACTCATCACCACGTGTGTGCCTTCTCTCAATTCGGCGTCGTGCCACACTGTACTCACATAATCCTTCATCCCTTTCCAAGTATCGTACTTCATCTGCGCGTCGGCAAGCATGATGAGGCTACCTGCTGTCTCCACTCGGAAATCGTGCACGGTGATGTCGTAGCGCCCCACATGCACATCACCGGAGATGTTCTTGACGTCAAATCCGCTGCGTTCGCGTGTGCATAGCCGCAAAATACGGCACGTAACATCGTCACGAACCACCTTTACATTACGGAATTTGCCATGGATGTTGAGGTACTCCATGTGGGGTATCTGCACACCATAAGGATAGATGGTTTCCCGGCTGTCGGGCAAATCCATCTTGTAATGTATGTTCTCCAGCTCCAGAGCGCCGCACAGCACGGTAAAATCTTTGGTGACTTTATCGTCCTTTGGGCGGGGACTTTGGGACTTGAAGTAATCAATGATGTATTTCAAATTGATGTCGTGGGTCTCTGTACTCATGTGGTAGTACACATTGCGCAGGTACACATGGTCAAGATCTAGGCAATAGTCGCTGTAGGGGAAATGATTGAACCCGACACGCAGCGTCTCAGCATCAAAAATAGTATCGCCAGCAGGATCAACAAGCAGCACATTGTCCAAAATCAAATGGTCAAAAGGCATCGCATGTAGCGACCCTATGCGCAGCTCACCGCCCCACTCCTTCGAAAAATAATCCCCGACGATAGCACCTAAAGTCGACTGTACAAGCGAATAATTCAACATGGCCACGGTGACATAAACCATAACCACCACCCCTACAATCAGACGTAAGAGCACTTTCGCTGCTATCGACAGTATTTTCTTCAAATTGCGACATATTAACGATTCGCACATGGAAATATTATATATTATGAAAAATTTTTGCAATCCACAACGCCTTGTCTAATATAAAATGGAATTAACCGAAATTAACAATCCATAAATCATTGATATCCAGGAATTCTATTGGGGTCTATCCAAGACCGCTCCCAGTCCGCTCCCAGTCCGCTCCCAGTATGCTCCCAGTATGCTGGCTGCATGACGCATCACCCGAACCCGAAAACGCAACCTGTCCGACATTAATTTTCATAAAACGCTGACCAAGAGCAATGTTTAAACATGACAACAAATCTAATATATTGATACTCACCAATATAACAGACCATCGCTTTCGAGAGCATAACGAAGTCCGGTAAAAAAACGCGGTAAAAAGCCCTTTTTCACCTGATGCGACAGACAACAGGGTGGAGGACGGGGGAGGAGGAGCAAAAAAAATAGTGCTGGAAAACAGATAGATAAGAAAAAAAGCGAAAAAAAATGAAAAAATATTTTGATAGAATGGAAAAAGGTTGTACTTTTGCAGCCGTTTTCCACGAGGAGACACGAGAACATTGAAACGGATGAGAAGAGAGAGATAGCGTGTGTCGGTCTTATGCTGAGGTATAAGATAGACACGAAGACGAGTCAAAGAGGTAAAAAGAACAATTCTTACAATGAAGAGTTTGATCCTGGCTCAGGATGAACGCTAGC
>CACZRR010000068.1 GCA_902783595.1 uncultured Bacteroidota bacterium
CTCGGAGGCAATCAGCTCGATGCCTTTGGTCTGACGCTCACGCTCTTTCTGGATGAGGTCGAAGATTTGTGTATCTCTCTGCATATGTTTTAGTTATTGAATTATTTATAAAAACAACTTTTTGCAAATATACAAAAAAATATAGTGTAATAATTATCAACACCAAAAAAACAATAAAAAATATCTGTCTCACATACCATTTTTGCTTCGCCAACGTTTTAAAAAAAGATTGTGAAGGCGACACTAATAACCCTTCAAAAAGGAGTTATATCAAGTACACAAAACACTATTCTACAATGCATTATGTTATTTAAGTAGAAGCAGCACTTTCACAATCATCACAATCCATTCATTTTCAATCAACTCTTGACAGCTGCTCTATAGTTGCTCTATAGTTGCTCTATAGTTACCCTATACCATCCCTATATCCGCTCCATGATGTCTGGCTGGTCGCTCCACAATCGCTACTGACACCATCCCTCCCGCCACCTACAAAAGAGGATAAACCTTGAATCTTCCCCCCATCAAATCCAAAGGCCACCCACCCTCATCCAAATCATTTTTTATTTGAATACAATATTCTGTATGCTTTTACGTTCCTACGAGGCTTAATTGACATTCAATGAAAAGAAACATACTCCTCCTCGCGCTACTTGTACTCTCGGTGCCAGCCTCCTTTGCTCAGCGCTACAAAATGGTGTTCCGTCTCGAAGACAACACAGACACGATAATGTACATCGCCAGCCACTACCGCGATCACCTCACCCGCCTCGACAGCGCCCACCGCGCCGCCGACGGCAGCTTTACCTTCGCTGGCAACCGCACCTGGCCCCGCGGCGTCTATGCCCTCGTGGGACAGAAGGGCGACAAAAGCCTGCGCGACTTCGTGATCGACGACAGCCGCCGCTTCACCATCAGCGGCGACGCCACACTCACCCCCTCGTCGGTGACGGTGAAGGGCAGCGACGCCAACCGCGACATGTTCCTCTACCAAGCCACCGTGGATCAGGCACGCCGCGAGATGGAATCGATCCGCGCCCGCAAAAAAGACGCCGCAACACGCACTCAAGCCGAGACCGACGAGCAGGCGCTGACAGCACGCATGGAAGAGTTCGAGAAACGTATGCGCAACCCCCAAAAGGAACAACTCTACTTCACCCTCCTGGCGCTGTGCGACAACGGCGAGGTGCCCGACAGCGTGGACGACAAACCACTCTACTACCGCCAACACTACTGGGACACTTTCTTCCGCACCCCCCTCGCAGCATCCCACCTCACACTCTCCACACTGCTACACAGCCCCCAGTTCTTCAACAAGGTGAACTACTTCTTCTTCGGCATGCTCTACTATGCCGACAGCGATACCATCAGCGCCGAGATAGACCGCCTGGCGGCACGCATCGGCGACGATACGGCCATGCTACGCTATGTGTTCGACCACATCGAACCCCGCTATTTCCGCTCCACACGCAACGTGGGGTGGGACGCCGCATGGTGTCATCTGGCAGAGCACTACTACCTCGCCGGCCGCTGCCCCTGGGCGTCGGAAGGCACACTGCACAACATGCGCTACAACTACAACCGCATACGCAAGAGCATCATCGGCGCTCATGGCCAGGAACTCTGGATGGCCGACACCAACCAGAGTGCTGATCCCAAAGATTGGATCTCCAGCCACCGATTCCCCACACCCTACGTCATCCTGTGGTTCTGGGATCCCGACTGCCACCACTGCCAGAAGCAGAGCGAGGAGCTCAAAGTTCTCTACGACTCGCTGCTCACGGCACCCTACCGCCCCTTCGAGGTCTATGCCGTGGGATATGAAAGCGACGTAGACAAGTGGAAGAAATATGTGAAGGAACATGACTTCAGGTGGGTGAACGTGGGAGGACCGAATGTCAACGTCGACTACCAGGAGGCATACAACGTGCACGGCGCACCCACGATGATCATCCTCGACCAGAATCGCGACATCATCATGAACAAGGTGCTCTCCATCAAGAACCTCATGAAATTCCTCGAGGATCATGAGAAAAAGAGACAACAATAATGGACATTATCAATATTCTGCCTGACAGCGTAGCCAACCAGATCGCCGCCGGCGAGGTGGTGGACCGCCCCGCCAGCGCCGTCAAGGAGCTGCTCGAAAACGCCATCGATGCCGGTGCCACACACATCGACCTCGTGGTCAAAGACGCCGGCCGCACACTCATCCAGGTGATAGACAATGGCTGCGGCATGAGCGACAGCGACGCACGCCTATGCTTCGAACGACACGCCACAAGCAAGATACACCACGCCGACGACCTCTTCGCCATACGCACCATGGGTTTCCGCGGCGAAGCACTGGCGTCGATAGCGGCCATCGCTCAGGTGGAACTGCGCACACGTCTCCATGATGCCGAACTGGGGACGGAGATAGCCATCGAAGGATCCAAAATCATCGACCAGCACCCCACGGCATGCCCCATCGGCACCTCCTTGGCAGTAAAAAACCTCTTCTTCAACGTCCCCGCACGCCGCGCCTTCCTTAAGCGCGACAGCGTGGAAATGGCACACATCGAGGAGACTTTCCGCCGCGTCACACTCACCCACCCCGACATAGCCTTCAGCCTCAGCGCCGGCGGCCGCACACTCTACGACCTCGCGGCAGGCAGCATGCTGCAGCGCATCAGCAGCCTCTTCGCCGACAGCTACAAGGAGCGCCTCTTCCCCGTGGAGGAGGTGACGGACCTGGTGCGCATCAAGGGGTTCGTGGCACGTCCCGAATTCTCACGGCGCTCCCGCGGCGAGCAATACCTCTTCGTCGACGGCCGCTTCATCAAACACCCAGGCCTCAGCCGCGCCGTGGAAAAAGCCTACTCGTCACTCATCCCCGACGGCAACTATCCCTCCTACTTCATCAGCCTGCAGGTGGACCCCAGCCGCATCGACATCAATATCCACCCCGCAAAAACAGAGGTGAAGTTCGCCGACGAGAGCGCCCTCTACGCCATCCTGCATTCGGCGGTGAAAAAAGCCCTCGGACAGTTCTCTCTGGCCACAGAGCTCTCTTTCGACACACCCCCCGAATTCAACATACCCCCTGCCCCTAAAGGATACAACCCTCCCCCACCCTCCATCAGCTACAACCCCGACTACAATCCCTTCCGCGCCACTCCTTCTCAGACGCGCATGAAACTGGAGCCCAGCGACGACAACCACGCTGCGGTTCACCGCCACCTCCAACCCCTGCCGAACAGCACACAGCCCCTACCCGAGGAACCTTCGATACCAGAGCCTATCAACCATGGCAGTGGTCAGGCCTCCAGCTGCCTCCAGCTGCAGGGACGCTACATCGTCACACCCCTGTCGTCGGGCCTCGCTATCATCGACCAGCACCGCGCTCACCAGCGCATCCTCTTCGACCGCCTCGCCGACGCCGGTCCCCAGCACACACCATCACAGGCGCTGCTCTTCCCCATACAATGCCATTTCTCCGCCGCCGACGCCGACCTCTTCGGCGAACTGCTGCCAGACCTGCTGTCCTACGGATTTGCTATCGAGAGCACCGGACAATCCACCTTCGTGGTAACCGCCACGCCGCCCGATGTCGATACAAACAATCTGCAGAACTTCTTCGACATGATGATCACCGACTGCAAAGGCGCCTCCATGCGTAGCGGCGGCCTCATCAGCGACACCGTGCGGGCCTCGTTGGCTCGCCAGATGGCCATACGCCCCGGGCGTGTCCTCACCGACGAAGAGATGCAGCAAATGGTGGCAGACCTCTTCGCCTGTCCTATGGCCGACACCGCCCCCGACGGACGCCCCATCATCACCATCGTCAAACCCGAACAACTACTCAAATGACACAATACCAACCACAAGGCTTCAAGATGCTGCCCACAGCAGTGAAGCACCTCATCATCATCAACGCAATCGTTTACCTCGCCGACTATGTGCTACAGATGCGAGGACTCAGCCTCACGAGGTATATGGCACTCTTTAGCGTCGACACCCATGGATTCCAACCCTGGCAGCCGCTCACCTATATGTTCATGCACGGCAACCTCACTCACTTGGTCCTCAACATGTTTATGCTATGGATGTTCGGCACCACGATGGAGAATTTCTGGGGCACACGCCGCTTCGTCATCTACTATTTGCTCTGCGGCATCGGCGCAGGCATCCTCAACGCACTCATCCCCGGCATACACCTCTCCGTGGGCGCTTCGGGAGCCATCTACGGCATACTCCTGGCCTTCGGTATGACGTTCCCCAACGAGCGCATCTACCTCTACTTCCTCGTGCCCCTCAAGGCCAAATGGATGATCACAGGAATGGTGGTGCTCGAACTAATCGAAGGTCTCTTCTTCACCTACGACGGCGTGGCGCATTTCGCACACCTCTTCGGCATGCTCGTGGGGCTGTGTCTCATCCTCTGGTGGCGCAAGCATCCCTTCTCGCGCTTCTGAAAACCGGTCAGAAGCCCGGCAACGTCAGCCACAACGTGGGCAGCAACAGGAAGAAACCCACGACGATGAGTCCCACAATAAATTTCCACACCCATCGCAGCCAGGTGCCATAAGGTATGCGCGCCATGCCGAGCACACCAATAAGCACGCCACTGGTGGGCGTCAACATGTTGGTGAAGCCGTCGCCAAACTGGAAAGCCAACACGGTGGTCTGCCGCGAGACCTGCATAAGGTCGGCGAACTGCGTCATGATAGGCATCGTCAGCGCCGCCTTGGCCGACCCGCTGGGCATCACAACATTGAGCAGCGTCTGGAAGAGATACATCACCCCCACCGACGCCACCTCGCCCAGCGACGCAAGGCTGCGCGAAAGACCATACAGAAGGGTGTCGATCACGTGACCGTCGCGCAGGATGAAGATGATGCCACTGGCCAACCCCACCACCAAAGCGGCGGAGAGGATATCCTTACAGCCCTCAAGAAACAGTTTCGCGATAGCGTCGCCACCCTGCCGGTCGATAATACCGCTGACGATACCCATTGCCAGGAAGAGAGCTGAGATCTCGGTGATATACCACCCCCATACGAGCACCCCTACCACCAGGGCCACGATGGTGAGCAGCAACACTATCAATATGAGCCGTTGGCGCCACGTAAGCTCGGCATCGCTGCTGTCGGCGGCACGCGAGCGCCAGTAGTCGTCGAGTCGGTAGACAGGGCTGCGCGAAGGATCTTTCTTCACCCTATGTGCGTACCACAGCACGAAGGCGATGCCTATCAGCGTCAGCACCACCCAACAGAAAAGACGGTATTCCAATCCGGAGAACAGCGGCAGCTCAGCGATACCCTGCGCGATACCTATGGTGAAGGGGTTGAGCATGGCTCCTGCAAAACCCACATGGGCGGCGACATAGCACATGCACACCCCCACGATGCTGTCGTAGCCCATCTGTATGGCCAAAGGAATGAATACCACCACAAAGGCTATAGTCTCCTCGCTCATGCCGAACACGGCACCAAAGAGGCTGAAGAGCAGCATGACAAAGGTGATGATGATATTGCCGACACCCAGCCGCTCCACCAAGCGGTAGCGTGTCAGCTGCCGCACTCGCCGCAGGAAGACCATGATACCCACGTCGATAGCATGACTGTTGTTCAAGATCCAAAATGCACCACCCACCATGAGGATGAAGATGATAATATCGGCTTTGTCAACGAAACCGTTGAACAATGCCGAGAACACCTGCCATGTCTGCGGTGCCGCATCAACATAGTGGTACGAGTTGTCCACCACCACTTCGCGCCCCTGCACCTCTTCGCGCACATATTCTCCCGCTGGCACCACCCAGGTGAGTAGCGCCGACAGCACAATGAGGGCAAAGACGATGGTGAAGGTATGTGGTATGCGTTTCATATCATTTCTACTATTTTCCGGTTGACAACCTCAGGACTGTATGCCTGCATCGTCTCTATACGCCGCTGCACATCGCTATCGGAGAAGGGTCTCACCATCAGGTCGTCCAATGCGTCGCGCATGGCCTCGGGGCTGTCGGCCACCGTGCAGAGGCCACCGAGAGCTGTGCCCGCCACCATGTGGCTATTCACCAGACAGTGGCGTCCCACGAAGAGCGACTCCAGCAACTTGAGCTTCAGACCTGTGGGCTGCCCGGTGAAAAGAATATTAACTTGTGCTTCGGAGATCATGCGTTGCATCGTGTCATGGTCGGGATTGGCTACCAGCTTGACATTCTCGTGCTGTGACACACGTCCACACAGCTCCTCAGAGGGATTGTGGCCAGCCACCACCAAGGGCCAGCGTCCATCATCGAACACATGGCTTATCAGGTACTCGACAGCAGAGGCATTCTCATCCACCTCCAGGTTGCCGTGGAAAAGAGCGTACTCGCCCCTACCGGTCTTTGAGCACACATGGTTATAGGGCTGCGAGCTGGTGAGTTGCACCACCTGGTGGCACCCCATGGCGAGGAAGCGTTCCTTGTCGGCCTCTGTCACAGCAAGCACCGTCTTTGCCTTACGCAGGAGGTTCCCCTCGTAACGCTGCAGACGACGAGATTCTGTGTTCAGATACCTCCGCTTCAGGGCCTTTGGCGTCACACTTGCCAACTGGCGGTAGTAGTCAGCCTCCACGTTATGCGCCCGCACCAGCACATTGCGTCCTGCAAACGCATCGTCCTGCAACAGCGCACAGGTGTGCACCCCTTCGAGCAGGATGGGATAGTCGTCCTGCAGGAGACGTGCCTTCAGCTCCTTGCTGTCGCGAGAGCTGACGATAAAAGGCCTACGATCCGTCAGCATGAGCAGGGGCGACATCCGGCGGCGGTAGTATTGCACCTCCACGCAGTATGGCTCCAGCTCCTTTGCCTGCGTGCGTCCATAGCAGAAGCAGTGCAGATGCACTTTCACCCCTGCCACGCTGAGAGCACGCAGCCGATAGAACACATCTATCACCCCACCATAGTCGGCTGGCCAGGGGACGTTGAATGCGACGATATGCAGATGCTTATCCATGGATAGCCATATAGCTGTTACGGTATCTGGGATCGTCACTCACCTCATCGCCGAACCACGCAGGTGGAACGAATCGGTCGGCCTCCTCAGTGGATGCGAACTCCACCTCCACGATGCGTAAGCCCTCATGGCTGCCGTGGAAGATATCCACCTCAGCAACGTGTCCATCACCGAGATGGACACGATAGCGTGTCTTACAGACGAGCCGTCCCTCACACTTGTCGCGCAAAGACAGGAAACTCTGCTGCGAAAGGAGGAACTCCTCCTCGCGATTCACGATAGCGGTAGTAGCCTCTTGTCGGCGTTCTTTCACCGTCAGGATGCAGGCATCGCCCATTCTGCGTATTCGCAGGGTGGGCGATGTGCAGAGATATCCTTGTTCAATCTCCACATGAGGATAGCCGTTTAAATCCTCTGGTAGTGAAGCTATAAGATATTTCCTTTCTATCTCCATTTAGAGCGTAGAGAGGTAATTAGTGACATTCTTCTCTATACGCCCCTGCAGATCAGTGCATTCGTCTGCCTTCTGGAATTTCTCTCCCGTGATATGCTCGTAGAGCTCGATGTAGCGGTCAGAAATAGCGCTCACTATCGCGTCGGTCATCTCGGGCACCTGCTGTCCCTCCTTGCCCTGGAAACCGTTCTCCATGAGCCATTCGCGCACAAACTCCTTGCTCAACTGGCGCTGATGCTCTCCCTTTGCCAGCCGTTCCTCATAGCCTTCGGCATAGAAATAGCGGCTGCTGTCCGGGGTGTGTATCTCATCGATGAGGTAGATCTTGCCGTCGCGCTTGCCAAACTCGTACTTGGTGTCGACAAGGATGAGACCCTTTTGTGCTGCCATCTCGGTGCCACGCTGGAAGAGAGCGAGGGCATAGCGCTCGAGCTGGTCGTAGTCCTCCTGGCTGACAAGACCGGTGCGTATGATCTCCTCACGGCTGATATTCTCATCGTGCCCCTCGTCGGCCTTGGTGGTGGGGGTGACGATGGGTGTGGGGAACTTCTGGTTCTCCTCCATTCCCTCGGGCAATTTGACGCCACAGAGCGTGCGTGCTCCTGCCTTATATTCGCGCCAGGAACTGCCGGCCAGGTATCCGCGGACAATCATCTCCACACGGAACCCCTCGCATTTGAGGCCCACGGTAACCATGGGGTCGGGGGTCGCCAGCTTCCAGTTGGGCAGGATATCGGCGGTGGCGTCAAGAAACTTAGCCGCAATCTGGTTGAGCACCTGACCTTTGTAGGGGATACCCTTGGGAAGCACCACATCGAACGCCGAGATGCGGTCACTGACCACCATTGCCATATATTTGTCGTCGATATTGTACACATCGCGTACTTTACCGACGTAGAGACTTTTCTGCTTGGGAAATTTGAAGTTGGTTTTTACGATTGCGTTCATATCTTGTTCTTTTTTGTTTCTTTTATTCTTCCAGTTTATTGGCGAAGAATGTGAAATTCACCTTGCCATAGTTGCGGTGCTGCCAGAAGTGAGGGTGCTCGGAGAAGCTATAGTCACGAGGATGCTCTAGGATGAATATGCCGTCGTCGCTGAGCACGCCACTTTCGAACACCATATCCGGAAGTTTCTCCAATCCCTCCAAAGCGTAGGGTGGGTCAGCAAAGACGATGTCGAACCGGCGGTTGGCGCGACGCAGGAGATCGAACACATCGGCGCGCACCACATGCATGTTATTCACCCCGAGGCGCTCGGTCTCGCGCTTCATATAGTCGGTGCAGGCGGCATTGATATCGATGCTTGTCACCTCACGTGCGCCACGCGACACGAACTCCAGCGACACGGCTCCCGTGCCGGCGAAGAGATCCATCACACTGCAATCCTCAAAATCTACGTAGTTGTTCAGTATGTTGAACAGGCTCTCGCGCGCCATATCCGTGGTAGGACGCACGGGCAGGTTGGCAGGTGGATTGAGACGTCGGCCTCGCAGGCTACCGGCAATGATACGCATCTCCTCAGACGATTAAAGCGTGACGGTAGGTATGCAGGCCCTTCATCGCGGCATTGCCCAGCGATGTGTGCTGTCCTGTGTATAGCGACGCCGTGGGGAAATAGGGTTGCAGACGTGCAAAAATATCGCGGTCTACGTCGCCGCACAGCAACATCTCGCACCCTTCGTCGGCGAGGCCATAGGCACGTAGCATCTCCACCACAAGGTATATGGCTTGTTCCTTCGAAGAAAAGGAGAGGCGGTTGCCAAAGATGTAATGTCCCCCCTTCGTCGCTGCCATATCGATGCCGTTGCGGTCCCACCGCAGCATTAGCGTAGCATGTTGCTTTCCGGCGCGTTGCAACAGCCTGTCGGCCATTGCCACATGCTGGTTAGTCACCACGATGCCCGGCAGCGCCACCTTGAATGCTGTCACCAGCCGCTCGTCGGATGAGAATAACGACACCGCATTCAGACGTGTACTCTCGGCAGAGAGTAGTGATGTGGCTGTGCCACCTACGGCGCGCAGGTAGCTACGTCCTGCCGCTGGGTCGTAGAGCTCTTTAGGCACCCACACGGCGGCATCAGCCGTCAAGAGCAGTGTCATGCGGGAATAGCCCACCAGCGGTATCCCCACCGAGGCAAAAAATTCTTTCACGTCGCTCATCACCTGCGTCATCGTTGCCGCGTGGCGGCCATGAGCACGACCTACGGAGAGCAGCGTGCCCTGAGCGTCCTGCACGGCATAGGCGAAACCGTCAGCCAACAATTCCAACGCCAGCGAACAGCTGGCGTGGCGTGATGCATCAGTCGCAGAGATGTAGATGTCGCTATTGTACATCGTTGCGCAGGTAGCGAGGCGTGTTTTTATTCGAAGTTACCGTCGGTGACAGCCTGTGTCATATCACCCACTTTCCATCCCGCATAACGTCCCGGGACCTCGTTGATCTCGGCGACCTTGTTGATGCGAAGCTGATTATCCATATCACTCAGCAGCACATCGAGAGACACCTGGCACTCGAACACAGGAACCAGAAAACCGCTCTTCTCCAACATTCCCGCGCGCAATTCAAACTCCTCCTGCGAGCCCTTGGGATAGGGCACATAGCGCAGTGCAGCTATCTCCTCGTCGGTGAGCTGACGCTTGTGACCGTTGGCGTCGGTGGTAGGCAGCTTGCCATCCTCGCGCAGCTTTGCGATGGGGTTCACAAGCACCTCGACACGGGAAATGTATCCCTGCTTCACAGCCTCAGTCTCAGGTATCTCGTTGATATCAACGTCGGCGGGGATGCGGTCATGGTTCACCACCTTGCTGACCACCTTCATGCTGTCCTCGTTCATCAGACGGTTGAGAAGCGTGTCGAAGCTGCCACAGTAGGTGCCGTAGGTGACCTTATAGGCCTCCTCGAGGGTGCGGATAGACTTGAGCTTCTCGGCGCAGGCATCGCGACGTTTAGTATATTCATTGTCGAAACGCACAGGTTTCATGATGCTGTCGTACAGCACATAAGCCAGGCCGACAATAACGACGGCCAACACAATCTGAACAATAGTTCTGGTCTTCATATTGATACTTTTTTGTTGATTACACAGTAAGAAATCGGCTGCAAAAATACGAAGAATTTTCTAAACTGCTGTATTTTTTTCTATTTTTTATGACTGGGAGGCTGGGGGTTGAAGAAGATTTTCCCATTGGAGAGGGCAATAATAAAGAGCTTTTGTGGTTGATGGGGATATGAGAGGAGGCTGTGCTGATCTTTTCGTCACCTTTTTCAAGGTAGGCACCTTCACCATTGGAGGGGGGTACGCCATGATACCGCTGATGCAGCGCGAGGTGGTGGAGCGTCGGCAGTGGGCGACGGCGGAGGAGTTTCTCGACATGGTGAGTGTAGCGCAGGCGATGCCCGGGGTGTTTGCGGTGAATATGGCAACGATGGTGGGCTATCGGCGACGGGGCGTGGGCGGCAGTGTGGCGGCCATCGTGGGATGTGTGCTGATGCCGGTGATACTCATCATAGCATTGGCCATGGGCATCGGCCGGGTGAGCGGAAATAGTGTGCTGGAGCACCTCTTCATGGGCATACGTCCCGCCGTAGTGGCACTGATGGTGGTGCCCGTCGTCACGCTGGCGAAGGCTGCGGGGGTATCCTGGCGAACGTGCTGGATTCCGGTGGTATGCGCGCTGGCGGTGTGGCTGGCGGGGGTGAGTCCTCTGGTGGTGATCATCGTGGCCGCCGCGGTTGGTTTATTACAGACAAAATAGCAGGACAACAATAAACGCCATGCTTTTCTTCCGGCTTTTCTACACCTTTTTGCTCATCGGAGCTTTCACCTTTGGCGGAGGCTACTCAATGGTGGCCATGATAGAAGACGAGGTAGTGACGAAGCAGGGCTGGATGACGTTGGAGGGATTCACCGACCTGCTGGCTATCAGCCAGATGACGCCAGGCCCCATAGGCATCAATACGGCCACTTTTGCAGGCTACCAGGCCGCTGTGGCGTCGGGATTGGGGGTATGGGGTGCCGTAGTCGCTGCACTGGTGGCCAGTGTAGCTGTGGTGCTGGTACCTGTGGTGCTGATGGTGCTGGTGAGCGGCGGTATGGAGCGCTGGCGGCGGCATCCCCGCGTCGCGAAAGTACTCGCGGCAGTAAGGCTGGCGGTGGTGGGTCTCATCGCGGCGGCAGCGCTGAGCCTGATGACGGCGGATAATTTTGGTGTTCCGGCGCTGACGCAGCGTTTCGTGGTCTCCGTGACGATATTCGCCGCAGTCTTCGTGCTTAACTGGCGTTATAAAGTAAGCCCCATCGTGCTCCTCCTTGCGGCGGGGGCGGTGGGACTTATTGTAGGGGCTTAGAAGAGGGTTATCTGGCGGCGGGGCGCTTCACCTTTTCTAATTTCCTCTCCCCTTTTTCCATCATACGTTCTTTGTGGCGTTTGGCCAAACGCTCGGAGAGATGTTTGCGCTGATCGGGTTTCAGCACCTGGTTGATGCGGGTCTTTGTGATGTACATCTCGCGCGAGATGAGGCTCTGCAGCCGTGCTTCGCGGTCGAAAAGGGGGAAGATCTCCTTCGAGCGGTCCTCGTCAAGGTTCATGAGGCTGCCGATGCTGTCGCGGACTTGCTCCTGCTGCTTGCGTAGGTGATCCACCCTTTCCTGCGATTCCTTGGAGATGTTATCTATCTTCCGTTTCTGATCGGAGGAAAGGTCGTCGACAAGGCGGGTGATATCCTGCGGACATTCGCGAGGCTGTTGACGTTCATGCATGGGCTGCTGGGCAGAGAGAGAGCAGGCAAGGAGAAATCCTAAGGTCAAAAAAGCAATATGTTTCATTTTGAAGATGTATGATTTATAAATTACGTTTTAGGTTTTCAGTGTTATGATTATTCGTACTTTTCTGCAAAGAATTCATACGGGTCAGTAGCCAACGACTCGATGGGTGCATAATTGTCATAGTCGGTTACCTGAGCGATCATATCGGAGATGCGGGCATCGGAGGCGCTGGAGGTCTGTCTGTTGACCACAAGAAGGGCGATGGCGGCGGCAGCGACTACAGCGGCACCTCCCGCCACACGACGCAGCACAAAACTGACACGTCGGGGACGCAGATAGGGATGACGGCGTACCTGCTCCATCACACCGTCGACGACATCGACGGTGTGATGGTAGTTCTGGTGGGATAGGTGTTGTAGTTGTTCTTCGATATTCATTGTTTAAGCATTTTCGCCAGGTTCTTTTTGGCGCGGAAGATGAGCGATTCCACCTTACTGAGAGAGCATCCCATAACCTCGGCAATCTGCAGGTAGGAGAAATCCTCGAAGGTGTAGAGCACGAGGGCTGTACGCTGCTCATCCTTCAGGCGACCAATGGCGTCACGCAGAGCATCGAGTTGCTCGCGGCGGATGATCTGTTGTTCTACATTGAGATCGCCACTGGGCATCTCGGGATGTCGCTCGCTGTCATCGGCACTGACGGTGCGGCGTTCTCGGGTAAGTGCCTTGCAGACCGTATTGACGGTGATGCGGTAGATGAAAGAACTCAACTTGGAATCAAACCTGAAACGCGGTAGCGCGGTATAGAGCTCCACAAACACCTGCTGTGTCACCTCTTCAACATCAAGGCGGCGACCACAGAGTTTATAGGTCAGGTTGGCTACAATCTGCTGGTATTCACGCACTATCAAGGCATACTTCTCCGTATCGCCAGCCAAGATCTGCTCCACTATCTGCTTGTCGTCCACAGGTCGGATTCGCTATTAAGTACTTGTTGATTGTATTTTATTGTAAAAAAAAATCAAAAATCAGAATTCGTAATACTAAATTCCGATTTGGCGCGCTCCATCTCACGACGGTCTCGTTTGGTGGGACGTCCTATGCCACGGTCTCGTTTTTCAAAAGCATACTGACGCGCCATCTGGATGCGCTCATACTCCTCGGTGGGGGTACGGTCAATCATGAAACCCGCCACCAGAGCGGCGCCAACGCGGTTGGCAGGGGTGGAGAGGACCTCTATCTGCTTGTGCAGCTGCTCAATATTGAGGGCATACCGCTCGCCTATCTTCACCTCGTGCGACGGCTTGAGCTGACGTCCCTTCTCCCCTGCCCCCTCAAGCAGGGTGACGCGACCGTTGAGGCAGGCATCAGCAGCCAACGAGCGGGTCTTGTAGAGGCGCACGGCCCAGAGGTACTTATCGAGGCGCATTAGGGTCAGATCTTGAAGAAATAGGTGATGGTACCCATCTGCTCTTCCAACGCTCTGTCGTCCTGGTTGAATCGGGCTTTGCGGGCAGCGTCAAGGGCCCAACGGATAAGCTCGTCATTAGTACTGTTGGATCCCTTGGGTTCGTATTCGGCACGCGTCACACGACCGCGTTTGTCGACCCAAATGCGAACCACCACGGTGCCCTGCTGGTTGGAGTTATAGACAGGTTTGGGGAGACTCACCGCACTGCGTCCCGCCAGAGAGTAGCTGCCGCCAGGCACTCCACCCCTCACCGTATTACTACTGGAGGGGTCACCATTCAAGGCGCCCTGGTTACCGGCGTTACCGGTATTGCCATTGCCCTGGCCGTTATTTCTATTCCTGAGTTGATTGAAGCGGTCGGCCGTGGCTATGGCGTTCTGATTGATGCGTGGCTCCTCCTGCCTCACCTCTTCCTTATGGGTATCAGTGGATGCGGGCACTCTGGCAGCACTCTGGCGCTGTGTGGCGCTGCGAGAAGGATGATGCGGTGCCGCCGCCTCCGTGCTACGTGGGGTGGCGGGAGCGGGCGTGTCACCTTGACCGCGAGTGGGCGAACCAAGGCTGATCTCAAAGCCCTCGGGAGGGTCCTTGGGGGGATGCTGCATCTCGTACTCCGCGGCGTCGAAGCGGTAGCCACTGATGAGAAGCATAGCGACAACGACAACAAGGGAGAGCAGAGCGGTGGCTATTACAGATGTCGTTTTGGGTGACATAATTCAACTTTTTGTTGCTAAGGTCACTTTATGTTTGCCGTCGGTAGCGGCATTGATCTGTTCTACAGCATCGAGCGTATAAACGATCTGCTCGACAGGGACCTCCTTGTCGGCACGCAAGACGATGGCGGCATCGGCAGGGCGCTCTGCCAGCGCGTCGGTGAGCACCTGCCGCAAGTCGGCAGCATCAAAGGGCTCTGTGCCAAGGTAGTAGGCGATAGGGTTGTAAGTGATATATACCGTAAGGTCCTGCTTCACCCGCGTGTCGCTACTACTCTCCGGGAGGTTGAGGGGGATCGCATTGGGACTGATGAGTGTCGAGGTGATCATGAAGAATATGAGCAACAGGAACACCAAATCGCTCATGCTCGACGATGAACTCTCAACGCTGATTTTGTTCTGAAGCTTGATCATATCTTAATAAACGTAAATCGTATAACGTCAAACTTCAAATCCTTATGCCGGCTCGTGGAGGAGGTCCATGAATTCGTTGGCACGCACTTCAAGGTCAAACACCACATTGTTGATGCGCGTCACCAACAGGTTGTATAGGAAATAGCATATAATACCCACAATTAGGCCACCAACGGTGGTAACCATGGCGGTGGAAATACCGCCGGAGAGGGTCTGTATACTGATATTGGTGCCCGCATTGGACATATCATGGAAGGCAGTGATCATGCCAGTTACGGTACCCAGGAAGCCGAGCATGGGACCCAAGGAAGCTACGGTAGCCACCAGCGACACGCGCTTTTCAAGGCCCGCCACCTCCAATTTACCCTCATTCTCAATGGCTGCCTGGATATCGGGAAGCGGACGTCCGAGACGAGAGAAGCCCTTATTGATCATGCGCCCCAATGGGGTGTCGTTCTCTTTAGAGAGGTCACGGGCTCGCTCAAGATCCCCCTCATGTACGTACTGTCGTATATTCTCCATGAAGACATTGTCTTCCTGCCCTTTCAAGGCTCGGCTGAGGGTGAGGTAACGCTCAATGAAGATATAAACGGCCAGCACCAGCAATAAGGCCAGGACGATCATAATCCAACCGCCGCTGACAGCCATCTGCCACAATGACAGAGAGGTGACGGCGTCGCTCTGCGTGGCGGCATTCTCCGCAAGCGAATCAATTTGAACAATCTGTAAAAGATGCATATTTTTGAATTTAAAACTTAATACTTAGAATATAGAATTTAAGAATTAGAATCTTAACGACATCGCCAACGAGGGCTGTAATCCATAGGGAGAAGGCTGCACACTGGGCAGCACATTCATGCTGATGTTATCGTCAATCTGAAAATCGTAGAGGTGGCCGAACACATAGGCGTCAAGAAGGTTGAGAGCATAGATGCCGGCGGCAATAACACTGTACAGCTGGAAATAGCGGTTGTAAGAGTTATAAAGACTGTAGATATTCGATGTGGGATAACCGGCATAGTCCTGCATACGGGGCGTCCCGCCATGGTCGACACGATAGAGGTACTCATCGCGGAAGGTATCCATCTTGTCGTAGTTGTAATATATGAGATAGCCGACACCGGCGAGGAGACCATAGATGATGGGCACCTTCCAAGCCTGACCATTGTATACCTGACCGCCGCCAGGAATCAGCGACCACCGCAACGCTGTGCGTGGCGAGTGTTTCCCCTCTACTTCAACGGGCTTCCTCTTGCGACGCAGCATGCTGTCGCCATCCTGGGCATTGCCCTGCTGCATGCAAACCAGTAGCAGCACGCACACCAAGCCGCCAAGCCATCTCTTCATCGCCCCCCCCCTATTCCCCTTCTAGCAGTGCGACGATACGGTCAAAATCCTTATCGGAGTTGAAGTGGATAGTCAACGTCCCTCTGCCGCGCTGTGTCCGTTTGATATCCACGGTGGACTGCAGACGTGCCTTGAGGTCACGCACCACGGCGCTATGACGCTCCGGAAGGATGCCACGTTTCTTCGTTGTAGGAACAACGGGTTTCTTTCGCGTATTCTGCACCAACTGCTCTGTCTGATGTACCGACAACTGCCGCTCGATGATGCTATGAAGGATGTCGAGGTGCTGTTCCTCATCCTCCACATTAATGAGTGCGCGCGCGTGCGCCATACTTATTTTACCCTCTGTCAGCGCCGCCTGTGTCTCATCGGGTAGCGTCAGCAGGCGCAGGTAATTGGTGATGGTGGAACGATTCTTTCCCACACGTGCGCTGAGTTCCTCATGGGTGAGACGGCACTCCTCGATAAGCGCTTTGTAGGCCTGCGCCACCTCTATGGCGCCAAGATTCTCGCGCTGAATGTTCTCCACCAGCGCCATCTCCATCATCTGCGTGTCGGTGGCGGTACGTACATAGGCGGGGATTTCCTTGAGGCCCGCCATACGCGACGCACGCGTACGACGCTCTCCGGCGATGAGCTGGTAGCTGCCGTCGGGCATGCGACGCACCGTAACAGGACTGATGACGCCCTGCACCCTGATGGATTGCGCCAAATCCTCAAGAGCCTCATCGGCAAAAGCCTTACGGGGCTGGTAAGGGTTAGCGACGATGCGGTCGAGGGAAATAGACTCTACACCTTCGTGGGCCGGCGTGGTACCTTGCGCCACATCGATGTCAATATCGGGCAGTATAGAGCCCAATCCACGGCCCAAACCTCCACTTTTCTTCTTGGTCATAATGCTCTCTTTGTTGTCTGTTGGATGGCTCAAGTCAACGCTCAGCGGCGGCTCTGGCGCTCGAGAATCTCCTGAGCCAGGTTGAGGTAATTGACGGCACCGGACGATGAGGCGTCATGCATGATGATAGACTTGCCGTATGAGGGTGCCTCCGCCAACTTGGTATTGCGGTAGATGAGGGTGTTGAACACCATCTGCTTGAAATGGTCACGGACATCCTGCACCACCTGCCGCGCCAACCGAAGGCGGTTATCATACATGGTGATGAGTAGACCTTCGATGGCGAGCGTAGGATTGAGGCGCGTTTGCACAATACGCACGGTGTTAAGCAATTTGCCCAGACCCTCCAAGGCGAAGTATTCGCTCTGGATGGGTATGATCACCGAGTCGCTGGCTGTTAGGGCGTTAATGGTGATGAGGCCCAGCGACGGCGAGCAGTCGATAATGATAAAGTCATAATCGTCCTTAATGGGCGCCAGCGCGCGTGCCAGGAACTGCTCGCGGCCCTTCTCCTCGATGAGCTCCACCTCGGCACCGACCAGGTCGATGCGCGTAGGCAGCAGGTCCAGGTGGGGGGTGTCGGTCGCGACGATGACATCGCGAGCCGCCGCCTGCCCCAGGATGCACTCGTATACGCTCTTCTGCAGCGCGTCGGGAGCCACCCCCAGGCCCGACGTAGCGTTGGCCTGCGGGTCGCAATCCACCAGCAGCACCCTCTTCTCGAGCACCGCCAGCGAAGCACTGAGGTTGACGGCCGTCGTCGTCTTGCCTACGCCACCCTTCTGGTTAGCTATGGAAATGATCTTCGCCATCTTCACATGTTAGAACTTGAAATCGATATCGTCGAGCTTGCTGTCCACGTCGTCGCCGCGCCAGCTCTCTTCCACCACCACGGGGGGCGGCACAATGCCTGTCTCAATGAATGACAGTGCGTTGGCAAAGCCCTGGCGGAACTTATCGAAATCCTCCTTATAGAGGAACATCTTGTTCTTCTCGAAATATACTTCACCGGTGTTATTGTCAAAGAGTTTGCGGCTCTCAGTGATGGTAATAAACTTATCGCCTCCTCTCGTCTCCTTCACGTCGAAGAAATATCTACGTTTACCGGCAGGAATAGCCTGGCTGTACAGCTCCTCTTTTCTATGCTCTTGATTCTCCATAATGTTTATATGTTTTTATACATGCGTTTGCGACTGCAAAAATACTTGTTTTTTATCATATCAATAGGCGGAGGGCGCAAAAAGTTATCAACAGGTGCCCTTTCATTTCCTTCCCTTCGCGGCGCCTACGGGTCAATGCTTGTGTGTCATAATGTCGAGAATGCAGTCGTCGGTGGCGTCCATGCCCTCTTTGCCGAGGCGGCCGAGGTTGCGGATAGAGCTGTCGAGATCGTTCTCGCTGAGACCGTCGGTGGCGTCGACGACATGACCGTGTACGGCGAGTTCGCTGCATACGAAAGCGCTGTAAAGACCCACACTCATCTTGAGGGCGCAGCTGGGCTTAGCACCGTCGCACACCATGCCGGCGATGGTGTTGATCATATTCTTCAGGGCGAAGCCCACCTGCTCAAAGGAACCCCCTTCGAGGTAGGTCAAAGATGCTGCGACACCCATCGTGGCATTGACGATGCCGCAAAGCGCGGAGAGGCGTCCGATGCCGCGCTTAATATATATGGACATGAGATGACTCATGGTCATAGCGCGCAATATTTGCTCCTCTGAGCAGCCCTTCAGGGTGCCATAGTAGTAGGGCGGCAGGGTGCATGTGATGCCTTGGTTGCCGGAACCCGAGTTGGAGTAGACGGCCTTGGTACACCCATCCATACGTGCATCGCTGGCCGCCGCGGTGCGTGCCACCACGGTGTGTACAATGTCGCCGCGCGCCTGCTCCATGAGTATCTTGCCTGTGTGGAGCCCCATGCCCTGGAGACCACAGTCGGCCGCTGCACTGTTGTAATCCACCGCCTCCTTGAGCCACAGGAGCTCCTGCAACGGAGCCGTGGTGGCATAGTCGTAGACGAGGCGCGCGGACAACGCCAACTGGGGCTCAGATGTTGCCGTTTCTGCGGGCTGCTCGTCGAGACCCTTGCTGTGATCCATCAGCACCTGGCCGTCGCGTTCGAGGTATACGAACAGCGTGTGGCGCCGCGCGATGATGGCCGTGGCCTGATGGGTGGCGCTGCGCACGGTGCAGCAGATGTGGAGTTTCTCGTCGCCCTCTCCCACGCCTATCTCTATCCTGTCGGCGTGGTTCGCCAGCCAGCCCTTAGCATCTTGAACCTGGGAGTGCTGCAGGGTGAGCACCTCGAGGCCGCGGGCAGGATCGCCGTGGGTGACGGCCATAGCCACCGCTATGGGCAGTCCTATCATCCCTGTTCCTGGAATGCCGACACCCATTGCGTTCTTGAACACATTCTTGCTCAGCGTCAGCGCGATGTGCAGAGGCTCTTCTTCGAGCAGCGTACAGGCTTTGGCAACACAGAGGGCTACAGCGCCCGGCTCGGTACATCCAGTGGCGGGCACCACCTCCTGTTTCATTATGTCAGCGATCTGCTTACGAACAATATCTTCCATATCCAAATTCTATGTTCTAAAAATCAAAACGGATCCAGGTCACCGTCGGGGGGGAAGTTGTCGTCGTTCATCTTGGAGTCGACGATCATGCTGCCGCCGTCGAAAGCGGTGTTCTGTGGCATGAGGGCCGCGGCGTCGGCGTCGCCGAACTTGGGAGCGTTCTCGAAGCGTGCGAACTCCTTGACGAAGCGCAGGCGCACCTCACCGGTACCACCGCTGCGGTGCTTGGCGACGAGCAGGTCGGCCATACCCGCCGTGGAGCCGTGGTCGTCCTCCTGGATGCCGTAGTACTCGGGGCGGTAGATAAAAATGACGATGTCAGCGTCCTGCTCAATGGCACCGCTCTCGCGGAGGTCGCTGAGCTGCGGCTTGTTGCCGACGCGGTTCTCGACGGCACGGCTGAGCTGCGACATAGCGAGGACGGGGATGCCCAACTCTTTGGAGAGCGACTTGAGCTGGCGGGAGATCATGCTGATCTCCTGCTCACGATTGCCGTTGCGGTTGTCGGCGGTGCCGCTGGTCATGAGCTGGAGGTAGTCGATGAATATCATCTGTATGTCGTAGCGCTGCTTGAGGCGACGCGCTTTGGCACGCAGCTCGAAAATGGTGAGCTGGGGGGTGTCGTCAATATAGATAGGCGCGCTGCCGAGGGGCTGGGCGCCACGTTTGAGCTGTTCCTGCTCGTAGGGGGCAAGGTGACCACGCTTGAGCTTGTCGCCCGGGAGGCGGGCCTCACTGCTGATGAGGCGCATGGCAAGCTCCTGGCCTGTCATCTCGAGTGAGAAGAAGGCCACGGGCTTATGGAAGTCGATAGCCATATTGCGCGCCATACTGAGGGCACATGCCGTCTTACCCATGGCGGGACGTGCAGCGAGGATGATGAGGGTGCCGGGTTGGAAGCCCGCAGTCATGCGGTCAAGGTCGACGAAGCCGGACTCGAGGCCGCTGAGGCCGTCGCTCTTTTCTCCGGCCTCCTTGATCTGTTCCATGGCTATGGTGACGAAATCACCCATGGGGTGATAGTCGGAGCGGAAATTCTTGTCGTTGATGTCCATGAGACGCTGCTCGGTGCGGTCGAGGAGATCGACGACATCGGTCGTCTCGTCGTAGGCCTGAGTGATTGTCTCGGTGGATATTCTTATCATCTCGCGCTGGATGAACTTCTCGCTGAGCACACGGATGTGGTACTCGATATGCGCTGCCGAGACAACATTCTCTGTCAGCTTGGAGACAGCATAGGCGCCGCCCGCGGCCTCCAGCTCGCCATCCTGTCGAAGGCGTTCCACCACGGTGAGCAGATCGACGGGCTGGCTCTGTTCGAAGAGTTTGCGGATGGCACGGTAGACGGCCTGGTGCTCGGGTTTGTAGAAATAGTCGACATGCAGCGTCTCGATGGCATTGATGAGTGCCGTCTGGTCGAGCATGAGGGCGCCGAGGACTCCCTCCTCGAGGGCCACGGCTTGGGGGGGCGTGTTGCCGTTGAGGTCGAAAGCCTGCGCGTAACTTATTCTATCCTTACGTCTTGTACCTGTATTAGGCATAAAAAATAGTCGCTTTTAACATTGCAAAGATACAAAAAAAAACAACCGCGTCATTATTCGTTTTCAATATTCATTTTTTTTCCTATCTTTGCACCGATTTTTTTAGCGAAACAAATAAACAATAAAATACATAACAACACTATGAGCACAAAGAAATATACGCTGGTAATCAATCCGGGAGCCACGTCGACCAAAGCTGCCATCTACGATGGCGAGAACGAGATTTTCACCGAGAACCTGTCGCACCCCATCGAAGAGATACAGAAATTCAAGGAGGTCGCCGACCAGTTTGAGTACCGCAAAGGTGCCATTCTCGATATGGTGAAACGTCACGGTATCGGTACCGACGAGATAGCCATTGTCATGGGCCGCGGTGGTCTCACCCGTCCCTGCGAGAGCGGTTGCTATCGTGTCAACGACCTGATGAAAGAGGAGTGCCACGCGGGCATACAGGGTAAGCATGCTTGCAACCTCGGCGCCCTCATCAGCGACAGTATCGCCCGCGAGATAGGTCTGGGCAGTGCCTACATTGCCGACCCCGGCATCGTCGACGAGCGTCCCGCCTTTGCCAAGATCAGCGGCCACCCCGTCTTCGACCTCGACGAGAAGGTGGAAGGTCCTATCTGGCATTGCCTGAACCAGAAGATGACAGCCAAGCTGTACGCCCGCGAGGTGGGCAAGCGCTATGAGGACCTGAACCTCATCATCGCCCACATGGGCGGCGGCGTCAGCGTAGGCGTCCACGACCACGGCCGCGTCACCGAGGTGAACCGTGCCCTCTGCGGCCTCGGAGCTTTCTCGCCCACCCGTTGCGGCAGCATCAACGCCTCCAAGCTCATCGAGGTGGCCTGCAGCGGCAAATACGACGAAGCAAAGCTGAAGAAGATGGTCACTGCCGAGGGCGGATTCGTGGCCTACCTGGGCACCAACGACGCCTACGAGGTGGAGAAACGCGCCATCGCCGGCGACGAGAAATGCCAACTGCTGGTGGAGGCATTCACCTACCAGGTGGCCATGGAGATCAGCCGTCTGGCCGCTGTGGTCAACGGCAAAGTCGACGCCATCCTGCTCACCGGCGGCATCGCCTACAGCAAACCCTGGATGGCAATGATTGAGGAACGCATCGGCTGGATCGCTCCCGTCAAGATATACAAAGGCGAAAACGAGATGCTGGCACTGGCCATCTGCGGCAAAGAGGTGCTCGATGGTGTGCAGGTGAAAGAATACAAATAAAAATTAGCGTATAGAGTTGATGAAAAAAACCGTTCTTTTGCTTGCGGCATGTGCTCTCTTTGTCAGCGCGGGCGCACAAGAGGTGAAGATCAAGAAGGGCAAGGTGACGATGAGCGAGGCTCTCTACCATGAGCTCTGCACCAAAGCTGCCGCCTACGACAGCCTGACGGCGGCACCAGCCTCCTTCAGCGACTCGGCAGCCTACGCCATCGGTCGCGACATCTTCCGGCAGTGGGACGCCCAGCAACTGGGCATCGACGGCCGTCTGGCAGGCCTGGCACTGACGGAGTGTGCGGCAGGAAAGAGCCGCCTGGACGACGCCGCGGCAACACCGTTGCTGCGCCGCTTCCAGCAAGAGTTCGAACTGCGCAACAACCCCACGGCACGCGAGAACATAAAGAAAGGGGAAGCTTTCCTGCGCGAGATCAGCAACAACAAGAGCGTCTACACCACCCCCAGCGGCCTCAAATACCGCAAGCTACAAGACGGCAACGGACGCCGTCCCAAAGCCACTGACAAGGTGAAGGTGCACTACACCGGCCGCCTCATCGACGGCAAGACGTTCGACAGCAGTGTGGATCGCGGCGAGCCCCTCACCTTCCCTCTCAACCAGGTGATACCCGGCTGGACAGAAGGCCTGCAACTCATGGACGAAGGATCAAAATACATCCTCTACGTTCCCTACAACCTCGGCTACGGCACGCGCGATATGGGCTCCATACCCGCGGGATCGACGCTCGTCTTCGAGGTGGAACTTCTTGCTATCAATCCCGAATGAGCAACACCATAGGCACTACGCTACGGCTCACCACCTTCGGTGAGTCGCACGGCACAGCCATAGGGGGCATCCTTGACGGATGCCCTTCTGGCATACCCCTCGACCTGGGCGCCATCGACGCCGACCTGGTGCGGCGGCGCACTGGCGCACCTCGTGGCGAGAGCGACACAGTGGTGTGGCTCTCGGGACTCTCCGACGACGATATGCCACGCACGCTGGGGACACCCATAGCCTTCACGCTGGCCAACGAACAGACGCGCCCCGACGACTACGACGCCCTGCGGCACCTCTGCCGTCCGGGTCATGCCGACTACACCTACCTGCAGCGCTACGGGCTGCGCGACCACCGCGGCGGCGGACGCGCATCGGCACGCGAGACAGCGGTGCGGGTGGTGGCAGGCGCCATCGCCAAGCAGTTGCTGTCTGGCGTCACCTTCCAGACCACCGTGACGACGCCCGCCCCCACGACACCCGACGACACCCTTGGCGGCATCGTGGAGTGCACCATCCGCGGCGTGGCAGCAGGCATCGGCAACCCCCTCTTCTCCAAGCTGGGGGCCGCACTGGCACACGCCATGATGACCATCCCATCGGCCATAGGATTTGAGATGGGAGCCGGATTTGCGGCGGCAGCCATGAAGGGCAGCGAATATATCGACCGCTGGACACCCGACGCCACCACGGTCACCAACCACTGCGGCGGCATACAGGGCGGCATCAGCAACGGCATGCCAATCACATTCCGTGTGGCATTCCACCCCGTGGTAACCATCCCACAACCCGTAGAATGCCTGGCAGAGGACGGCACACTCACCACGGTGGACATCGGAGGCCGTCACGACCGCTACCATGTGCCACGCGCGGCCGTGGTGGTGGAAGCAATGGCGGCACTCGTCGTGGCCGACCAAGTTCTCATTTCTAAAAGAGGTGCCTGAGTGTACCTAAAACGTCAAACGTATAACGTAAAACGTAAAACATCAAAATCAAAGTACTGTATTCTAAGTATGAAGAAACGTTTATCACCCTCTCCCCTACCTCTCCTCGCCATCGCGGCGACACTCCTCCTCTCCGCCTGCCACAGCGACAGCTTCCGCATCGAAGGACAGCTGCAAGGCGGCGAGAACCGTAGCCTCTGGCTCGAGGAGATAGCCCCCGAAGGCACCCTCTTCATCGACTCCATAGCCCTCGACAGCAAGGGCCGCTTCTCCTACCGCTGCACCATGCCCTATCGCAGCCTCTACTCCCTGCACAGCAGCGAGGAAGACTTCGTGGTGCTGCTGCCCGACTACGGCGAGAAAATCACCGTGGGCGGTACCATCACCCCGCTGGCCTCCTCCTACACGGTGACGGGATCGCCGGAGAGCACACTCCTGTGGCAGCTGCAGCAGTTCTCAGGCGACGGCGGCAAAGCGCTGCTGGCACTCATCGACACCACCGACCACTATGCCGCCATGCTGAAGGCGGGACTTGTGGACGACGCCACGGTGGCGGCCAAAAAGCAGGAGACCGACTCCATCTACCGCACCCTGTTCGTGGAACAGCAGGAGTACGTGTGCCGCTTCATCGAGGACAACCGCGGCTCCCTGGCCACGCTGATAGCCCTCTACAAGCCCTTTAACAACCGTCCGCTCCTCGACCCACGTACGGGCACGACGATGGACTACTTCGACATCGTGCTGGAAGGTCTGCAGGAAGCACTGCCCGACAACCCCCACACGCAACATTTCAAGAACACCACCGAGCACCTGCGCAGCGCGCTGGCTCGCCAGAACGAAGAATAGAAGAGGGCGCCGATGGCGCCCTCTTCTGTTTTCAATACTTTCACTCTCTCTTCACTTCTTCAGCCACTGGTCAAACCAGTCGATGAAGTTGCGATGCCAAAGGAGGCTGTTCTGGGGCTTGAGCACCCAGTGGGTCTCGTCGGGGAAATAGAGGTAGCGGCTGGGGATGTGGCGCATCTGGGCGGCGTTGTAGGCGGCCATACCTTCGGATGCGACGATGCGGAAGTCGAACTCGGAGTGGATGACGCAGATGGGTGTGTTCCACTTGTCGACGAAGAGGTGCGGCGAGTTGCTGTAGCTCTTCTTAATCTGCGGGTTGTTCCAATCCCAGTAGGGACCACCGAGGTCCCAGTTGTCGAACCACATTTCCTCGGTCTCGAGGTACTGCTGCTCGAAGTTGAACATGCCGTTGTGGGCGAGGAAGGCCTTGAAGCGGCGGCCCTCATCGTAGCCCTTCACATCATGGTTGTGGCCAGCAAGCCAGTAGATGCTGTAGCCGCCGAAGGAGGCACCGCAGGCACCGATGCGCTCCTTATCAATCTGCGGGAAGTTGTTTGCGAAGTAGTCGGTGGCACTCATGTAGTCCTGCATGCAGAGTCCGCCGTAGTCACCGCTGATCTGCTCGAGCCACTCCATACCGAAGCCCGGTACGCCGCGGCGGTTGGGAGCAATGACGAAGTAGCCGGCACCGCTCATCACCTCGAAGTTCCAGCGTGTGCTCCAGAACTGGCTGACGATATTCTGGGGACCACCCTCGCAGAAGAGCAGCGCAGGATAGGTCTTGGTGCTGTCGTAGTCGTAGGGGTAGATGAGCCAGGTGAGCATCTCCTTGCCGTCGACGGTCTTGATCCAGTAGGGCTCCACCTTACCCATGCGCACCTGCCCGAGGACCTCATCGTTGACGGTGGTGAGCTTACGGCCTTCGGCCTTGTCGTCGGAGAGGTTGTAGGCATAGAGGGTGGCGGGATATTGCATGGAGACCTGCGAAGCGACGATCTGGCTGCCTGTCATCTGGAAGCCGTTGACGTCGTGCATGCCCTGCGAAAGCTGGCGGATAGTCTTGCTTTCGCGATTGAATGCGAAGAGCTCCAGGGTGCCGCGGTACATGACCACAGCCACAAGTTCCTTGTCGTCGGCGCTCCAGCTGATGCCGCTGACGCCGTAGTCGAAGTCCTCGGTGAGGTCCACCTTAGTGCCGCTGGCGAGGTCCATTACCATCAGACGCAGCTTGTCGCTCTCGTAGCCGTCGCGCTCCATGCTCTCCCAGGCCACCATGGTGCCGTCGTGGTTGAAGACGGGGTTCTGGTCGTAACCCATGATGCCCTCGCTCAGGTTCTTGGTCTCGCCGCTGGCGATATCATAGAGGTAGATGTCGCTGTTGGTGCTGTGGGCATAGTCATAACCCGTCTTCTTGCGGCAGGTGTAGACGATCTTGGTGCCGTCGGGGCTGTAGTTGTACTGCTCCGTGCCACCCCAAGGACGCATGGGGCACTCGTAGGGTTGGTCGGCGCCGAGGATGTCGACAGCACTCTCCATATTGGCTTTGCCGTTGGTGAGGGTGACGAGGTAGATGTGGGGGATTTCGTCCACCCAGTTGTCCCAGTGGCGGTACATGAGGTCCTCGTTGATGCGACCGGTGGTCTTGTCGAGACCGGCATAGAGCTTGTTGAGGTGATCGGGGCGCTCCACGGGGATGGTGCTGATATACACCAGCGAGGTGCCGTCGGGCGACACCTTGAAGCCTTCGAAGCCGTTCTCGTTGGTGGCGACGACCTGCTCTTTCTTGCTGTCGACGTTGATGGAGCGGATCTCATTGCCACGACAGAACAGCAGCGTGTTGGCATCGAGCCACACAGGGCTGAACTCACTGGCGGCGGTGGTGGTGAGGCGCGTGGCGTCGCCACCCTCGACAGGCATCACATAGAGCTCCACATTGCCCTTGTTCTCCTCCATGGAGATGTATTTCACTCCGTAGGCCACCTGTTTGCCATCGGGGCTGAGGGCGTACTCGCCAATCTGTCCCAGCGACCACATCACCTCGGGAGTGAAACGGCCGTCGTTGACGGCGACGGCAGGCTTCTCAATCACCACCTCGGCAGGCGCCGACTGGCGGCAGGCAGCAAGACCAAGGGTCGCAGCCGCTAATAATAGTATCTTTTCTTTCATGTAATTATGTTTTAATATATTATTGTCTTATCTTTTATTGACGGCCTCCTCGCGCGGCGTCATGGGTGTGCGGACATCGACGCCGTAGAAGTTGAATCCCTCGGCACCGGGCTCCACAATATCGATATTCCTCACCTCGATAGGCAACGCCTCGAAGGTGACGGAATAGATCTGGATGTCATATCCGCCCTTGTTGAACGAGAAATTGGTATACTCGGGATACTGGGTGATGCCCTCCACCTTGGTCATCTTGTAGTGCTCACCCGTGGCGTTGTCACGCAGGAAGATGTCGGGATGGACACAGATGCCCTTGTCCACTGTGGGACGGTGCTTGGGGGTCCGCGGCGAGTAGCCGAAGTACACGGTGGTGCTGCCCTTCTCCACGACGATGCGCTCGATGCGCACCACTTCGGCGGCAGGCGAGCAGGCGTCATAATGCGGGAAGTTGAGGGTGCGCGGCACGATGGGTTTCAGCTCGTTGCGCGAATACACACGCTCGGCACCCGGCGCAGTCTCCTTCACCCGCCGCAGCTGCAGATCCGACTCCACAGCGTAGCAACGCATATCCTCGGTGAAGTAGAAACGCAACGTGGTGGCCGGCGTCCCCTTCTCCTTGGTGCGACGGTTGCGCACCTGGTACTGCCCGTACAGGCGCTCGGCAGAGGTGCCCTTCAGGGTGGCAGCGTCATATTCGGCAAGGGTGCCGTTGCGATGGTCGTTGAGGGTGATGGAGGGGTAGCCGAATTCAGCTACGATGTTGTAGTACGTCTTGCCCAGATACACCCCCTCCAAGTCCCTGTCGGCACTCACATAGCGGCTGCCCCAGCACGAGGTCAGAAGCACCACACACGCCACACTGACAACGAATAATATCTTTTTCATGAAACCTGTTGTTTAATTTTCTGTTTCCGTTTCTGTTTCCATTTCCGTCTCCAGGATGCCCTGGTGGAACACGCCTCTTACCGTCACACCTTCGGCGTTGGTATAGGTACCCAACCCCTCGTACTGGTCGTTGAGCCAGTTGCCATCGTAGCGCGAGCCGTCGGCGAACACCATGACGCCAGGACCCGTCAGGTGCCACTGGTTGAAGTTACCCTCATAGCGGTCACCGTTGGCCCACACCTTCACACCGTACCCCATGGCCATACCGTTCACAAACTGACCCTCGAAACGCGTGCCGTCGGCCCACTGGAAATAGCCCTTGCCGGTGCGGCTGCCGTCCACCCAGTCACCCTCCATCATATCGCCATTGGGCCAACGGTAGATACCGTGACCTTTGATGTTGCCGTTCTTCCACTGCCCCGAGAAGGAGCCGCCAGTGACCCAATAGTAGGTCCCCTGCCCCTCCATGACGCCCTTGCGCCACTGACCCTCGTAGCGGTCGCCCGTCACCCACGTCATCATACCCTCACCATGGCGTCGCCCTTTGCCGTCGCGCTGACCGGAATAAAACGAGCCGTCGTCATAGTTGGTGATCTCCCTCACCTGCCCCATCGCAGTCAGCGAGCAGCAGACAAACAGCACTATAAACAATCTCTTCATCAAAAAACGTCTAAATCTTCTAAATCATCTGTTTACAAAGACTCTCCCCTCGCTATATCTCCACCGTCAAGCCGTCATACGCCAGCCACACCCCCTCCGGCAACTCTTCCTGCACACGCTCGTGCAGACCCATCTCGTGGCTCATATGCGTCAGATAGGCGCGCCGCGGCTTCAGCTCCTTGATCAGCGCCAGCGACTCCTCCAGACAGAAGTGCGACCAGTGTTTTTCCTTCCGCAAGGCGTTCACCACCAGCACCTCCAGTCCTCGCAGCTTCCCCTTCTCCCCCTCCGGCACAGCGTTGACGTCGGTGAGGTAGGCCATATCGCCAATCCTGTACCCCAGGATGGGCAGGTCTTTGTGCATCACACGTATCGGCTCCACCGTCATGCCGGCAACATCAAAAGCCCCTTCGACATCGTGCAGCCGCGCCTCCGGCAATCCCGGATAGTCGTGCGGCGCAAAAATATAGCGGTAGTCGCGCAACAAGGCCTCGCGCGCCTCCGCATTGAGGTAGATATCCATGGGACCGTGCTGCACATGGTTGAAAGCCCTGATGTCGTCCAAGCCCGCCACATGGTCGCGGTGCGCATGGGTGATGAGTATGGCCGCCAACGACCGCACACCCTGCCGCAGCATCTGCTGCCGGAAGTCGGGACCTATGTCGAAAAGAATATTGCGACTCTCCCCCTCCTGCTCCACAGTCAGCATCGCCGACGTACGCAAGCGCTGGTCACGCCGGTCGCCCGACGTGCACACCTCGCAACCACAGGTGATCACAGGCACTCCTTGCGAGGTTCCTGTACCCAGGAAAGTCAGCTTCATCACCCCAGCGACTATTCTTTATGCGTCAGCTTGAAGCCCACACCGTGCACATTGACGATCTCCACCGAGGGGTCAGCCTTCAGGTACTTGCGCAACTTGGTGATATACACATCCATCGAACGGGCGGCAAAGTAGCTGTCATCCTTCCAGATGCGCTCCAACGTGGTGTTGCGGTCCACCAGCTGGTTGAAGTTCACGGCGAATATCTTCAGCAGGTCACTCTCCTTGGCGGTGAGCCTCTGCACCTCCTCGCCGAGCGTCAGCGTCTGGTGCGTATAATCGAAGGTGAAGTTGCCAATCTTGAACACATTCTTGTCGATGCGCTCCTCATTGAACGAACGGCGCATCGTGGCATTCAACCGCGCCAGCAGCTCTTCCATGGAGAACGGCTTGGTGATGTAGTCGTCGGCACCCACCTCAAAACCCTTCAGCTTGTCCTCCTCGAGGTTCTTGGCGGTGAGAAAGATGATGGGCACCTTCTTGTCGGCACGACGTATCTCTTTGGCTACGGTAAAACCATCCTTGGCGGGCATCATCACATCGAGAATGCAGGCGTCAATGTCGCCTTCGTCAAAGACATTCAGCGCCTCGTCACCATCCTTGGTCCAAAGCACCGTGTAGCCTTTCTGCGTGAGATAGGCCTTGAGAATCGTTCCTAAATTAGGGTCGTCCTCGGCCACTAACAATTTAATTCCCAAATTCATATCAATTGTGGTTTATGTTTGTTTTCCTTTCCTCCGGACGGCATCAAGCCGACCTTTTTATCATTAAGTAGAACACTAACCAATAAAATTGTCTTTTATTGTGTCAAATGTTAAATTTTTTTTTGTTAATTGCCCCTGGTATATGCGGAGGTCGGAGCCAACGGCAAACTCGCTTGCCTTATGCGGAGGGAGGAGGGAGGATGTCGGAGGGTTGGCCTCGCCTACGCCCTCCGCCCTCCGACCTAGTCAAGGTGAAACGATTGTCCCAGCGGAGCGTGGAGCACACGCTGCCAGGCGCTCTCAAGGGCGTCGGGGGTGAGAAAGCCCGTTTGGTGTGCCAGGTGCGCCAGCACGTCGGGGTTATGAAGGTCAGGATGCTCGGCGAGGATGAGCGTGACGGCATGCTGCACACGGAGGGCATCGAGGTATTCGGCGAAAGGTACGCCATGGGAGTGGTGGATGGCGTCGATGATTTCATCCTCAGTGCTGCCGAGCGCCTTGGCCAGAGCAGGAACGGAGAGGTCGGGATTGAGGAAGGCATGCTCTTTCTCAACATATTGATCGAGCCGCCGCACCAATGCTGCGGGGTCGCGGTGCGTGGGGGTGTGCCGGGGCAGATGCTCGGCGCCGGTATTGATAGCGTAGACAGAATGGCCAATATAGAAAAGGATGGCGGCAAAAGGCAGCACGTAGGTGAGGTAGAAGAGGAGGGGGTGGTCGGGAGAGAAAGGTTGGGTGAATATGGTGGCAAAAATGAGGGCAAGGCCGAGATTGGAGGCAATATAGATGCCTTTGAGGTTGAGGTTGCGGAAGCGCTCGTCCGAGTAGTATTCGGCGTTGATCTTGCGGAGGCTTATGGCTTTGCGTATGCCCGACACGAAGATGTAGAGAGTCTCAAAGGTGAAGACGACCCAGAAAGTGTAGAAGTTGGCCACCACGATGAGGTTGTAGCGCCAGGCGCCGGGAACGAAGACGCTGGGATACCCTTCACGGCAGCGGTCAGCCCACTGCCGGTACATCTCCGCCCCACCGATCATGGAAGAGGCTATCATGAGGCCTATGCAGATAAGCGTGGGAAGGAAGATGGTGCGGACAGACAACGAGGCGTTGTTCTGGCGGGTGAGCGCGTTGATGGCGATGTGGATGACGGGAGGCGTGGCCAGGATGACGTCGGGCAAGAGCATGAGGAGCAGGTACTCACGCATCAGGAAGGTGTTGAAGAGGCACCCCAGAAGGATGAACGTGAACGACACCATGGTCAAAGCAAGCATCATGAGCCATTGGGCGTTGAGCACATGCCGTTTGTGGAGCAGGGTGGCCAAAGGCCAAAAGAGGCCTACGAGGCCCAAAAGAACAAGTCCTATAGATACGGGAGTCATGGGAGTTCAGAGTTAAAGTTAATAATTAAAATTATTCGTTTTCTATTTTCTGGCGGGTGTAGTCGGCCAAAAATCGAGCATCGTAGCTATAGCGATAGGCAAAACGACCGGTGAGGTACACAAAGACAGTCAGTATGACGGCACAGGCAATGAGACCGTATTTGTAGTAGAGCGGACGGAAGGCTATGAAGTAGATGGTCAACAAGCCGAAGGGCAGGAAGAGGCTGGCCACGACGATGATCTCACGTATGCTGAGGTTGGGCAGGTTGAGACCCTGCGCATAGAAAGCATTGAAGCGCTGCTTGTAATGGTACGCCTTGCGGCCGCTAAGGATGAGCAGCACGGTGCCCGTGACAATCATGCTGACAGGGTATACTATCTGGTTCCAGAAGATCATAAAGTTGTAGGCAAAATCCCTCGGCTGCCAAGGTATACGGCCACTCTCAAAGACCTGAACGCACATCTCCTGGTAGCGGCTGGGGTGCATGCCGAAAGCGGCGATGGTGAGACCTACGGTGAAAAGAAGGGGAATGAGGAACACCCGGCGCTGGCGCAGGGTGGCACCGCGGGGCTCCGTGAGCGAGCAGATGGAGATATAGAACAACGGCGTACAGAACGACGACGACACCTCGACGAGGTAGTCATAGAGAAAGAGACCGCCGGCACGGCCGCGGAAGTAGACGCCGGCGACGGTGATGGCGAAGGCGTCGACCACAAGGGTGAGACAGAGAAGCACCTGTGCACGGGTGAGGTGCCTCTTGGTCATAGCAATGATGAAGGCCCATGCCATAGCCACCACCGCCGGAAGATATAGTATTAAACTCCACCTCATAATTCTTCTAATTGATCAAACGTATAACGTAAAACCTAAAACGTAAAACAATCTATCAATTCGAGTAATTAGCCGTTAAAAAACTTAACTTTAAACTTTAACCTTTAAACTTTGAACTTTATTCACCGGTCCCTCTCGATGAACCTCACCAGCTCGTCCACAGCGTCCTTCTGGTCGATGTCACGCTTCACCACCTCCTTGCCTTTGTAGAGGGTGATCTTGCCGTGACCCGACCCCACATAGCCGTAGTCGGCATCGGCCATCTCGCCGGGACCGTTGACGATGCAGCCCATCACGCCGATCTTCACACCCACCAGGTGCTTCGTCTTCTCCTTGATCTCGCGCAGCGCCGTCTGGATGTCGTACTGCGTGCGGCCGCACGACGGACAGGCGATATATTCCGTCTGTGTGATGCGCACCCCCACGGCCTGCAGGATGTCGTAAGCGATGGGCATCTCCTTCTCAGGATCCTCGGTGAGGCTCACACGCACCGTGTCGCCGATGCCGTCGAGCAGCAGCGCCCCGATGCCGGCGGCACTCTTCAGGCGTCCCTGCATGCCGTCGCCAGCCTCCGTGACACCCAGGTGTATCGGGTAGTCCATACCCATATCGTGCATCTTCTTCACGAAGAGCCTCGTGCTGTCCACCATCACCTTCACGTTCGAGGCCTTCATCGAGAACACCAGGTCGTGGTAGTCCTGCTGGCGGCACACCTCGGCGAACTCGATGGCGCTCTGCGCCATACCCTCCGGCGTATTGCCGTAGCGGCTCATGATGCGCTCACTCAGCGAGCCGTGGTTCGTGCCGATGCGCATCGCTGTGTGGTGCGCCTTGCATATCTCTATCAGCGACGCCATCCTCTCCCCTATTCTCTTCAGCTCGTCCTGGTACTCACGCTCCTGCTCATCCGACCACTTCCCACTTTCCACATCCCACTTTCCGCTGTTGCGATCCACGTAGTTGCCGGGGTTCACCCTCACCTTCTCCACCAGCGCGGCGGCCACCTCGGCGGCTTTGGGGCTGAAGTGGATGTCCGCCACCAGCGGCACCTCACAGCCGCGCCGCAGCAGCTCCTCCTTGATGCGGCCGAGGTTCTCCGCCGCCTTCACGTCGGGCGCCGTGATGCGCACCAGCTCGCAGCCCGCCTCCACCATCCTCAGCGCCTGCTCCACGGTGGCGCGGGTATCCATCGTGTCGGTATTCGTCATGCTCTGCACGCGCACGGGCGCTCCCCCACCCAGCGTCAGGTTGCCTATATGTATCTGTCTGCTCATTGTTATTATTTGGAATTAACGTGTCCTATGTTCTATTTTCCTTATCTTTTCGTCTATAATCCTATTACAAATATCTTGTATCTCATCTTTACCTGTGAAATACCATCCTTGTTGGGTTAGTCCATTCGGATACTCAAGTTCCTCAAACTCGTTATTTATTGTTCTCTTTATGAGTTTCCATTTTTCAAGGTCATCTTTACAACGACTTTGAAAGTGGTAATTTACCCAATCTTCTGCTGAATTTATATGCAATCTGGCATTTCGTATTTTGTCTCGTTCAATGCTATTTTCCTCTGCCGTTTCGCTTAAGTCTAATCCAACACTATTAAGCATTGCTTTCCTTGTAGAGGTACTACCACCTACCAAAGCAATTATGACTACGATTAGAACAATAGCCAATATGATTATTACTCCCATGTCTGTCTATGATTATTGTTTGACATCAATTTCTTGTTTCATTTGTGCAATTTCACCGCGCACATATGCGGGGCGCACTTCCGGACTGAAAATCGACCGCGCATATATGCGCGGCACATTTACCGTCCCGGACGCCCCTCCCGCATCCCTGCAAGGCTATGTTTCCCGTCCGTATCATCCTCGTGCGTCTTTGTTATTTCTTCTTGCGGCTCTTCGGCTTGTC
>CACZRR010000069.1 GCA_902783595.1 uncultured Bacteroidota bacterium
CCCAGCCGAAACCGTCGGGATTCTCGAGGTCGTAGTGGTAGCCCAGGTTGCGCAGCGTGGGCTGGTACTCGCGGTAGACGAGGTCCAGCTCTGTCGTGTTGTCGCCCCAGTAGGGGTAGACACCCATCCAGGTGGCCAGATGCGTCTTGTCGCTGATGTTCCAGTTGAGGTTCAAGCCACTGTAGCCGCCGTAGTTGCGCGAGTGCGTCTCGCTGCTGGTGCTCTGGAAGCGGCTGGTGTCGCTCGCAGCGTCCAGCAGCGTCGACGTGCCGTCGGAGTACATATTGTGCACCCCGACGTTGGCGTTGACGTAGATGTTCATGTCGAACCTCTCGTTGGCGTAGACGTAGGAAGCCCAGGGCGAGAAGTTCGGCATGGTGTTGGCGCGGAAGCCTACGCAGAGGAGCTCGTTGCGCGTAATCTTCTGGCTGGTGACGATGTTGATGACGCCGCCGGTGGTAGAGTAGCGCGCCGAGGGGTTGGTGATGACCTCGATGCGCTCGATGGCATTGGCAGGCATCTGCTTGATGTACTGCTTCAAGGCCTCCTCGTTCATGTGGCTCGGTCGGTCGTTTATCCATATCTCCACACTCGACACACCACGCAAGGTGATATTGCCCTCGGCATCCACCTCCACACCAGGGGCGTTCTGCAGGGCGTCACTGGCTGTCCCGGTCTGTATGCTGGGATCGTCTTTGGTGTTATACATGTTCTTCTCTCCATCCATGATGAAAAGGGGCTTTTCGGCAACGATATCCACAGTCTTTAGTGTGGTGCCTCGTCGTAGACTGATGGCCATATCTCTGCGGTCGGCATTGACATCAATCAGACTATGATAGCTCTCGTAGCCAACAAATGAGGCCTGCAGAATGTATTGGCCTGGGTCTATATCTTTGATGACGAAGTTGCCATCTATGTCAGTGGTGGCACCTCGCATGAATACGGTGTCTGTCGGCCGCATCAAGGCTACGTTGACAAAGGGTAGGGCTTCGTCGCTTCCTTTTTCTGTCACACGTCCTCCTAAACTCAAGGTTTGAGCTTTAAGGGACCCCGCACATGCAATTAGAATTGCTAAGGCGAAAAGCTTTGTAAAGCGTATCTGCTTCATTTTCTGTTTGATATTTGTATTACAGTATAGTGTGTTAGTCAACTAATACACTGCAAAAGTAATACACTTTTTTAAACTACCAAAATTTTTTTGAAAAAAAATAAAAAAACCTGTCATTGAGCGGTGTGCTCGACAGGCTGAATTTTGTCGTGGTTGATGCCGAATGGGTCAGGTTTTTCTACGGGAGGGGTGGGAGAGGAGGCTGCACTGTCGTTGCGGTATTCAAGACCTCGCTCGGGACGTTTGCAGTCGCTCATGTTCCGCTGTATACGTTCTATGTCCGCCGGAGATAGCGATCGGTCCGTCGTGGTGAAGCGTTGCCGATGGAAAGGAAACGCCTCCGCCATCTCTCCGCTATAGTAAAAGTCAAAACCCAACGCTCCAAAGGTGTACATACGGTCACCTACCTGAATGTGGCTGCCGCCGGCCACGGGATTGGCCTTGGGCTCCGACTGCGAGAAACCCACATTAAAGAGGGTAAAGAGCAGGTCGGGTCGGTCGCTGATGTCGTAACCGGCTCGACGCCACTGCAACATGGTCTGGTGGAGGATGCAGCCAGTATATATATATGAATATAGATGGTTGCGATAGTCCACAAGGCGGTTGTAGCGCTCAGTGACGTGGTCATCAGTGACGAAGTCAAGCAGATGCTCGTAGGCACGGCCCATATAGAACTCCGATGTGGGATCCTTGAGGTGCTCCTCCACGGCTTTGGCAGTGAAGTCTTTGATACCATTCACACCATAGGAGAACTGACTCTGTACACTAAGCACCTTGACAGGGCCAAGGTATTTTTTGAACATCTCGCGTTTGGAGTTGAACAGCCTTATCTGCTCCCCAACAAGGCAACCCACAATGAGGCGCGGCTCAACACCAGTGAGGCGACCTGCCTCGTTGATGAGAGCACTGTCACGCAGTATGGCCTGCTTCAAAGCGGGCCACTCCACACCGCCCATCCAGGGTATGACATTGCCGGCGGGCTGCTGCGGAACAGTCTGAAGTCGCTCGCAGAGCCCATCAGCAAGGACGTCCAGACCTTCGTTCTCTTCCATATAGATTTTGGCGGCGGCAATCATTCGGTCAACCACCAAGGGGTCGTCGCTGTGCTGCGCAGCAGTGAGGATAAGGCGCGCATTGACGGGATAGTAACGCGCCAATGCGGCAAGACGCGCATAGCGTAGCGCCCATTCCGCATCAATCTGCTCCTGGCTGAGGCTCGCATGCTGCAGGTCCTCAATCTCAGACACCGACATCAACGAACGGTAGTTCTTGTCTACAGCACCACCGTTATTGGTGACACCGAGTTGGTAAACACCCCATGCCCCAATAATGGCGACACCTGCCAGCGCAAAAAGCACCAGCAGGATGTCGCAAATTTGGCGCCACAAGGGACGCACTTTGAAGTCAAACCAAAGCTGTTTCATGACTTCTATTAATAATCTACATAGTCTCTCTTTCTGATCCCAGCATCTTTACGCGAGGTCGCGCAGGAAGGGAATCGACTCAAAAAGGGTGACATCCATCAGGATGAATACAAGGGCACCGGCAATATAGCCTGCCAGGGCTAACCATGCAATCTTCTTGAGATACCAGATGAAGTCGATCTTCTCCATACCCATCACAGCAACACCGGCGGCAGAACCAATGATGAGGAGCGATCCACCGGTACCGGCGCAGTAAGCCAGGAATTCCCAGAAGGGATGGTTCTGTGTGAAGATGGCATCAACACCCTCTATGGGGTACATGCCCATGGCTGCGGCAACCAGCGGCACGTTGTCAACCACAGACGAGAGAACGCCGATGATAAGGTCGATGAAGAAGAAACCCGGAGCTTCGGTACCGAAGGCACTATTCAACCCGCCGGCAAGGCTGCCAAGAATGCCACTCACTTTCAGGCAGCTCACAGCCATCAATATTCCAAGGAAGAAGAGAATGGTGGGTGTGTCAATATGCTCGAGGGTGCTCACGGCAGTGGGCAGCTTGTGGCCCTCTTTCTCGTATTTACGGCTGATAATCTCGGTGGTGAGCCACAGAACGGCAAGTCCGAACAGCATACCGAGGTACGGGGGCAGGTGGGTGATGGTCTTGAAGACGGGAACGAAAATAAGGGCAGCAACACCCATGATGAGAATCAGTCGGCGCAGGTGGGCAGGCACCTCAACACCACTCTGTGTCTCAGCAGGACGCTCTATCTCGCCTTTGAGCATGGAACCAAGAATGAACACGGGTACCACACAACACACCAGAGACGCGATGATGGTTTTGACGATGATGTTCACAGTGGTCACCTGACCGCCAATCCACAGCATGATGGTGGTGACGTCGCCAATAGGACTCCAGGCACCGCCAGCGTTGGCAGCAAGAATCACCATGCCGGCATACAGCCACCGCTCTTTCTTGTCGGCAATGAGCTTGCGCAGCAGGGCAACCATGACAATGGCAGTGGTCATGTTGTCAAGCAGGGCCGAGAGGAAGAAGGTGAGGATGGACACCACCCACAGCAGTTTCTTCTTGTTGGTGGTGGTAATCTTGTCTGTGATGACACGAAAACCTTGATAGTCTTCAATAATGGTGACAATGGTCATGGCTCCCAGCAGGAAGAACACTATCTCCGCCGTCTCACCGAGGTTCTCAATGAGGTTGGCACTGATGAAACTCCTCCACGATTCAATGTCGAGGTCAGGACGCGCCACCATGTTGCAGAACGAGAAGGTGGCCCAAATGACGGTACCCAAGGCCAAAGCGGTGGCCGTCTTGTTAATCTTGAACGGGTGCTCCATGGCTATGAAGAAGTACCCAATAACGAATATAGTTACTAATGCAACAACCATATTTCTCTGTTTTTACGGTTTTTTATTTGTTTGTTTCTATCCTGTTGTTCAATAGGTTTCTCAAAATAGCATCCCCTAACGTTTCTGCTGCTTCTGCATCTGCTCCGCCATCTTCTGCATCTCTTCCATACGTGCAGCAAAACGGCTCTTCTTCTTGGGCTTGCCATTGCCGGCGGCATGCTTCTTGTCGTAGGCTGCCATGTGCGCTCTCACACTGCTCTCGCTGGTGAAGGCTCGGATGAGCATCATGGTAATCATGGTGATGGTCAGCGAGGTGAAGTAGTAGATGTTCAAACCGGCACTCTGGCTGTTAAAGATGAACAACATGAAGAAGGGCATGAAGTACATCATGAATTTCATGCCAGGCATACCGGCATTCATATTCTGTCCGCGCATGGTGTACCACGTGTAGAAGAACTGCATGGCAAACATCATCAGACAGAACAGCGAGATATGGTCGCCGTATAGCGGTATGTTGAAGCCGAAGTCAAGGATGGAATCATAGGTCGACAAGTCGTCGCACCACAAAAAACTCTTCTGCCTCAACTCTATGGCAATGGGGTAGAACATGAACATGGCCGTCAGGAAGGGCATCTGTATCAGCATCGGCAGGCACCCTGCCATGGGACTATAGCCGGCGCGCTTCTGCAACGCCATCATCTGCTGCTGCTTCTGCATGGCCTGCTCCGGCTTCGGAAACTTGGCATTGAGGGCATCCATCTCGGGCTTCAAGATACGCATGATGGCACTGCCTCGGTAGCTCTTGTACACCAAGGGAAGCAGCACAAGGCGGATGAGAATGGTGAAAACAATGATGATGATGCCGTAATTCCAACCAAAACGCTCAAGGAAGTTGAAGACAGGCAGGATAAGCCAGCGACTGATGCTCTTCGAGATGACAGTCCACCCCAAGGGCAGCATCTTGTCGTAGTCGCGGTCCATGGCATGCAGGTCACGGTATTTCGTGGGACCAAAATAGAACTCCATGGGGGCCATCTCAGCATCAGGACGGTAGGGCAGACCTATCGTGGCCTTCATATCGGTGAGGTAGCTCGCATCGTCTACTCCCTTGTCCGTGGCAACACTCAGGTCTGCATTCTCGAACGACTCCCCATTCGAGGTGAGGATGGCACAGAAGTACTGCTGCTTGAAGGCCACCCACTCCAATTTGGTGCGCACCTGCTCGCTGTCGTCACGACCAGCTGTGAGGTTGTCCACTTTGTCGCGCGGCGGCTTGTAGTAGATGCTCGTGTACGAACGCTCGCTGCGCGTACCCTCGCGGACTTTCTCCTGGCGCTGCATGCGGTTGCGCCACACAAGGTCTACATAAGGGGTGTTGCGCACCACTTTCGACAAACCCTCAAAGCGTATGTCAAAACCAACGCGGTAGCTGTCGCTACGTATGGTATAGCAAAACTCAAGGTAGGGCGCTGCAGCGACTCCGCTGTCGGCAGCGATCTCCGCGCGGAAGGCTATCGTCATCGAGTCCCCGTCACCAAGCTGCCACGAACTCTCCTCCGCAATCTCTCCGTTAATGTAGGGCTTGAAAACAAGGTTCTTGGTGTTTACCACCCTGTTGTCCTCTGTCGAGAACACCAGGTCCAGGTTGTCGTCCGATGGGGTGATGAGCACCAGAGCACCACTGTCATAAGTGCGATAGTCGTCAAGAACAACTCTGTCTACATGGGCTCCCAAGGTGCTGAATTCAATGGTCATCAACCCGTTGTTGACACTCAGCAACCTCGCATCGCCTTCGGCGGCGGCGTTGAAAACACCCATGTCGGATTTCTGCACATCAGCCTGCAGGGCAGCGGCAAGGGTGGCACTGTCGGCATCGGCAAGGGCTTTCGCAATAGAGTCGGCCTGGCGCAATGAGTCATTGTAGGCACGGGCTATCGAATCGCGTATGCGCTGCCTCTCGGCCATCTCCTCTTTCGAGGGACTCACCCACCAGATGTATCCGGCAAAGATGCCAAAAATCAGTACAAGACCTATAATCGATTTTTTGTCCATAGTAACTATTCTGTCTATTTTGTCTTTTTCTGTATCTCAGTGCGTTATATGCTTTGACAGCACGAGAAAGAGTTTGCAAATATACGACTTTTTGACTATCCGCAACCAAAAAATCTGTTTTCCACTTTTTCCCCCCTTTCAAACACATGTCTTTCCCCCTTTTTTAACAATAATTTAACAATACACAATCGTCTGATTCTCAGTGCCCCCAATAGGGTCTCTCCAAGACCGCTCCATACCCGCTCCCATCTCGCTCCCATCTTTTCCCATCTCCATACCACTCCCAGCACCCCCTGAAATCTCAAATTCCACACCCCTTTATTCCCCCCAATCTCGCCCCCAAAAATCTTTTTTCTCCATTCACAAAAATGTGCGTAAATTTGCAGCCGTTTTATAGAAGCAGTATTATGGTCACTTTCCTCATTTCCATAGCTTTGCTGCTGGCAGGCTATTGGCTTTACTCCCGTCTGATAGAACGCGTTATCGGTGTCAACCCCAAACGCGTCACCCCCGCCACGGCACACCCCGACGGGGTCGATTTCGTACCCATGAAACCATGGCGCATCTTCCTCATCCAGTTCCTCAATATCGCAGGGGTCGGGCCCATCATCGGCGCTGTGATGGGGGCTCAGTTCGGCACAGCATCGTTCCTATGGATAGTGTTCGGATGCATCTTCGCCGGCGCAGTGCACGATTTTGTGGCTGGATTCATCTCCCTGCGAAAAGGGGGCGATTCGCTGCCCGAAATCCACGGCTGGTACCTCGGAAAGAAGGCTAAACAGTTCATGCGCGGATTCACCGTCGTGCTCATGATACTTGTGGGCGTGGTCTTCGTCAAAACCCCCGCCACTCTGCTCACCGGCGATCCTTTCGTGCCGATGAAGACGGTCGAGCTGTGCGACCAGCAAGACAACACGCAAGCCCTGGTGGACAACGCCACCAGCATGGTTGAGGAGTCTGCCACGGCGACGCAGGTCGAGAAGGTCCCAATCTTCTCTACCAACACACTGCTCTATTTCTGGATCATCTTTATCTTCGCCTACTACCTTTTGGCTACGCTGTTGCCTATCGATAAGGTGATAGGCAAGGTCTACCCCATCTTCGGCATCCTCCTGCTGGCTATGGCTGTGGCCATCGTGGTGGCATTCATCGTACACGGTATCGACCTCCCCGAGGTGTGGGAGAAACTCTCCAACCAGCACCCCCAGGCCGACACCACACCCATCTTCCCTATGATGTTCATCTCCATAGCATGCGGCGCCATCAGCGGTTTCCATGCAACACAAAGCCCTCTCATGGCGCGTTGCATGGTAAACGAGCGCCAGGCTCGCCCCATATTCTATGGCGCCATGATTGCCGAAGGTATCGTGGCTCTTATCTGGGCGGCAGCGGCAGCCTATTTCTTCTACGGCGGCGACGACTCCCTCTACCACGGCGAGAAGGACGCCGGTATGGTTAAGCTCATCGCCAACACATGGTTCCCGCCGGCCATAGCTTTCATCACGCTCCTCGGTGTGGTGGCGGCAGCAGTGACCAGCGGCGACACAGCGCTGCGTTCGGCACGTCTCATCGTGGCCGACTTCATGCACGTCGACCAAAAACCCATACCCAAACGACTCCTCGTGGCTCTGCCTGTTTTCGCTATCACCGCGGCACTCCTCATCTTCTCCCTCGCCGACAACGACGGCTTCCAGGTCATCTGGCGCTATTTCTCGTGGGCCAACCAGTTCCTCGCCATGGTGACGCTCTGGGCTCTCTCCGTATTCCTCTATGCCCACCGCCCCGGCACGCAGTGGTACTGGATCACCCTGATCCCTGCGGTATTCATGAGCCTCGTGACGTTCAGCTTCCTCATGGTGGCTCAGAAAGAAGGCCTCGGCAGCATTATCCCGCGTCCCGTAGGCTACGCCATTGCCGCCCTAATCACCGCATGTCAGCTCGCGCAGTTCTTCATCTGGCGCCGAAAAAAGAATTTCTCAATACCTTCTTTCCACTAAAAAACACCCCCAATAGCCCCGTTTCCAAATTTTTTCGTATCTTTGCATTTTGAAAATAACTCCAACCATGAAAAAAAATATTGCACTCGCTCTCACACTCCTGCTGGCAGCCTCCGCAATGGCAGCCCCCAAGAACCCTAAGAATTCGCGCAGCGAGATGGGTATCCATGGCAATGCCATCTATGTCATCGAATACACCTATAACATCCACGGAGGACGCGATGGTGGCCGTCAGCTGATATGCATCGATAGCATCACCTTCGACAAGCGTGGCAACTTCGCCGACAAGTTCCGCACCAAGGCCGATGACTACACCTGGTACTCCTACTACTTCGACGTCAACGGATATTCGCTGGGTTGGAACGAGTACAACCGCGAGAAGATGCTCACCGGCCGCACAGCCTACCTCAACGACCGCGACGGCAACCGCATCGAGCGCACCGTGTTCCTCGGCAACCAGATGACAAAAAAGGAAAGCAGCAAGTTCGTCAGCGGCCAGAAAGTCGAAGAACAAAGTTTCGACAGCGACGGACAGATGACCGAGAAGCGTACCTACAAATACGATCAGAAGGGCAACTGCACCGAGATGGAGTTCTACAACCGCGACGGCGAGTTGATGCAGCACTACCTCTATAAGTACGACGCCCGCGGCAACCGCATCGAGTGGCGCTTCTACGACGCCGACGAGTTCCTCTCGGCACTCACCACCTACTACTACGACGACCACGACAACCTCATCGAGGTCAGCTCCTTCAACTACGATGAGCACCTCAACTGGAAACACTCCTACGTCTACGAATACGACGAGGACGACAACTGGGTCCGCCAGACCATCTACCGCAACAACGTCCCCTACCAGGTCATCGAGCGCGAAATCGCCTTCCCGGCAAACTAAAACAATGCTAACTGTCGCACGCCACTTCGGCAGTGCGCTTGATACGGACACTCATACGGTGTGACACAATGTTGCCCGGTCGGAGTGTCCGGTTCGTTTGTGCCCTGCAGAATTATTTTCATGGCTGCGATATTGCGGGATATCTCATCGTGCTGCGCTGCCAGTTCTTCTGTGAGGTCAACAACACTAAACCCATTCGACCCATTAACCCCATCCGCCCCATTATACACGACGCAAAACCGATTGATGCTGCGGCAATGCGAGATAACATAGTGTTGCAGGGCGGCATCCCTTTTGTAGGTCTCGCTGAGAACATTGCCGCTCTTCACCTCGTAGATGTCAAGGAAACCATCGTGGTCCTTGTGTACTACGTCAGCGAGAACAAGTACATCATCGTAGAGGAATCCTGCCTCAAACAAATCAACCTCCTCTTCTTTGTCTAGATACATGGCTGTCAGCCCGGGGTAGGCGTCGACGTTGCGCTTCAGCTCGGCACTGATGTCGATGCCGTCGGGGAAGGTGTCCTTGAAGGTATACTCGAACTCGCGGCCGCGGTCGAAGCGGCGCATCTGCTCAGCACTGTAGCGTGCCAATCTAGGATTAAACACATCCAGCCACAGTGCCCTATCGCACTGCAACCCTCGGATGTACTTGCTCTTGCTCAACAGATGGCTCATGGCTCAGTTCTGATTAATCTGAATTCTCTGATTATTCAGAATACTCAGACAATCCTCAACCGAAGCAGCTGCTACAAGGCCGGCGTCGCTGCGCATCAACCCCTCCTCCTTGGTGAGGCGAAGCTGCTCGAGGAAGAAGTTGTAATAGCCGTCGATGTTGAGGAGTATCATGGGCTTGGTGCGGTAGCTGCCATCCAGTATGCGGTGGCCGTCGACTATCTGCAGCTGATTCATGACCATGACTTCGGAGACTTCGTCGATGGTGCCGATGCCGCCGGGGAGGGCAATGAAGGCGTCGCAGGCATCCATGATGCGCTCTTTGCGCTCGGCCATGCTGCGGACTCGGACGAGCTCGGTGACGCGCTGCGAGTGGATGATGTCGTCGCTGAAGAGGTTGGGGATGACGCCGACGACGCGGCC
>CACZRR010000070.1 GCA_902783595.1 uncultured Bacteroidota bacterium
GGGACATCTCCCAGCGGCCCTGACCGTCGGCGGCTGACCAGGAGGTGCTAAGAAAGACGGGATAGCCTGCACGACGTCTCTACCTGCAGGCGAAAAAGAAAGAGGCTAAGGGCTGCCTTGGGTGCCGATGTCCGGAGCCGCCCCGACAACCAACCACCGGATAAGCATGTAGAAAGCAGATTTGTTAACTGTTTGGACGAGGGTTCGACTCCCTCCAGCTCCACACAAAGAGGTCATACGATGGCCTCTTTTTTTGTTGCTGATACCATCCCGCCGCCATCCTCGCCAGACTGTTCCACAATTATTATGAATGGATAGTTTTTTTTCGTATCTTTGCAGCCGTATATCAATCCCACAAGCTACACGATGGAAGGATTCATACTTGCCGCCGGCTTGGGTACGCGGCTGCGGCCGCTGACTGACGACCGTCCCAAAGCCCTGGTGGAGATTGGCGGCCGCCCACTGTTGGAGCACTGCATCGAGCGGCTGGCCTCTGCGGGGGTCACCCATATCGTCGTCAACGTGCACCATTTTGCCGACAAGGTGGAGGCCTTCCTGCGCTCGCGTCGCTGGCCCTGCGACATCAGCATCAGCGACGAGCGAGAGCTGCTGCTCGACACCGGCGGAGCGCTGGCGCATGCGATGCCTCTCTTCACCCTGAAGGAAGACATCGTGGTGCACAACGTCGACATCCTGTCCGATGTGTCGCTCGCCGCCCTCGCCGCCCACCACCGGCGGCAGCGCAACCTTGCCACCCTCTGTGTGAGCCGTCGCAGCACCCGCCGCATGCTCCTCTTCGACCGCCACGGGCGCCTCGTCGGCCGTGCCTCCGAAGAGCCCGTACCGGCGCCGTTGACGGCGTTGGCATTCAGCGGCATCACCCTCGTCGACCCGGCCCTGCTGCCCTTGCTTCCCGCCGGCGACCATGCCTACCCCATCATCGACCAATACATCGCCCTGTCGCAACAGGGCTGCCCGATAGGGTCGTTTCTCCACGACGCACGCCGTTGGCTTGACGTGGGGAAGCCAGAAACGCTCAAACAAGCAGAACAATGGATAGCTTCCTCGGAAAGATAGCGCAGCGCATTGCCGCCGACCACCCTCGCGACACCGACCGTGTGCTCGTGGTGCTCAACAACAACCGCTCGGTGCGCTTCTTCAAGAAGCAGTTCGAGCGCATCGGCAAGCCCATGTTCCTGCCGCATGTCACCACCATCGACGACTTTGTGGCGCAGCTGGGCGGGCTGGAGATTGTCCCTTCCGAGTTTCTGCTCTTCGAGCTTTACAGCATCCATATCGACATTGGCGGTGCCGATCGCAAATACCAGACCTTCGAGGATTTCATTGCCTTCGGGGATCTGATGATTGGCGACTTCTCGGAGGTGGACCAATACTGCGTGGATGCGCGTCTGCTCTTCGACAACCTGCACTCGCTGAAATCCATTGGCGAATGGGATATCGAGAATCCCACGCTCAACGATTTCCAACGCAACTACCTTGCCTTCTACCGCTCGCTCTACGACTACTACGAGCGCCTACATGCGCGCTTGATGGCGCAGGGCAAAGCCTATAGCGGTATGGCCTATCGCCACGTTGCCGAGCATATCGCCGAACATGCCGACCGCAACGAATGGGCCGCCATCTACTTCGTCGGCTTCAATGCCTTGTCGGAGTGTGAGCGCCGCATCATCGGCGAATATGTGCGTCGGGGTGTCGGGCATCTCTTTGCCGACCACGACCCCTACTTCACCCTCCCGGGGCAGGAGTCGGGCTACTTCCTTGCCAAACACGCCGAAGAATTTCCGGAGCTGATGCCCACAGGGGCTTCGCTCTACGGCCAAGGGGAGAAGCATATCACCATTGTGGAATGTCCCGAGAGCATCCTGCAGTGCAAGTATGCGGGGCAATGGCTCGCCAGCCACCCCACCCTGCTGGCTCCTGCCAATGCCGAGAAGACCGCCATCGTGCTGGCCGACGAGAGCCTGCTGATGCCCACCCTCAATTCGCTGCCCGACAGCACGCATCCCTACAGTGTGAACATCTCCATGGGTTACGCCTATACCGACAGTGTGGTGCACGCCCTGATGCTCAGGCTGCTCTCACTCTACCGTCAGCAGGACCCTCGCGGTTATTACCACACCGACATCGTCAACCTTCTTGGCAATCGCCATATCGGTGCCCTTGCCGGGGATGACATGCTGCGCAGCAAGGCCGAGACCCTCATCGCCGACAAAGGGCTGATACGTTGTCCTGCGTCGCTACTCACCGAGCATTTGGTGCCGAGTGCCCTCGGATACCTCTTCCCCAACCAGTCGCCCCATCCCCGTGAGGCGCTGGTATTGATGCGGCATCTGATCGGTGATATCGTGGTCAACGAGCTCCTCGAGAGCAACAAGAAAGAGAAGCAGGCCGCCGCCAGCCTTGTCGAGGTGCTCGACAACCTCGACGCGCTCATGGCCGCGCACGACTATATCACCACCCTTGACACCCTTGAGAAGATCTATAGCCGCATAGCCCAGCGCCACACCATCGCCCTCCTTGGCGAGCCGCTGGCGGGGTTGCAGATACTGGGTATGCTGGAGACCCGCAACCTTGACTTCGAGCACCTCATCCTTCTCTCCGCCAACGAAGGTATCCTGCCGGCGGGGCACACCGCCGGTTCGCTCATTCCTCATGAGTTGAAGGTGCACTTCGGCATGCCCACCTATGTGGAGAAAGACAGTGTCTATGCCCATCACTTCTACCGTCTGTTGCTGCGTGCCAAAGAGATACACCTCGTCTACAGTTCGGAGAGCGAGAGCATGGGCAAAGGCGAACCCAGCCGATTCCTGCGGCAAGTAGAGGCCGAGCTGGCGCCACGTTTCGGTATCGCCGTCACCCATCTCACCGCCACCACCGACAGCCACCTGCATCAGAGTGCCCTGCCGACAGGCAAAAAGAAGAGCGAAGCCGTCATGCAGCGCCTCGCCGAGATGGCACAAAACGGCCTCTCCCCGACCAGCTTCACCGACTATATCGAGTGTCCTCTCAAATACTACTATTCGCGTGTGCTCCGCATCGACAGCGACAACGGCATTGATGACGACCTCGACGCCTCGCAGCTTGGCGACTGCGTTCATGGCGTGCTGCAGAGCATCTACACTCCCCACCTGGGGCACCCGCTGCGCATAGATGTCATGCAGCAGGCCCTCGACAACCTGCACGAGCATATTGACCAACAATTTGAGCAGCTGCTGCGTGGTGGCCGCAGCCACGAAGGTCATAACCACTTCCTCTATACCGTCGCAGAGAACCAGCTGCGCCATCTGCTCCAGAAAGAGATAAAGATTCTCAAAGAGGGGCACACCATCACGGTGCTTGCCGTGGAGGACAACCTGCCACTGCACCCCATCATCGGTGCCCCGCTGCCCGTCAACATCAAAGGCAAAGCCGACCGCATAGATCGCTTCGACGGTACGCTGCGCATCATCGACTACAAGACGGGGCGTGTCGACGACAAAGAGATCACCTACCGCGACGGTCAAGCCACCATCCCGTCGAAATGGCTCCAGCTCATGTGGTATGCCCTCCTCTACCACCGCAGCCATCCCACCCCTGCCCTTCTGTCGGCCATCTACCCCCTGCGCCACCTGCGTTCGGACATCAAGATGGCGCGCTGGGAGAGCGACGCGCATGACGACCCGCAAATCATCACTCCTGCCATGCTGGATCGTTTCGAGGAGATGCTTGTGGGCTATGCCACCACACTTATGAACCCTGCCGCCGACTTCGTTCCGACCCCCTCGGCGGCGGCCTGTACCTTCTGCCCCGCTCGCGACTTCTGTCCTAACAAACGCTGACCGCATACGCGGGCGCATAAGCGTCGCGTGCGTGTATTTTTTTGTCACTCCGCAAAAAAAACATATATTTGCAACGCAAAGAAAAGGGGACAAATGCCCCCAATATCACCATATCTCACTGATATACATAGACATAAAATAAACATTACCATAACAATGAGAAGAAGTCTTTTTTCCCTCATGCTCCTTTCCGTGCTCTTTGTGAGTTGCAACGGATTGTCGAAAATGAAAACCAGAAGCAACCAGGTGCGCTACCAGGCCAACCCCAATCCCGTGGAGACCATGGATGACAAAGTGGTGGTCAAGTTCACCGGTCAGATTCCCGAGAAATACTTCGCCAAGAATTGTGCCGTCTTCCTGCAGCCCGTCTTCTCGTGGGAAGGGGGTGCCGTGCCCCTGGAGCCCCTCACCCTCAAAGGCGAGAACGTGGGTGGCGACGGTACCACCATCAGCTATGCCAAAGGTGGTCGCTTCACCTATAGCGACATGCTGGATTACAAACCCGGCATGGAGACCGGTCGCGTCACCCTCACCCCTGTGGGCTATACAGCCTCCAGCACCAACGAGGTGGCACGTTTCAGCGATGATATCCTTCACAACAACAAAGGTGTGGAGTTCAGCACCGTGCTCCTCTCCGACGGTGTTAACAACACCTCGTCGTGGGTGGACATCAAAGGCAACATCTCCATTGCTCCCATCAACTACAACAAAACGCAAGGCATTGTAGAGACTGCCGATATCTACTTCCTCAACGGCACCTCGAACCTTGATTGGAACTTTGAGATGAACCGCAAATTCGACTCCTACAACACCTTCCTCAACCTCAAGCGCATCATGCTTGAGCAGGGCCTACCGAAGCAGATCAGCATCACCGGCTGGGCGTCGCCGGAGGGTGAGGAGACCAACAATGTGGGCGTGTCGAAGAACCGTGCCGACCTTGCCACCGCGCAGCTCAACAAGCTTCTTGACGAGGTGCTCACCATCATGGCCAAACGTGCCAAGGTAAAACCGCAAGATATCGAGTACTACAAATACCAGCAACTCAAGAAACTCATCATCACCACGCGTGCTGCCGGCGAAGACTGGGTGCACTTCGTCGTGATGGTTGAGGCTTCGGACATCCAGGACAAGCATGCCATCATCAACATCGTCGAGACGCAGCAGAACGTGCTCAAACGTGAGCAGATGATCCGCAATATGGCGGAGACCTATGACGAGCTGAATAATGAGATCTTCCCCAACCTGCGCCGTGCGCAGATAGCCCTCTATTACAGCGAAGCCCGTCGTACTGACGCCGAGCTCAGCCGTCTTGCCTCCCTCAATCCCTCCAAGCTCTCCTTCGACGAGCTGATGTATGCCGCCTATATCAACTACAACTACGACACCAAGCTGAAATACTACAAGTGGGCCACCGAGAATCACCCCGCCGAGTGGGCAGCGTGGAATAATGCCGGTGCCGTAGCCTTCTATATTGACAGCATCGACGAGGCCGAGCGCTACCTCAATGTGGCTCGCGACCTCAATCCCCACAACCCCGATATTCTCAATAACACCGGCCTTGTCTGCCTCGCCAAGAAGGACTATGTCCTTGCCAAGCACTATTTTGAAGAGGCCATCCGCCAGGGCAGCACCGATGCCGATGCCAACATCCCCATCCTCAACCTCAAACGCGGCAACTACCGTGAGGCGCAGAAAGTTCTCAAGAGCAGCAGCTGCACCTACAACCTGGCTTTCGCCCAGTTGATGAACGACGAGACCGGTACCGCCATCCGCACCCTCGACTGCTGCCTTGACCAGAACGCCGACGTCAACTACCTCCGTGCCGTCGCCTTTGCCCGCTTGGGCGACAAAACCAACTGTCTGAAGAACCTCAAGGCCTCGATTGATGAGAAGTACGACTACAAGCGCAAAGCCGCCGTCGACACCGAGTTCCGTGAATACTGGGACGACGAGGAGTTCAAACTCATCATCAAGCTCTGGTAAGCGATGATTCGTCGACAGATACCGAATATGATCACCCTGGGCAACTTGTTGTGCGGGGTGATTGCTTGTTATTACGCCGCCAACGGCAACCTTGGTGTGGCGGCCCTCTTCATCTGCTTGGGCATCTTCCTTGATTTCTTCGACGGTTTGGCTGCCCGTCTTCTGGATGTCGCCTCGCCGCTGGGCAAGGAGCTTGACTCGCTGGCCGACGTCGTCACCAGTGGTGTTGCCCCGGGTCTTATCCTCTTCGGGCTCCTGCACCGCAGCCTTTATGTGGAGAGTATCTGGCTGCTCCCGCTGGCGCTACTCATGCCCCTCTTTGCCGCCTACCGCCTGGCCAAATTCAACCTCGACACGCGCCAAAGCCATTCCTTCCTTGGCCTTCCTACCCCTGCCAACGCCCTCATTTGGGTGGGCATAGCGCTGTGGGGTGCCATGCCATACAGCACAACCTTAGCGGTGGTACTGATCATCATCTCGCTGATTACCGACGTGCTGATGGTCAGCGAGATGCCTATGTTCTCTCTGAAGGTCAATTTCAAGGACATGGGTTGGAAAGCCAACGGCGTACAGTATCTGTTCCTTATCGGCTGTGCCGCCATCATAGCGGTGAGCCGCCAGTGGTATGCCGTGTCGCTGATCATCCTGTGGTATATCATTCTCTCCGCCATAACACGAAGGAAAGATGCTGAGTGAGCTGAAGCAGATACGCATCGAGGACTACGACTACCCCCTGCCGGAGGAGCGTATTGCCAAATATCCTATGGCGCAGCGCGACCATTCGAAGCTGTTATGCCTAAAAGGTGATGACCTCTCCGAGCATCATTTCTACGACCTTCCCACACTGCTTCCGGCAGACAGCCTGCTCTGCTTCAACGACACCAAGGTCATCCATGCGCGCCTCTTCTTCCGCAAAGAGACCGGCGCCGTGATCGAGGTCTTCTGTCTCGAGCCTCACAACATGCCCGTCGTCCAGGCCTTTGAGCAGCGCGAGCGATGCACCTGGACCTGCTTCATCGGTAACAACAAAAAGTGGAAAAACGGTCCTTTAAGTGGAAAGTGGAAAGTGGGCGATGGAGAGTTTGTGCTTACCGCTGAGAGAAAAGAGGCTGTAGGGAATGCGTGGGTAGTGGACTTTTGCTGGACAGGCGGACAGAGCTTTGCCGAAGTTATCGATGCCGCCGGTGTCATTCCCCTGCCGCCATACCTCAACCGAGAGGCTGAGGAGAGCGACTCCACGCGCTATCAAACCGTCTATGCCCACCATGAAGGGTCGGTGGCCGCGCCTACCGCCGGGTTGCACTTCACCCCTGAGGTGTTCGAGGCTCTAAAAGCCCGAGGCATCGGCACTGAATATATCACCCTGCATGTCGGTGCCGGCACCTTCAAGCCCGTCAGCACTCCCACCATCGGCGAACATGAGATGCATGTGGAGCCGGTGCACATCACCGCCGACAACCTGCGTCGCCTTATCGCCCATCAGGGCAGACCTCTCGTCGCCGTGGGGACCACCACGGTGCGCACCCTTGAGAGCCTTTATTGGTTTGGTGTGCAGCTGGAAGCCAACCCCCATCTCGACCACATGCACGTCCGCCAGTGGGACCCCTACGAGTTAGACACCCATGACATGGGTTATGGCGACGCCTATGGCAACATCCTGCGCTGGATGGAGCGCCATGATGGCGACCTCCTTGACGGTGCCACCCAGTTGATGATAGCTCCTGGCTACCGCTACCGCGTCATCGACGGCTTAGTTACCAACTTCCATCAGCCCAAGAGTACGTTGCTGCTACTGGTCACGGCGCTTATTGGCGACCGCTGGCGCGAATGCTACCGTTACGCCCTCGACCACGGCTTCCGTTTCCTCAGCTACGGCGACAGTTGCCTCTTCCTTCCCGCAAACCGCTAATCGTTTTACGACCTTATGTGGCAGGCTCTCGATACCATCGTGCAGGCTCTCTTCCCTTCGTCTTGTGCTGCCTGCGGCGAGGTGCTTATGCGGGGTGAGCGCCAGCTCTGTCTCCATTGCATCAGCAATCTCTCACGCACGCTGTTCGACAGCATGGACGAGAATCCCGTCGAGCGGCTGCTCGTCGGCCGCATCCCCGTTGAACACGCTATCGCGCCGTTTCTCTTCAGCAAAGGCAACACGGTGCAGCAAATCGTCCACTCCATGAAGTTTCGTGGCAACGACGAACTCTGCCTGTTGATGGGACGTCAGTTAGGGCTCACGCTGTTGCGTTCCACCCATTTCGATGGTGTTGACCTGCTTGTTCCCGTCCCCTTGCACTGGTGGCGTCGTCTGTGCCGCGGCTACAACCAGAGTGAGTCGCTCTGCCGCGGTATCGCCGAGGTCTTTCCTCGTCCCATCAGCACCCACAACCTGGTGCGCCACCACGCCACCGCCCAGCAGAGCCTTCAGCATGCCGATGCCCGCAGCAACAATGTCGAGGGAGCTTTCAGCGTGCGCCATCCCGAGCGCTTTGAGGGGAAGCACCTCTTGCTGGTCGACGACGTGCTCACCACCGGCGCCACACTCACCGCCTGCTATAACGCCTTGCGTCCCATCGACGGCTTGCGCATCAGCGTCGCCACCCTCTGCACCGTCCTGTGACCTGTTCCTGGCGGGAACGCCACCTCGTGTAGGGAAGAAAATTTGTCCATATCAATTATTTTGTGTAACTTCGTTGGACAAAAAAGTGTATTGAAAAGTTCGCAACACACTGACTAAAAAATCATTATGATGTATGAAATACAAACGCATATTACTCAAACTGAGTGGTGAGTCGCTCATGGGCAGCCAGAGCTACGGTATCAGTCCTGAGATGCTCACCCAGTATGCCGCCGATATCAAAAACGCCGTGCAGCAGGGCTGCGAGGTAGCCATTGTCATCGGAGGTGGCAACATCTTCCGTGGCCTCAGTGGTGCCGCCAAAGGCATGGACCGTGTGCAGGGCGACTACATGGGTATGCTGGCCACCCTCATCAACAGCATGGCCCTGCAGGCCGAATTGGAGAAACAGGGATTGAAGACCGAGCTGCTTGGAGGCCTTGCCATCGAGCCTATCTGCAAAGAGATGAGTCGTCGTCGTGCCATTGAAGCCCTCACCGCGGGCAAAGTTGTCATCATCGGTGGCGGCACGGGCAACCCCTTCTTCACCACCGACACCGCCTCCACGCTCCGCGCCATCGAGATCAAGGCCGATGTCATCCTTAAGGGCACCCGTGTTGACGGCGTCTACACCGCCGATCCCGAGAAAGACCCCACAGCCAAAAAATACCAGCATCTCAGCTATAGCGAGGCGCTGGAGAAGAAGCTCAAGATCATGGATCTTACCGCCTTTGCCCTTGCCGAGGATAACGACCTGCCCATCTACGTCTTCGACATGAACCACACGGGCAACCTGCTGAAGGTGGTGCAGGGTGACGAGATAGGAACGCTGATCAGTAAATAAAAATAACACTATATATTATGAACGACTTATCGAAAGCCTGCCTCGACGAGGCCAAAAACAGTATGCAAAGTTCGCTCAGTTTCCTTGACAAGGAACTGGCCAAGATCCGTGCCGGCAAAGCCAATCCCGGAATGCTCGATGGTGTGAAAGTGGACTACTACGGCACCATGACCGAGATCAGCCAGGTGGCCAACATCAACACCCCCGATGCCCGCAGCATCGTCATCCAGCCCTGGGAGAAGACCCTCGTGGGTGCCATCAACAAAGCCATCCTCGACGCCAACTTAGGCTTCACGCCGCGTCACGAAGGCGACATCCTCCGCATTGTCGTTCCTCCGCTGACCGAAGAGCGCCGTAAAGAGCTCTGCAAAGCCGCCAAGACGGAGATTGAGAACGCCAAGGTCAACGTGCGCAATGTGCGCCGCAACGTGATGGACAAGGTGAAGAAGCTGAAAGACAAATCCGTCCCCGAGGACGAGGTGAAACAGGTGGAGAAAGAGCTTCAGGACATCACCGACAAGTACATTGCCGAGTGCGACAAGATCTATGCCGCCAAGGAGAAAGAAATCATGAGTATCTAGGCCATCCCATGTTCTCCTGGGTCCTTCTAGGTTTCCTATGAAAATTGTCAAGCTGGCCTCTGTGGCCTCTACCAACAAGTATTGTGAAGCCCTCGACCTCATGCAGGTGGAGGACTTCACCTGCTTTTGGGCTTTGGAGCAGACCTCTGGCGTGGGGCAACGCGGTAACGTGTGGCATGCTGCCCCTGGGGAGAACCTCAGCGTCAGCCTGGTGTTGCACCCCACCTTCCTACCCGCCGAACGCCAGTTCCGGCTGACGCAGATGCTCTCCCTTGCTGTTGTAGACTTCCTTGCCGCCATTGATCCATCACTACACACCTCTATCAAGTGGCCCAATGATATTGTTGTTGACGGGAAGAAGATCTGCGGTATGCTGACCAGCACGCGGCTGCAGGGCAATAGTCTTGCTGCTGCTGTTTGCGGCATCGGCATCAATATCAACGAGACAGAATTCCCCGCGTGGGTCCCCCACCCCACGTCACTCGCGCTGCTGACGGGACACCGTTACGATTTGGAGTCGTTGCTTAACAATCTGTTACACTGTATAGAAAGAAGGTACAACGCGTTGCGTGCCGGCAACACATTAGGGGGGGAATACCTTTCGCATCTTTTGAACTATGACGTGGAGGCCGACTACCTGCTTACCGGCACACAACATCCTCAACCCACACCCCTCCGTGCCACCATCACCGGTGTTGACATCTACGGCCACCTGCTTCTCACCGCTGCCGACGGGCGCCGCCACTGCTGCGCCATGAAAGAGATAGCCTTGGTTAGCGCGATTGATGCATGATTTTCTTTACCAGTAGTGCGACGATGGCGTCGTACTGGTCCTCGCTGTCGGCGCAGAATATGTAGACGGTGCGGTTGAGGTAGGAGATGCCCAGGTAACAGCTACCTGCGACATCTATCTCCTCGTTTTTTACGGGTGCGTTGTTGCTGGGGTTGGAGCGGCTGCGGCGCGCGAAGAGGACGGCGTCGTTGCCGTCGCTGAGGCTGGCCTGCTGCTCTGGCGAGAGGATGCCGATATGGAACTCCTGCATCATCCACTGCCATCCGTCGTCATCCACGGCCTCGAGGAGGGTGACGTCGACACGCGAAGTGCTGTCAATGGCAAATCCTGATACCGATGCCACCTTGACGCCGGGTCGCGAAGCGTACCGCTGGTAGAGGTCTGTCTGGGCCTGGACAGCAAGCGATGCGAGCAGAACAACTATGATCGCCAATCGTTTCATACCGAGAGAAATTTGCGGATGTCGCTGATGACTGAGTCGGCATCACACTGGCTGTTGCACATCACCTTAGGGGAGGCTATAGAGGGTGCTATGACGTCCGGCTGCGATGGTGCTGCTGCCAGATGCTTGGGGGCGACAGAAGGCGGTGTTGATTGCCGTCGTTCCGCTTTTGCTGACGTAGGAAGGACGGGGCGCTCTTCTGCCACAGTCGGTAATACATCAGCATGCCACTCTGTCGGTGCCGTGGTGTTGTGCTGCACCTGTGCCAGTGGTTCGTGTTGTGCGGTGGGTTGTTGGTATATCCATAATCCGCTACCGGTCACCAGGAGCAGCGCCGCCACCGCGGCGATGCGTAGCGACCATCGGCGGTGCACGATGCGTGATGCCTGTCGTGCGGCTGTCTCTACGGCCTCATCGCGGTGCAGAGCGCTGTTAAGTTCGTCGCGCCCCGCATCGTCGAGGGTTCCCTCGCGCAGTTGCTGCAGCAACTCTTTTGTTCTCGGGTTCATAACTCTTGTTCTATCTTTCTTTTCAACTCGTTGCGTGTGTCGTGGAGCATGCGCTTCACCGTGGAGATTGACAGCGCGGTGATGGCCGCCACCTCTGCCAGCGTGTATCCTTCCTCATAGTGTAGCTCCAGCATCGCGCGGCGCACATCGTCGAGCTCGCGTTTTTTCTCATTCACGATGCGTTCCATCTGCGAGGGCTCCACATCGCACAGCTCGTCGAGGTTATCTATGCTGGCGAGCCTATTGCGTCGTCGAAGCGTTTCTATGCAGCGATGCCTCAGGGTCGTGAGGCAGTATGCATAGGGATCCTTCACTCCACTCTTCACCAGTGTTTTCACCAGGGCATCCTGTACGGCATCTTTGGCGTCGTCCTCGTCGTGCAACATGGCCTCTGCTACGCTGTAGAGGTCTGCATAACGTTCCTCGAGGATGTGCCGTTTCAGCGCCCTTTTCATATCCTATAGACGGCGACGGGCCTTGGGAGGCTCATCATTTAACTTTTTTTATGGTAGGGAGGTATAGCCATCATAGGTCGAGCCACGTTGTTGAGGTAGTCTACCTCGATGGCGATGGTTTGGCGACCATTGGAGAGTAGCAGGTAGGGCACATGCAACACAGTGTTGTAGCGGCAGGCCTGGTCGCATACCTTCTGTGTCAACGCCACATTGGGTTGCTTGCATTCCACAATCATCCACGGGTGGCCGTCGTTGTAGATCACGATATCGCAGCGGCGTGTCATCCCATTGACGCTGATGGCGCCCTCCACCTGCATCAGTTCGTAGGGGTAGCCGTAGTCGTTATGCAGTGAGAGTATGAGGCACTGCCGCACCCATTCCTCGGGTGTCAGCGCCACCCAACGCCTCCGAACAGGATCGAACACCTCTCTACGGCCTTCATTTTCTCGTACCTGTATGTCTTTGTTATCAATCATAATTTGTTGCAAAAATACCACTTTTCCGAGACGTGGGCAGAATATTTTTTGCAGAATGGGAAAACATGCGTATTTTTGCAGTCGTATTCAAAGGATAATTATCATGTGCACGTATAACATAACGGTTGATGATTCCGCACTTCGAAGGTTGCAACCCTCGTTCAGTCGCGAGGCATTCGGTCTCTGGCTACAACGCCATGTGGACAACCTGGTCGAGGACATGACCGCTGAACAGCGCACCGACTCCCCCATCGCCCACACCGAGGAGAAGATGAAGTCCATCGTAGAGGAGCGTATTAAACTAATGGAATCTGGTAAGGCCACATATATTGATGGCGAAACGGGATTTGCACAAATACGCGCCCGGTATGGTTTATAAGTATCGATGGCTAGACCAAGCCCTTGAAGATTTGGAACAAGAGGTTGGATATGTATATTAGTAAGGCAAACTCAACTTCCTGCTGCTGGTGTCGTTTAAGTCGTTGCAATTTTTCCAAATAAATGAGGGCTAAATTAGCCCTTGCGCCCACAGGGGGATGTCATCGGTGTAGCGTTTGATTATGTTTCCGTTGGCAAAACGGAAGAGGATGCGTGCCTCTTGATTATCAATTGAGTTGTCGTAGATGTAC
>CACZRR010000071.1 GCA_902783595.1 uncultured Bacteroidota bacterium
CAGTTGACTACGTCTACACTTCTACATTTCGGCATAGTTTGTACAAGTACAACTCTGCTCTCGACTTCCGAAGTTCCGCGCGTAAAGACCGGGAGGTCGCGTTAGATGTATGATGTAAGAAGGAATGTGTAAGATGTTGTTTTTACTTTTCTGATTTCTTTTCATAACACTCAGAGGGAACTGGTACCAAAACAGTATCAACCTCCATTACATCTGTATTCTCAGGGTTATTGCATTTGCTGCAAAGTGGCACAAAATACCATTCTTTATTATTACTTGATTTATACACATGTGCACCATCGAGAGTTGAGTCCTTCTTGCTCATTGGTTTCTGGCAAGACGGGCAATAATATGTAAGATTATCTCTTAATTCGCAACCTGAAATATCTTCCCAATAGCCTATACAGGTATTGTTATTGGGCTCTTTATAATCTGAGGAATTGGGTACATTAACCACTTTCTCTTTCGGTGCATTTGGAAGATGTCCATATCCTGCAAGATTTGCATTTTTTTCTTTTTCTTCTATTAATTGGACTAATAATGCTTCCTCGTGCTTTTTCTTTCTTATTATCTTCATTTCACACAGTTTTTAATTCAGTGAAGAAATAAATATTACTGATTATCGTTGTTGAACAATGTATATTGCTCTATCTTAAAGTATTTTTTCATTATCATTTTACCCCAATCTTCAAGAGGCTCGTTGTTCAACTCTTCGGTTGTTAGGAATCTTCCACTCTTACTAACACCTTTTTTCTGAACTAACTCTTCTGCATCCAACCGAAGTTTAGTATCTTCCTCCACTGTCACCCTGAAACAAATTGCCAAGTGCTTTTTACTTTTTTCAACTGTTGGAGTATAAATTATATCAGGAATAATATTGTCTAACGACACTGAGATACCTATCTCTTCCTGTATCTCTCTTTTAAGTGTTGTTTTACAAATGTCGAGAAAATCTTCTTTTTTACCTGGTATAATGTCTTCCCGTCTGGTATGTCCGCCTACATACGGCAACACTCGGTCTTTCTCAGGTGATTTTTCAGAACTGGAAATATTACTCTTTTTTACTACAAGAACCCGGTTTTTTGTGTTTGTTATAACCGCTATTGGGATTGGCTGCAAGAGTGAATCTTGTTTTTCCACATCTTCACGGTAATCAAAGGCTATCTGATTGGTATCAAACTGCTGTTTTAGTTCATCGTACAAAAAGAAACTTTTCTGATTCAAAATTCCCATAAGTTCGTCGGTCTTCTTAAAGAAACCAATGCGCTCCATCAAAACATCCCTGAGTGTGTTTAGTGTCTTCTCTGTTACATCTTTACCAACTTCATCTTGTGTTCTCGTAGTTGTATCAATAATGAAAACCTTTTGAAACTTGTTTTCTTTCTCTCTATGAGTCTTTTCAATAGCATCGAGGTATGTCTGCAAAACACGAGGGTTCATAATGGAGCCAAGTTTATCTGTTAGAAGATTAGCATATTCTCTTTCAATAGATGTTTCAGGTGTTGTTTTGAATGCAAACACTATGTCTATAGATTTTACGAATTCCTTCTGCAACAAGAAAGCCTCCACGCTTTCCTTTAGTTGCCGATCCATCTTACCATAAGAATATAGCCATTCGAACCAACATAAGGCATCAAAGATACCACGGTCGAGAATCAAAACATCGATATTACTGCTTTTATCCTCAAGTGTTCCCAACATTCCAGCAAGAGACATACATGCTGTCCAAGTATTAAACATCGGGCTTTGTTTGTCAGTTACAGGACAAACGCTCGCTCTCTCCTGAACTACTTTAACCTTGAAACCATTCCTTTTAAGAAACAATTCCAAGGAATTGATACTGGATGTCTTTCCTGCCTTTGGAGAACCGCTAAACTCAATAACAATAGGATGCTTCTGCCGATGCTGTTCTTTCAGTGCATGGACAGTCTCCGCCAGAGATTGAAGGTCATTTATGATCTTTTTTCTTTCGTCTTCTTTTACCATAATTATTACATTTTACCGACATGGTCTTTGCTCACTATCTCAAAAATATCCAAAACACTGCCGATGGAGTAACCAATAAATCCCGACGCAATAGCTGCCAAATAAACCATGCGCTCGTTAATGACACAATCCATCCCACCACCTAAAAATTTAATGCCCCCCAACAAACAGATAACAAAAAGAACAGAAAATGCAACAGAATACAGTGGTCGCAACAGGAAATATACGACATTGCCAATAACAACCGACTTGTTGCTGTTGTCAAATGACACTCTACCATCAATACACGCCTTGTATAGCTTTTGTGAATACCTAACACCTGTCATCATAGTACTCGCAAGCATAGATACATAAAAAGTAAAGGTCTTAACATCATCCTGTCCTAACTGGCCTGTCATTTTCTCAATAAGTATGTACAATAAAAGTGTTACCCCAACCAACACAATCATTGTATAGAAAATGAATAGGAATATTACCCATCCTTTCTGTATGTGATAATCTAGTGGTTTATTGTCCATTATTCTGAAATTAATAATTCCTATTCTTCCTTTTTAAAATACAACTGGTAATACTCCATCCCAGTCTCTTCGTCGTAGCCCTTCTTAATCAGACCCTCGCCGCCATGCACATAGATGTGGAAGTTGCGGTCGAGCTTGATGACGCTCTTCATGGAGCGTTGCGACTTCTTCACGGCACTTTCCGAAATGGCGAAACTCTCGGCAGGCTCCAAATCATTCTTGGCCATATAGTCATCCACATACAGCCCAAAGCCGGCTGAAAGCGACTCGTCGCCCATCACCTGCTGGTTGAAGTCGTCCATGGCGAAGGTGTCGTTCTCCTTGAAGTAACGCAGGGCTTTGTCCATCAGCTCGGCCTGCTCGCCGCGCGACACCTCCTGCGTGGCAGGCAGTTCCTTGGTGATGAAGGCCTTGGTGGCGTTGAGGAAGGTGCGGGTATGCTGATACTCGTCGGCACAAGGCTTGGCCTGCAAGAAATCGTCCACCCAATATTTGGCCTCGGTGCGGTTGGTGTTGTCGATGATGGCCATGCGGTAGCCCTCGTCGGCATCGGTGTTGAAAATCAAGGCGGCTTTGTCCACATGCTTCAGGTCCAACCCTTGAAGGGTGGTGATTCGGGCATTATCGGCCTCGCACACCACCGAGAGGAAACTGGTCGGATTCTCGCACTTATAGAGTCCCACGGCATCGGTCACATAGCCATTGATTTGACAGTCGGTGAAATAGGCCACAATGAAGTCGCCGCACTTGATGCCGGGATGTTCGCTATGCTCATACAGCACCTTGGCCAGGTTCCGTGACTGCTCCACTATGGTTTGCGGGTCGGCAAACAAGTTGCCCACGCAAGCACAGGTTTCGTTGAACTGCAAGCCCAACTCGTTGTGAAAGCAGAAGGTCTCGCCCTCCTTGAACGACGAGAGGCAATAGGTGAAAAGGTTCTTCAGCGAAGCCTCGTCGAGCTGCAAAGGCTCTCCCGAAAGCACAATGCCATCGTCGGCTGTCTTGCTGCCGATATGGTGAAGACAGGCTTGCTTGAGTTGGGTTATTTCTGTTATATATGCCATTGTTCTTTACTTTTTTTGCTCGGTGTCGTCCATCAGCATCGCATACATGTCCTTCACCACAATGATGATGAGTCCGGCATACTGGAGCAGCAGAAAAACAAACACCGCATTGCGAATGGCCAAATACCATTTGTTGGCGAAGGGCAGCTGCGGCAGGATGAAGGCCAACACAATAATCAAACCAGCCAAAAAGATGGAGAAGGAAATGCGTGTGACCATCTCCTTGGTGAACTCCTGATAGTTTTCTACATACCGCTTATCCTCCTCATTGTCGCTGCTGTAGTCCATACGCCGCTTCAAGAAATGTTCCACCACAATGAAAATCACCGAAAACATCAAGGCTGAAAAGATGCCGATGGAGCCAATCACATCGGCGAACACTTTCACCTCGCTATCGGAAAACCATGTGAGGCAACCCACCGCAAGGGCAAGTACCGTCGGCATAATGATAAACCAGAACTTCTCCTCGACCAAAGAAGCCCATGCCTTTGAAATAATCTCTCTCATGGCTACTTGGTTTTGGTGTACCCTATCTCTTTCTTGATGGTTTCAAGAATAGAGTCGGTGTGTTTGGTGATTTCCATAAAGTCGTATGTGTTCTTATCTTTGAGCATCACCTCTTCGGGCAGCAGGTAGTAAGCGAAGTTGCGGATGCGGTCTTGGTCGAGGTTCATCGTGGTGGAACGGCCTTCCTCATCCACATACCTGGCCATCACCGTAACATCTTTGTCATCCTTCTTGAGGGCAAGCGGGTCAATGTCGGCACCCAACGAGCGTCCATTCTTGTTAAACAGCTTCCAAAAATCATTGACCGACTTCCTAAAACCTGTTATCTCCACCTTGATTCGTAACCCTTCAAGGTTGGCAAAGAGCGGATTGATGAGGCGGAGGCTACCCTTGGAAAGTTTATCCTTCACGTAGGTCACCGACACCACCTCGCTTCGCTTGTTGCGCTCCTCCATAAAGGTCTTGGGGTAATAGGATGTAACGCCGAGGCGGAACTGGTATTTCTGCACAAACTTGGCGAAATGCACCTTTACCAGGTCAGAGATATTCGACGTGGAATAGCTCTGTATCATCAACGCACCGGTGGTATAGTCGTAAGGCAGCCACATCTTGATGTAGAAGTTTGACGATACCACATCGTCGGCAGCCACCGTGTTGGTCGATTTCTTGGCGTTTTTGCGCTTGTAGATGGACTGTTCGCGGTTGGTGGTGCCGCCAAACACCTCGCCGTTGATGACATTCTTAAGGGGCGACACCGTGTGCTGGCAGCTGTCGGTGGCGGTAACCGCCTTGTCGCCATCGGTATTGACCACAAACTTGTCGCCAAACTGCTCCACGAACTTAGTCCACAGCATGGCAAGAGCCTTCTGCTTGTCGTTCTTGTCAAAAAGGTCAATCAGCTCGGAAAAGTTGCAGTCTTCCCACGACTTGCCCTTATCCTTCACAACCAGATGTTGCAAAGCTATGCGATGGATTTCCAAACGAAGTTTTGTTGCCATATTAAAAGATTCAAATGTTTCTCAAATTACCCACTGGAGGTCTGCGCAGGATTAGCACAGGATGGCCTATGCTTCGCCTACGCTACGCCTATGGTACGCCTATGCTTCTAGTTGATAATTATCTTCGTTGACCTCCTTCGCACCTCAGCATAGCTCAAGCGAGCTTGGCTCTGCATTCGGTTTGGCGTCGGTTGAAAGTTGAAAGTTGATAATTCTTTCCCTCACATGGAGGTTATTGTTCGAACACGGATCCTTAACTTCGTTGACTTTGTTCTCGCTCGGGAAAGCTCAAGCGAGCTTGGCTCTCCGCTCGCTAACTCGCAAAGTTCGATAAGCTCACCATAAATCCGCTCTGGCTCGGGCTTCGCCCTCGCCAGCGGGCGTAATTACAACACTTTTTTCCTAACGAACGACAGTGGTATTCCGTTGTTTGCAGCAGCAAAAGCTACCTGGTAATTCATCTGTGATGAGGTTTTGCGAGGATACCCATGACGAAAGCAGACAAAAGCATCTACTGCTCGCAACGATCTGATATCCTGTCCAGATGTTGACAAATAGTCGTCGAAGAATCCTATCGTTGTGGAGAGCTGTTCGATCGCTTTGCGGTAGTTCTTCTGTATGGTTGACGCATTGCTACTATATGCATTGGCCTTGAACTCGATGAAAGAAAGTGATGCGCTGTTGGCTATGGCGCAATCGCATTTCTTGGTGGCTGACGACTTGATGATGCCGTTATCTATCTGAAGCAATGCGTATGGCTGTCCCGTCGGGTTCTCGACTGCGAAGTACTTACCTGCAGATTCTTCGGCCTGGCCAAATGTGGCCGTAACGAAACCGCTGACCTTTTGCACATCTGCATCCACTATGTGTTCATCACTGGTTGACAGCAGTAAATAACTGTCCACAGTAGTGGAATAAGCAGAAAACACCTGTGGCAACTGAAGGTCAAGGAGATATGCCGGGATCATTTGTTGCGCAGTTTTTGAACATAAATCTGGTAGAGGCGATCAAATACCTCACCATTGTAGTCGGATGCAGTATCGAGGTCGTTTTCGCGGATGAGGTGCGTCTCTTCATCGAGCAGGGACCGGCAGGTTCCGTCTGAGACTGTGTATGCCGTGAACTCGCCTTCGTGAATGGAGGCTGCAGTACCTGTTATCTCCTGTAACTGTTGTGCAGAAACTCCCAAGTCATGTAAACGACCAGAGAAGAGGAGAATATTGGCTGCTGCCAGAAGGTAAGGGCTATGGGTGGTTATGAACACCGACGACGGATGTTCTGCATTGCAGAGAGCTATAGTATCGTTGAACAGATCCACCTGAGTTTGCGGGAAGAGGTTCTGTTCGGGCTCCTCAAGAATAAATGATATGCTCTGAGGCGTAGTCAAACGAGCAAAAAGTTCCTTCATCTCCTCTATATAGCCTGCCGCAACTGGATTATCAATTGCTTTGGCTTTAATCTGCTCATCGAAGACCTGTTTGTAATCGCTTTGGCTTACTTGTTCAGGGTAATACTTAGAGGTAATCTCTCGCGTGATAGTCCACGCAAGCGCATTGAGTTTCTGCTGCTGCTCGAAGGATATGTCCTTTCCGTAACGCTTGAAATAATCGGATACAAGGTAGTGCATCAGTACTGTCATTGGCACCAGTGACTGCATGCCACTAGACGCATCGTAGAGAGGTATGTTATAGGAGACTCCGTTTTCGTGCGTGAGCATATCCATACGTTCCTTTGCCTTATCATCGAAATAATATTTCACATCAAGGTTCAATATGGGGGCCTTATGCTGGGAGTCGAAATTACGGTTAGTGTCCAACCAGTCAAACAGGAAGCTGCGGAAATTGGTCGGTTCTATATCTCGCTTCTCGATATCCTTCATGGTCACGATATTGCGGTCAGACGGCATATAGGAAATCTTAAGACGCTGATAGGCTAACTTGTCATTGAAAGACATAGTGAACCGGCCTTTGTCGTAAACAATAGTTATATAAGGTGACTGATACTCAATAAAAGAACTATCAGGATGTATATAATTATGCATCCGATGGAAGTCTTCTATCAGGTTCTTGAATTCTTCACCGTTCTTTACCACCTCGGTGGTGAGAGAGGTGCAGGCTTCCTTTTCCAACCACAGACAGGTACTCAAAACCTTGGCGATGGTACTTTTACCATTGCTCTGCGGTCCAATGAGGATACAGAATCGCTCGTACACGATTTGTGCAGTCTTGGTTATAGGGCCTACATTTGTGATTGTTAGATGTCTCATATCGTTTCTTTCCTAATAATTATATAGAATAATCTCTTTGCTATTGGGCAAGTGCTTCGGCAGGTCGTACCGTTCGGGTGCAGGCGTGCAGGTGACATTTCGCCCTCAAATTGCCGCCCTGGGGGTCTGCGCTGGATTATGGCAGAGGGGGGCTATGGGTTAACTTCGTTGACTTTATTCGCTGCATTGTCTTTTCTTCAGCGGTGCTGACTCACTTCAATTGTTTTGCTTCAGCGGTGTTATTCGCTGTTGTTCACTTTAACGCCAATGTGCTCATGGCCTCCGGCTCGCGACCTACGGTTCATGACCTTTGGTTGTTCTCGCTCGGCATAATAAGCAAGCTCCTTCTGCCCTCGCTTACTCGGAAAGTTCGGCAGGCTCACCATGAAATTCCTCACACGGAGATTATTTCTACATCGAAATACACGAAAAACCCGAATTTGCTGCTGGTTCGACGGGCTCACCATAAATCGTTGCTCGCAGTTTTATCTTGTCACACAGATCCTTGGCTCATCACATAGCACGACAGGCTCAGGATAAATCACGGATGGCACAGATTCTTGCGGCTGGTTCTTTTCTTCTTTCGAACACGGATGGCTCGGATTGGACGAATCTTTTTCTTTTGGAACAACAGTGCGGGGTGGACAGATGGTTCGGGAGTTTAATGTGAATTATTAATTGTGAAGCTGTTAGAACTCAACGGTATTGCCTTCGAGCCAGTCGGTCTCTACCTGAAAAGAGCCAGAAGAGGTGCCGGCGGTGAAAACCTGACCAGTGAGGGTCGTTATGCGGTTGCGCTTCAGCGGCACATTCGGCACCACTTTGGTGAACAACACGTTGTCGCTTGCATCGAGTGCTTCGATGGTGATGGTCATCGTCTGCTCGTCGGTGGCGAGGAAGGTGTAGTTACCCACATCGAGGGTCTGCACGGCAGTGCTAGGCGTGTTGGTGACCGAGAAGCCCGTGTTGACCGTGGCCAGTCCCGTGGTGGGGTTGATGCTCTTGCCACCGGCACTGTAGGTGGTGCGAATCTTTGTCACACTGGCCGAACGGTTATCCGTAGAGACGATGTGAAGCTTGGCAATGACACGGCTCAAGATGACATTCAGGTCGAGCGGTGTGGTGCTTGTAACCGTCACATCCTGCGTGGCGCAGAAGGTCTCGCGGGCACGCTCGGAGGTGTAGCCTGCGGCAGTGGGGCTCGTCAAGACGAACACGTCACCGTTGCTGTATCCGCGACCGATGACCACCATGGTATAGTTGCCGATGGGCAAGTTGCATTCGAACTCTCCGAAGGTGGTGTAGGTGCTGTTGTCACTACGCAGTTGCGTGGTCTTGTAGACCTCGGTCGTACCCTCGTAGAAGGCCAGATCGATGGCACCAACGTTGGTGTAGTCGTTCAGGTCCTCGGCAGATTTGGTGCCATAGAAAGCGTCCTGCGAGATGGTGAAATCGCTGACGTGGATTTTAACCAGAGCCTTAGCGTTGGGATCCGCGGGATCATCCTTGTAGCAGCTGGTGAAGAGGCCTGCCGCAGCGAGAGCCAGGATGCCTACCGAAGCGAAGATAACATTTCTTAAATTGATGGTTTTCATAATCTATTGTATTAATGTGAAGACTATGAACCATCTGTTCGTCACCCACACTGTATTTCTGTTTCCCATACTGGGGTAAACACTAAATTTCTTTCTGAGGGCGGATTGCTTTTTTATTTTCGAACACGAATCGCTTATTTTTTCGAACACGAATCGTACGAATTGGACGAATCTTTTTCTTTCAGATGACTGACCGTTGGTCTGCTTTATTATCAATAAAGGTTTATATTCTTTGAAGCACTTCTACAAGCCAGCTTGCAAGATGCTTCCAATAATAAAAACTTAGCATCTGAAAGGTGTTACGACTTATATTCGTTAGATTAGTTAGATTCGTGGTCGTTTTAAATATCATCCGTGGTCGTTAAAACTTTTTCCAAACCATCTTGTTGACCACGCCAACGTAGCTTTGGATGATGCGCACCACCTTGGTGCTCACGTTCTCGTCGACATAGTCGGGTACGGGGATGCCTGGCAGACCATCGCGAATCAGACTCACGGCCACATCGACACTCTGTAATAGACCCAAAGTATCGATGCCGCTGAGGACAAAGCAACCCTTATCGAGAGCCTCGGGACGCTCGGTGGAAGTGCGGATGCACACAGCTGGGAACGGATGACCCACGCTGGTAAAGAAGCTGCTCTCCTCTGGCAGGGTGCCGCTGTCGGACACCACGCAGAAGGCGTTCATCTGGAGACAGTTGTAGTCATGGAATCCCAGGGGCTCGTGCTGAATGACACGCTTATCCAGCTGGAATCCGCTTGCCTCAAGGCGCTTGCGGCTACGCGGGTGGCAACTGTAGAGAATCGGCATGTCGTACTTCTCGGCCATCTTGTTGATGGCGTTGAACAGCGAAAGGAAGTTCTTCTCGGTGTCGATATTCTCCTCTCTATGTGCCGAAAGGAGAATGTACTTCTTCGGCTCCAAGTGTAGAGTTGAGAGTTTAGAGTTTAGAGTCAGTGGTAAGTTGATAGTGTCGAGTTTTGAGTTCAACTTATCGAAAATATCACTATTCTCTATCTCTTTCAAGTTGTTGTGCAGCACCTCAGCCATGGGGCTGCCGGTGACGTAGGTACGCTCCTTGGGCAGACCTGTATCAGCTAGATACCTGCGGGCATGTTCTGAGTAAGCCATGTTCACATCGGAGATGATATCCACGATGCGGCGGTTGGTCTCCTCAGGCAGGCATTCATCCTTGCAGCGGTTGCCGGCTTCCATGTGGAAAATGGGGATGTGCAAGCGCTTGGCACCAATCACGCTGAGGCAGCTGTTGGTATCGCCCAACACCAGCACGGCATCAGGCTTCACCTCCACCATCAGCTGGTAGCTCTTGGCGATGATGTTGCCCATGGTCTCGCCCAGGTCGTTGCCCACGGCCTCCATATAGATGTCGGGGTCAGCCAGTTTGAGGTCCTTGAAGAACACGCCATTCAAGTTATAATCGTAGTTTTGGCCCGTATGTGCCAACAGGCAGTCGAAATACTGCCTACATTTATTGATTACTGCAGCGAGGCGGATGATCTCGGGACGTGTGCCGACTATGATTAATAGCTTAAGCTTTCCATTGTTTTTGAAAGAACTCATATCGTTATCTTTTTTTTAACTCTAATTCTTTTTTTGAACACGAATTGCTCAAATTACACGAATTTTTATCTTACATTCGTTCGATTCGTGAGATTCGTGTTCTATTTAACCGGCTCAAAATACGTGTCCGGCTTCCCGGGATCAAATATCTCGTTGCAGTACATCACGGTCACCAAATTCTCTGTCTCTGAAAGGTTGATGATGTTGTGCGTATAGCCTGGGAGCATGTGAATGCATTGGATGTTATCGCCCGTGACTTCAAACTCAATGATTTCATCGGTGCCCAGTTTGCGCTCCTGAATTAGGCCGTGACCGCTGACCACGATAAAGAACTCCCACTTGGTGTTGTGCCAGTGTTGGCCCTTGGTGATGCCGGGCTTGGAGATGTTGACGCTCACTTGGCCACAGTTCAACGTGTGAACAAGCTCGGTGAAGGAACCACGGTCATCCACATTCATCTTCAGCGGGAAAGCGACTTTCTCCTTCGGCAAATAGCTCAGATAGGTGCTATACAACTTTTTGGCGAAGCTGTTGGCTGGGATTTCAGGGATCATCAGGGTCTTGGGCTGCTCGGTAAAGGACTTCAGGAGCTCTACAATTTCGCCCAGGGTGACGTGATGCGTGATGGGGCAATAGCAATATCTTCCGAGTTGAGAGTTGAGAGTTGAGAGTTGAGAGTCAGTGGAAAGTTTAGAGTTGTCAGTATTGGAGTTATATGGAATCACTTCGAGACCGTTGAATTCGCAACGGTGTTCATTGCCTTCGAGGGCTGCGAGCATCTCGTCGACAAGGTCATCGATATAAAGGAGTTCCAACTCAACGCTGGGGTCATTGACGGTGTACGGCAGGTCGTTGGCGAAGGCATTGCAGAAAGTGGCTACGGCACTGTTGTAGTTGGGGCGGCACCATTTGCCGAACAAATTGGGGAAGCGATAGATTAAGACCCTTGGTCTTAGTTGAGAGTTGAGAGTTGAGAGTTGAGAGTCAGTGGAAAGTTGAGAGTTGTCAAGTAGAAAGTTCTTCTCATACTCTAAAAACAGGTCCTCCCCTGCTTTCTTGCTGCGGCCGTACTCGGAGTTGCCGAAACGACCAGTGAGTGAGGCCTGCTGGCTGCTGGAAAGCATCACGGGGCAACGGTTGCCATATTTCTTTAAGGTGTCAAGCAGGGTGCTGGCAAAGCCAAAGTTGCCTTGCATGAACTCCTCTTGGTTCTGCGGACGGTTCACGCCAGCCAGATTGAAAACGAAGTCGCAATCACGGCACCAAGCATCCAATTCTTCAGGCTTGTTGTCGATGTCGTATTCATATACGGCTTCGATAGTGATGGACGGATGGGTCTTGTCCTTGCCGGCCTGTATGTTCTTCAGCGCCCAGCAGAGGTTCTTTCCCACGAACCCCTTGGCGCCAGTAACTAAAACACGCATATTCTTTTTCTTTTTTTAACACGAATTGCACTTTTTTGAACACGAATTGCACGAATTATACGAATTTTTATCTCACATTCGTTCGATTAGTGAGATTCGTGTTCACTTAATCAGACGACTATTCTTTCCTTTTCGAGTTCGTCGGAACAGCCAAAGTTCAACAGCAAACCTAACCGATAGCCGGTAGCGTGGAGATAATTGTAAACCTGAGAACGGTGAGCGTCGTCAAGTTCGCTTACCGCCTTCAGTTCCACTATTATCTTTCCATAGCAGACAAAGTCTGCTTTGTAGGTTTGCTTCAACTGAACACCATCGTAAATGATATTCAGTTCCTTCTCGCGCTCATACGGAATATTACGCCTCTGAAACTCAATTTCGAGAGCCTCCTGGTACACAGCCTCAAGGAAACCGAATCCCAGTTTGTTGTAAACATGGAACGCAGCTCCTACTATATTGTAACTCTCGTCTTTGTAGATTATCATTGCGAAGCAATTATTCGTGTGATTCGTGAGATTCGTGTTCGTTTATTACACTAGATTAGGAATCCCGTTGAGTTCGTTCTGGATGTAGGTCAGGTTGGCAATCTTGGCCTTGGTCTCTTCGAGGTTGAGGCGGTAGGTGTTGTCGCTGTTGAATTCCTCGATGGTGGCGCGCTTGGTGTCGCCTTCCTTGAAGTACTTGTCGTAGTTCAGGTCGCGATTATCGGCCGGCACTGCATAGAAGTTACCCATGTCGATGGCCTTGGCGGCTTCTTCCTTGGTGAGCAGCGTTTCATACATCTTCTCGCCATGACGGATGCCTATGACGCGAATCTCAGGCTCTTTCCCCGCTGGTGCCTGATGCTTGAACAGGTCTCTTACTGCTTCAGCCTGGGTCTGGATGGTGCAGGCAGGAGCCTTCTGAACCATAATATCGCCGTTGTTGCCGTGTTCGAAGGCAAATAGCACGAGATCGACTGCCTCTTCGAGGCTCATGATGAAGCGGGTCATCTTGGGCTCGGTAAGTGTGATGGGGTTGCCCTTGCGGATCTGGTCAATCCACAGCGGAATGACGGAGCCGCGGGAGCACATCACATTACCATAGCGGGTGCAGCAGATCTTGGTGTTACCGCTCAAGCGCGACTTGGCCACGGCAATCTTCTCCTCGATGGCCTTGGTGATACCCATCGCATTGATAGGATAGGCGGCCTTGTCGGTGCTTAAACAAATCACGCACTTCACATCGGCTGCAATGGCGGCATCCAGTACGTTGTCCGTACCGATGACGTTGGTCTTCACGGCCTCCATCGGGAAGAACTCGCAACTCGGCACCTGCTTCAGGGCGGCAGCATGGAACACATAGTCCACACCTTGCATGGCATACTTCAGCGTGCTCTTGTTGCGCACATCGCCAATGTAGAACTTAATCTTGTTGGCCACCTCCGGCATACGGGCCTGGAAATCATGGCGCATGTCGTCCTGCTTCTTCTCGTCGCGGGAGAAGATGCGAATCTCACCAATATCTGTGCGCAAAAAGCGGTTCAATACTGCATTACCGAAGCTGCCGGTACCACCGGTTATCAACAAAACTTTGTCTTTAAAAACTGACATAATATTTTTAACTTAAGTTGATTTTTCGTTTGTGAATTCTATCGTTCCTCCTAATCGTTGATCATCGCACACCCTATCACCTTTATTGTTTGACGAAGTATCCATTGGAGGCTTGGGTGACGAGGCCGGTGGCGGTAAGGGCAGCAAGGTGAGGCTCTACAAGTTGTGTCGGGAGACCCAAGCCGTGGGCTATCGAGGGGAGATCGCTACCGGGATTGGCAGCTGTGAAGCCCAGAACGATGCGCTGCATGGGGGTGAGACCCGAAATATTGCGTACATCAACCACCTGTTGGGGGGCTTCTTCCTCGTCGTTTTCGCTTGCGTGAAGGAGGACAAGTGGTGAATCTTCGAGAGTTCGCTCATCATGCTCGCGGGCCACAGCAGAAAGTGAAGAGTTTTGAGTGAGGAATTCGGTAGCGGAGGGTTTGTCGTCAAGGCACTGCCGGGCGAATTCCATAAAGTCGCTGGCGCTGTCGGAGGAGTCTTCTCCTATGGTTCCACGCTCCTCATGCAGTTGCCGTTCTATCTCCTGCACACGAGGCAGCATGCGCTGCAGGGCGCGGTAGATCTTCTCGGCTTCGTCGGTGCGGCCTTCGTCCATCCTCAGTTCGAAGACATCGCTGGCGGTCCAGAACATGCAGAGGGTGGTGTAGCGACCCTTGTGGGCGGCGTACATCGGACGGATGGCCTCATAGGCCTCCTCTATCCTACCCTGCCGCCGCAGGTCGAAAACATCTTTTACCGTCAATTTTGGTAAAGGTTAAGGGTTAAAAATTTAGTCGCGCTTGAAGATATCGCGGGTGTAGACTTTGCTCTGGACGTCGTCGAGGCAGGAGTCGTAGCGGTTGGCGATGATGGCCTGCGACTGGGCTTTGAACTTAGCGAGGTCGTTGACAACGAGGCTGCCAAAGAAAGTGGTGCCGTCTTCGAGGGTGGGCTCGTAGATGATGACCTGGGCACCCTTGGCTTTGATGCGCTTCATCACGCCCTGGATGGCACTCTGGCGGAAGTTGTCGGAGTTGGACTTCATCGTGAGGCGGTAGACACCGATGGTGGGGGTTCTCTGCTCAGTGCCATACTGGTTGTTACTGCTGTAGGCATAGTAGCCAGCCATCTTAAGCACCTGGTCGGCAATGAAGTCCTTGCGGGTGCGGTTGCTCTCGACGATGGCACTCATCATATTCTGCGGCACATCCTCGTAGTTGGCCAGCAGCTGCTTGGTGTCCTTAGGCAGGCAGTAGCCACCATAGCCGAACGACGGGTTGTTGTAGTGGGTGCCGATGCGGGGGTCAAGGCAGACACCATCGATGATGGCCTGGGTGTCGAGCCCCTTCATCTCAGCGTAGGTATCGAGCTCGTTGAAGTAGCTGACGCGCAAAGCCAGATAGGTGTTGGCGAAGAGCTTCACCGCCTCGGCCTCCTTCATGCCTATAAAGAGCGTCGGCACATCGGTCTTGATTGCGGCCTCCTGCAGCAGGCGGGCGAAGACGTGGGCGCGCCCGGTGAGCCACTCGATGTCGGTCAGCTGACGAATAGCCTCGTTCTCGGCCTCATACTCCTTGCCTGACATCATCTTGGGAACACCCACGATGATGCGGCTGGGGTAGAGATTGTCGTAGAGGGCTTTGCTCTCGCGCAGGAACTCGGGCGAGAAAAGGAGATTGAACTTCTTGCAACCCTTCTGGGCATAACGCAGGTAGAGCGATCGGGTGTAGCCCACGGGGATGGTGCTTTTGATGACCATCACGGCATCGGGGTTCACCTTCAGCACGGCATCGATGACCGACTCCACAGCCGAGGTGTCGAAGAAATTCTTTTGGCTGTCGTAGTTGGTGGGGGCGGCAATGACCACAAACTCGGCATCGCGGTAGCCCGCCTCCTGGTCGAGGGTGGCCTTGAGCGAGAGGGGCTTGTTGGCGAGATAGTCCTCGATATAGTCGTCTTGGATGGGCGACTTCTTGTTGTTCACCAGGTCGACACGCTGTGATACCACATCGACAGCGGTGACATCATTGTGCTGTGCCAACAGAGTGGCGATGGAAAGACCGACATAGCCGGTGCCGGCAACAGATATTTTCATAAGTCGTGATGTTTTTTTCGTTATAGATTGTTAGCGGAAGACGCAAGCCTAGAGAGACGATCGAGACATACTCTCAGGCTGTCGGTCCAGTAGGGAATGCTGATACCGAAAGTCTCCTTGATTTTCGTTTTGTCGAGCACACTGTATGCAGGACGTTTGACGGGGGACGGGTACTGGTCCGAGGTGCACGGTTGGATGTCACATGACGTATGTCCCGCATAACGAGCTATAGACTTTGCAAAATCATACCAACTGCACACACCCTCGTTGCTAAAGTGGAAGACGCCCTCCTGTGGTGCTTCCAGAACCTTGCCTATCACGTCCGCCAAATCTTGCGCGTATGTAGGCGTGCCCACCTGGTCGACGACCACCTTGAGGGCCGGTTTTTCTGCTGTGAGCTGCAGCATCGTCTTCACGAAATTGCGGCCATACTCGCTGTATAGCCACGCAGTGCGGATAATGACGGCGCGGCAACCGATGCTTGCTATGGCCTCCTCGCCATGCTTCTTGGTACGTCCATAGACACCCGTCGGCGTACCATGCTGGTCCTCTCGGCAGGGGGTATTGTAACGTTCCTCGCCAAAGACGTAGTCGGTGCTGATATGCACGAGGAGCCCGTCGACACTCTTCATAGCCTCCGCGAGGTAAGCCACCGCCGTAGCGTTCAGCAGTTCTGCCGCAGCCTCGTCACTCTCAGCCTTATCCACGTTGGTATAAGCGGCGCAGTTGACGATAGCCGCCACCTCACGATCCCGCACAAAGCGCCTTACTGCCCCGCAATCCGTGATGTCTAGTATGGTGGTGGGCACGCCTATGGCTTCCACCACATCTGTGAAGATGAAGCGGCTGTCGCCTGCGGTGGTGCGGCGCAAACACATGCCTAGCTGGCCATTGGCACCAGTAACAAGAATTGACATAAGAAAGAGACTGTGTGTTTTGTGTGTATTTTGCGTACCGTATACTTATTTTTCGTCGATGAACACGGCTACGCCTTCCTCACCCACATGATTTTGTGTGGCGGGTCGCTGATAAAATCATTGCAAAAATACGAACATTATTGCAAACATGCAAACAAAAAGAAAGATTCTTTCCCCTGTTTTTCGGAAACCACTGATACATTGCCGCTTCCGTGCACCTCCATCCTCCTCCAACACCCATCAAAACACCTCATTTTCCACCAAAATCTACAGGTGTGAGGTATTTTCTCATTTACCTCATACCCAATATTTCGTATATAAAAAAACAAAAAAAAACACATCGGATTTGCAAATCCGCCCAGCCTCCCCTATTTAGGATTCATTAACAGTTTTTAGCAGAATTTAACAAATCGCAATCGCCTGATTCTCAATGCGCCCATCCACCTCGCTCCCAGTCCGCTCCCAGTCCGCTCCCAGTCCGCTCCCATCATGTCGCATCTACACCATCAAAAAAACAGGGTGTCGGCAGGGGTCGTCGGCCTCATTGCATCCCCTTAAGGGTGAGGCTGACACGCTGGCGGCGAAGGTCTACTTCAAGTACTTTGACGTGCAACTTCTGATGGAGATGCAGCACATCCGACACATCGTTCACGCGACGGTCCGCCACCTGGCTGATATGAATGAGTCCATCGTGGTGTATGCCGATATCCACGAAGGCCCCAAAGGCGGTGATGTTGGTGACTATACCTGGCAGTACCATTCCGGGCTTCAGGTCTTCAACACGCGAGATGCTCTTATCAAATTCGAACACCTCGAAATGTGCTCGCGGATCAAGTCCCGGTTTTTCAAGCTCTTGCATGATATCAAGCAAGGTTGGCATACCACATTCGCTCGTGACAAAATCGCCGAGATGTATTCTGCTCCGCAATGCCTTGTCAGCCATTAGCTTATCAATATCGGAACCGACGCTGGCAGCCATCTGCTGCACAAGGGCATAGCGCTCCGGGTGTACTGCAGAGTGGTCAAGGGAATTCTGCGACTCGCGGATACGCAAGAACCCGGCACACTGCTCGAAAGCCTTGTCGCCGAGACCTTTTACCTGCCGCAACGCTTGTCGGTCGGGGAAGGGACCATGCTGGTTTCGGTGAGCCACAATTTTGTCGGCAAGCGCAGGACCGATTCCGCTGACGTATGCCAGCAGCTCGCGACTGGCAGTATTGAGTTCAACACCCACAGCGTTGACGCAGGAGGCCACTGTGTCATCAAGAGCGGCGGCAAGACGTTTCTGGTCAACATCATGCTGATATTGGCCCACACCTATGCTCTGGGGCGGGATCTTGACAAGTTCCGAGAGGGGGTCCATAAGACGACGGCCAATGCTTACGGCACCGCGGACCGTGATGTCGTAGTCGGGAAACTCCCGCCGCGCCACGTCGCTGGCGCTATACACCGAGGCACCTGCCTCGCTGACGCTGACGGCGAACACCTTGGTTTTGAAGTGGCATTTCTGCACCACCTCCTCTGTCTCGCGACCTGCCGTACCGTTGCCGATGGCAATAGCCTCTATTTGGAACGCCTCGACAAGGGCTTCCAGCTTGGCCACCGCAGCACGCTCCTCGCGCACCGAGGTGAAGGGATAGATCGTCTCGTTATGAAGCAATTGGCCTTGTGCATCAAGACACACCACCTTGCAGCCTGTCCGGAACCCCGGGTCGATGGCAAGGGTGCGTTTCTGCCCCATAGGAGCCTCCAGTAACAGTTGGCGCACATTATCGGCAAAGACCTTGATAGCCTCACCGTCTGCCCTCTCCTTGAGAATATTGCGGAATTCGTTCTCCATCGATGGCGCCACAAGGCGCTTGTAGCTGTCGGCCAATGCCATCTGGTACTGCTCGCCGGCTTTACCCTGTGGCAATGTGCGTGGGATGAGGGCATCAATGCCCTCCTCATCGCGCTCCGGACGCACATGCACGCGCAACACCCCTGCCTCCTCGCCTCGCAACAGCGCCAAAATACGGTGCGAAGGAGCGCGACCTATGGGCTCCTTCCAGTCCGTCCAGTTCTCATATTTGGCCACACGCTCGTCGCCAGGTTCTACACCACGCGCCAGTGTCGAGGAAAGCATAGCCTTGCGGCGGAACACATGGCGCACCCGCGACCTCGCTGTCGCATCGTCGCTGGCTCGTTCGGCAATAATATCACGTGCCCCCTGGAGCGCCTCGTCGTCCCAATCGTCCCAGCGTCCCTGCACGATGGCATCGGCAACGGGTTCGTATCCCTTTTCTATAGCTATCGTGGCACGCGTGCGCCGCTTGGGTCTATACGGGAGGTAGAGGTCCTCCAACTCGGCAAGTGTCTCGACAGCAGCAATTTTCTCCCGCAACGAGGGTGTAAGTTTGCCCTGCTCGTCTATGGTCTGCAAGATAGCCTCGCGACGTTTATCAAGATCCCTGAGGCGCATCAGCATGTCTCTAATAGCGGCAATCTGCACCTCATTGAGACTCCCGGTAGCTTCCTTACGATAGCGGGCTATAAAAGGTATGGTAGCTCCTTGGTCGAGGAGCTCGATGGTCTTCTCAACCTGACGTTGGCCAAGGTTGAGGGCTTGGGCAATAATGGAGGAATGGGACAAGAACAAAAGGATCTGGAGTGAATGATGATGGGATAATTAAGCTACGACAATGGATTCGTCGTCTTCGATGCGTAGGTTCTGCATAATGAACTCGCGGCGCTCCAAGCTGTTTTCTCCCATGTAGAAGGAGAGGGTACCCTGCGTGTCGAAATCCTTGTGTAACAGAACGGGATCAAGGCGCATATCACTGTTGATAAAGGCCTTGAACTCGTCGGGACTAATCTCACCGAGACCTTTGAAACGCGTGATTTCTGCGTGGGGAGTGTTCTGAATGGCCGCAACACGCTCTTCGTCGGTGTAGCAGTAGGTGGTCTTCTGCTTGTTGCGGACTCGAAAGAGGGGGGTCTGAAGAATGTAGACGTGGCCCGTCTGGATAAGCTCTGGATAGAAGCGCAGAAAGAAGGTGAGCAGCAGCAGGCGTATGTGCATACCGTCGACATCGGCATCGGTGGCAATAACGACGTTATTATAGCGCAGATTTTCTATTCCGTCGTCGATATCAAGGGCATTATGAAGGAGGTTGAGCTCCTCGTTCTTATACACGTCGACCTTGGAGATGGAGTAGGTGTTCTTGGGCTTGCCCCGCAAAGAGAATACGGCCTGCGTGTCGACATCGCGGCTCTTGGTAATGGAGCCCGAGGCGGAGTCTCCCTCGGTGATAAAGATGGTGCTCTCAAGCCGACGGGCATGGTTGGTATTGTAGTGAACGTGGCAGTCGCGCAGCTTGCGGTTGTTGAGGCTGGCCTTTTTGCTGGCCTCACGCGCCACCTTCTTGATACCGGCTATCTCTTTACGTTCCTTCTCGTTGGCATTGATTTTCGCCAGCAACGCATCGGCGGTGTCGGGGTGGATGTGGAGATAGTTGTCAAGGTGGTTGCGGAGAATGTCCAGGATGTAGGTTTTAAGCAGCGGACTATCGTTGCTACCATCCACCTTATTGGGCTCAAGGTGCGTGGAACCCAGCTTGGTCTTGGTCTGAGCCTCAAAGACGGGCTCCTGTATGCGCACACATAGAGCACATACGAGCCCCCCACGTATCACCTCGGGTGTGTAGTCTTTCTTGATGAAGTCTTTAACGACTCGGGCGTACCCCTCGCGGAAGGCACTCTGGTGGGTACCTCCCTCGGTGGTGTGCTGGCCGTTGACAAAGGAGTAGTAGTAGTCGTTGTTCTGTCCGGGAACATGAGTAAAAGCAGCCTCGAAATCGCCATCCTTGATATGTATGATAGGATAGAGAGGATCAGCCTGCAGGTTATTCTCCAGCAGGTCGAGGAGACCGTTCTTGGAGTAGTAGCGCTTGTCGTTGTAGTAGATGGTGAGGCCACGGTTCAAGTAGCAGTAGTTCCATATGCGGCGTTCGACATACTCGCCGATAAAGTGATAGTTGCCGAAGAGCTTACCGTCGGGGATGAACTCGACAAGAGTGCCACTATCTTCTCCGCTATAAGCTGCGACACCACTGTCGTCCACGAGTTTGCCGTCTGAGAACTGAACCCTGCGCGTTTTGCCGTCACGGAACGACTGCACCTGGAAGAACGAGGAGAGCGCATTGACGGCTTTGGTACCGACACCATTAAGACCCACCGATTTCTGGAACACCTTGCTGTCGTATTTGGCTCCGGTGTTCAGCTTTGACACCGCTTCAACAAGTTTGCCCAGGGGAATGCCGCGTCCGTAGTCACGGATGCTCACGCGCCGCTCAGCGAAGTCGACCTTCACCTCTATCTTCTTTCCAAAGCCGGAAGTATATTCGTCAATGGCGTTGTCTATCACCTCTTTGATGAGCACATAGATGCCGTCGTCGTGCGACGATCCGTCGCCCAACTTGCCTATATACATGCCCGGGCGTAGGCGAATGTGCTCCATATCCTCCAGGTGGACGATAGAGTCGTCGTTGTAATCTACGTTTCTGGGGGTGAAAATATCTTCTTCCATGATCTCCTTTTCCTAAAACGTTAAACGTTTAAACGTAAAACTTTTCATTCGTCAATTTTCATCTCACTGCTGATGGCATAGCCCGTACGTCCTCCCTCCTGCTGAGGCTCGCCGGTGAGCACCTGTATCTGCTGGGCGCTGACCCCTTGTTCGATAAGGTAACGTCGCACCACCTCGTTACGGAACGCATACCCCTTCGCCACGGTGTCGTTAGCCGCGGGAGGCATCTGTTGTGTGAGGGTGAGCACAAGCAGCGTGTCGCGTTGTGCCACCTTGGCTAGAGAGCCGAGGGTGTGGTACTGCTCGGAGGTGAGGCTACGCTGCGAAGGATCGATATCAATGAAGTCAAGGTCTTCGCCACCGGCACCGAGAGCTCCGGCAAGAGCACGGACAGGCGACGTGGCCACCTTGACAAGAAGGTTGCCCAAGGTCTTCCACACGAGCTTCATATAGTTGAACTCCGGACTGTCGATATTGCCACTGACAGGCATCTCTATGAGTATCTTGTCGTCCTTGTCCTTGAGAATGTAGAGGGCAGTCTTTAGCGGTAGCTTCATCTCGGGGTCTACATCCTTGCGACGACTTCCCACACGGGCTTTGTAAATATCCAACTTGTTATGGCTTTCGAGCTGGCTATTGCGTATGGTGGCCCTTGTCGTGAGACTGAATATGCCGTCCTCTATAGGTTGTCCTGTGTAGTAGACCGTCCAGGGACTCAGTTTCTTCATATCCAGACCCTTGATAGACAGGAATAGCTGCTGATGCTGCTTCCAGTGGTCTATATTACCCTTCCAGTCGAGCAAAAGGTGTCCGCCGCCAGGCAACACCGCACGTAAACGCGCATTGTTGTCGCCATTGAAGCGTAGGTCCGTAGCTTCTATGTTAATGTCGCTGATGGGAAAAACGAAAGCATCGGGAAGAGTGTAGTCGGCATAGGTGAGGTTGCAATGCCGTACCGCCACCTTGCCGACATGCAATTGTAACGGCTGACTTTTCTGTGCTGCCGTATCGGGGGTGACAGCACTCTCCGTCGTATCGGCAGGCTCAATCTCTTTCTGCTGCACCAAAATGTCACTGAGGGTATTATGGTCACTCCACTGCTCATACTTGGCGGCGAGACCGTCGAGGGTGACGCTACGCAGGTTGTAACGTCCCTCATCAAGGTTGAGTTCATCAAGCAACACCTCAAAACGGTCAAAGGACATCACGCTACCCTCCCCTCCCACAAGGTCCACTCGCTGCATAACCAACTTGCCGTCAATCCTACTCTTCATCACTTCCCCCAAGGTGCCGGAGGCATTGAGTTGCACATCAACGGTACCACCCAGACGCTGCAGGCGCAACATGTCGGCAAACAGCGGCTGCAGGTTGCTGAGGGCGAAATCCTCAAGGTGCGCCGACAGACTATAGCGGTCCTGCTGCTCGTCAAGTGAGGCCTGCAGGCTCAGGCGCCCACCCTCGGTGAAGCCTATGTTCAGTCCTCCCTCGCTGGTCTCTTCGCCACCCAGCACAAAGCCCGGCACACGCAGGTTCACGTCGGGAAGATGCCACTCCTGGTGTTGCTTCACGTCACGGTAGCGCAACTGCGCATGGCTGATGCGCGTGTTGTAGAATTTCATCACCCAGTCACTGGGAGTGGTGTCTTTCTCCTCCTCCGTCGTGTCGCTGGCAAAATGATCTATGAGGCTCTGGAAGTTGAACACCCCGCCCCGATCCTCTACCCGCGCGTCAAGCCCCGCAAGGGTGAGATGCTTGAGGTGCACCGTGTGGCTGAGAAGTTTGAGAAGTTTGATTTTGACATCCAGCGTGTCAAAAGACACAAAAAGGTCGCTGCCATTGTCCTCATAGAGGGCCACACGTCGCAATGCCAAATGGCCCGTGTAGACATTGACACTCAGCTCGTCGATGTGCACCTTGCGACCCAACAGCTCTTCACCGTGGTTGTTCACGTAACTCTTGGCCACAGGAGCCACCAGGATCGTCGACAGCACCACAAGTCCCAGCAGCACCCCGACAACCCACAACACAACCTTCAACCATTTCTTCATAACTCTTAACTTTTAAATCTTATCTTTTCTCTCATAAAGCCTTCTCTCCCTGAGGTAGCGGTACACAGGCTCCGTGAGCAGATAGCGCACGTCGCGTCCCGCAGCAATCTCCTCCCTAATATAGCTCGACGAAATATCCATCATCGGCACATCGACCATCGTCACCGACCCGTGTGCGGCCAAATCGGGATGCTCGCTCCCGGGACGTGGATACACCAGGATACGGTAGTTGTCAAGGATATGCTGGTATTCACGCCACCGGGTGAAGGTGGCAAGGTTATCGCCGCCCATAATGAGGCAGAACTGGCGGTCAGGATATCTCTCCCCAAGGGCTGCCAACGTCACCACCGTATAGCTCGGAACCGGCAGATGCATCTCAATATCACACACCCTAAAACCATCATGGTCGCCAATAGCACACTGCACCATCGCCAGCCGTTCCTCGTCGGCAAGCAGCGTAGCCCGCTCTTTCAACGGGTTCTGCGGACTCACCACAAACCACACCTCATCAACATCATCGCGCTGCAACATAGTTTGCGCGATGATAAGATGCCCCACATGAATGGGGTTGAACGAGCCGAAAAAGAGGGCGGTACGCTTCGTAAGAACTACCCACTAATAATACTTATATGCTGTTTCGATCTTCACGTGGCGGAGTTTCTGGCCTTTGAAGGTGTAGATTTCTGCCACTTCGCCGGCGCCGCTGACGACCTTGAGGACGGCAACGTCGGCAGTGTACGACTTGGGATAGCGCTTGAAGAAGACCTTGAAGACATCATCCTTGCTCATACCCACATGTACGCCGTTGGCGAGGACCACCTCGGCATCGTCGATGCGGCCCGCAAGCAACTCGACCTTCTTGGTCCAGATGGAGTAGAACATATCCACATAGCTGTTGTCCAGGCGTCGCATACGGTTGACGCTCACCTCCATCGAGTCGAAGTAGCGCTTATAGTCGCTCTCGCGGTACCAATGCAGCTGGTTGTCGGTGATGTACTGTTCCATGCTCTCCCACACCCCCAGCGGATAGATCACTTGTGAGGAGAGGGAGTAGACCGTCATCGTGTCCGTGTAGACCTTGATGTCCTTGATCTGGTACTCGGGCCGCCCGAAGCTCATCATGCGCATTGCTTTCGCCCGCGACGACACCTGCTGGGCATGCAGCCCACCAAGCGTCAGCACCATAACAGTCAGCATCATTAATCTTTTCATCACATTTGCCCTTTTTGTCATTTGTTTCGCAATGTAACGTCGGCGGACTTGTTTTATTGCACCGCGAAAAAAAAATTTTGCCATATGAAATAATGTTCCTATACTTGCACCAAAATCGGAACACTATGTCCACCGCTAAAAGACACAAGAAAAATCTGATTGTCAGCTACAAGAACCTCCCCGACGACGCCAAGGTGCTCTTCAAAGAACGCTACCCCGACGGCTACAGCGACCATATTCAACGTTTTGTCAAACCTACGGGAGAGAGCATTTTTGTCGTGCCCCTCGACACCGACGACACAGCCTATATGGTGAAATTCGACATGGTCATCGACACCCTGGGCGAGGACCTCGACAAGGCCCTCTTCGACGACGACGGCGACAGTGGAGACAAAGAGGGTGAGTTCGCCCCTCTAAGCGAAGCGATGGAGAAAGAGGACAACGACACCAGCCATACCGAGCGCGTGCTGCGGCACGGCGACTTCGAGACCAATCTTGAAGAAGACGAGAAACGTCGTCAGAAACTCGCCGTCGACATTGACAAGGACGAGCTGCTTGCCGCTCTCGACGGCGACGACGGCGAGTTAGACAGCTACGACGACGACGAGGAGGACGTGGACGTGGACGACGACTTCGAGCCCACCGACGACGATCTCCGCGGCATCGAGGCCGAATACCTGGACGCAGAGATACCTCCCCTCGACGCCGAGATTCCCCCACTGGACGCCGAACCTGATGTGGCAAGTACATCTTCATCAGCTTCCGGTACCAAGAAAAAAACGGCAAGCAAGAAAACAACAACCATCAAACGTAAAAAGTCAAACATCAAAAAATAACATCCCTACTACCATGAATAAAACATCCCGTCTGCTGGTCCTCACCGTCCTCTTTGCCACACTTTGTGGCGGCGTCCACGCCCAGCTGCGCCAGTCAGTCTTCCTCAACGGCAACATTCCCACCGGCGACTTCGGCACGTCGGCATCAGCCACCGACCTCTCCGCCTACGCTACCCCACTGGGCGTAGCCTATCCCGGCAGCGGTGTGCCCCTGTCCAACACGCAAGTCGGCAAGGATGCCTCCGTGGGCTTCGGTGTCGGATACCGCGTGAGCTACCGCTTCGACGTCGGCGTGGGTGAGGTGGCCCCCTTCGGCAACATTGACTTCCTATGGAACACCATTGACGGCTCGTGGCGCGACAAGTACGACGACGCCTACTACAGCGCCCCCACTTATTTCAACATCCCCCTCTTGGGCGGCGTCACGTACATCTACGACGAGCTACCGTGGCGCGACATCTCCGCCTACGGCGAGTTTGGCGTGGGTACGGACCTATTTATCATCACCTCTGAGGGCAAGGGAGACGGCAACGAGCGCTTCGGCTACAAGGCCAACTTCGCCTTTGCCTGGATGCTCGGCGCCGGTGCCTACTTCGGTCAGCACTTCAGCGCGGGCCTCTACTACTACGGCATGGGTAAGCACCCCGTTGACTACACCTCCGGCACGCGCGACGACAACGCCGTTGCCCGCGCACAGGCCGCCGCGCAAACAAGCCGCCAGCAGCGCAGCGTCGGCAGTGTCATGCTGCGCCTTGGATTCCACTTCTGAATCCTATAGTAAAGGTTAAGGAAATAGGCTGGTGTGTCGATGACGCGCCAGCCTATTTTATACTCTGAATTTTCGAGTTAAGAATCTCAATCAATCTTATCGAACCCCAGGTAGGGACGCAGCGCCTCGGGCATCACGATGCCGTCGGGTGTCTGATTGTTTTCCAGCAGTGCAGCCACGATACGCGGCAGAGCCAGCGCCGAGCCGTTGAGGGTGTGGCATAGCTGCATCTTGCCGTTCTCGTCCTTGTAGCGCAACTTCATGCGGTTGGCCTGGAAGGTCTCGAAGTTGGAGACCGATGAGACCTCGAGCCAGCGGCGCTGTGCGGCGCTCCACACCTCGAAGTCGAAGGTCATCGCCGAGGTGAAACTGATGTCGCCGCCGCAGAGCTTGAGGATGTGATACGGCAGGCCCAACTTGTCGAGCAGGCCACCCACATGACGTTTCATCACCTCGAGGGTGTCGTAGCTACGCTCCGGGTGCTCGATGACCACGATCTCGACCTTGCTGAACTCGTGGAGCCGGTTGAGTCCGCGAACATCCTTGCCGTAGCTGCCCGCCTCACGGCGGAAACACTCGCTATAACCCACATGCTTGATAGGGAAACGACGGGCATCCACCACCTCACCGCGATAGATGTTGGTAATCGGCACCTCCGCGGTGGGTATCATGTAATAGCCGTCGAGGGGGATGCTGTACATCTGTCCCTCCTTGTCAGGCAGCTGTCCTGTGCCCAGTCCGCTGGCCTCGTTGACCATCAGGGGTGGCTGCACCTCTTCGAAGCCTGCCTTCGCTGCCTCGTCGAGGAAGAAGTTGACGAGAGCGCGCTGCAGACGTGCGCCCTTGCCCTTGTAGAGGGGAAATCCTGCGCCCGTGATCTTGTTGCCCAGCTCGAAATCGATGATGTCATACTTCTTGCACAGTTCCCAGTGCGGCAGTGCGTCGGCGGGTAGGTCGGGTTTCGTTCCGTATTCTCCCACCACCACGTTGTCGGCCTCGCTCTTACCACAGGGCACGGTGATATGCGGCGTGTTGGGCAGCGTGATGAGTTTCTCGTTGAGAGTCTTCTCCGTAGCGGTCTGTTGGGCAGAAAGGTCCTCGCTTTCAGCTTTCAGTTTTCCACTTTCCGCTTTCTTGGCCTCCGCCTCATCCTTCTTGCCCTCCTTCATCAGTGCACCAATCTCCTTGGCTATACGGTTTGCCTCAGCCTTCACAGCGTCGGCCTTCACCTGCAGCGTGCGGCGCTGCTCATCGAGCCCTATAATCTCGGCAATGCGCTCTTCAACGTTCTCTACATTCTTGATTTTCAATCGCGTGATACATTCCTCACGATGATCCTTGATATATTGCAGTTGTAGCATGTTTTTAGGTTAGAGGTTAGATGTTAAAGGCTAAAGAGTTTGCGCTTAAACAACCGCGTCAGCCTCTTTAACCTTTAATCATTAAACGTTAAACTTTATCTCAGCGGAGAGAGAGGGATTCGAACCCCCGGACCCTCGCAGGTCAACGGTTTTCAAGACCGCCGCAATCGACCGCTCTGCCATCTC
>CACZRR010000072.1 GCA_902783595.1 uncultured Bacteroidota bacterium
ATTCTGCTCCAGTTCGCCGATGAGGGCGAGGAAGATGTCGAGCGCTTTCCCGCTGGCGGGGTAGACGCGGTTGCCGCGTTCCACCGTCAGCTCCACGCCACGCTGCTCAAACCACTCCATCAGCTCGGGGGCAAAAAAGCGTCCGTAGGCGTTTCTCAGCCATACGCCCCCCGTTTGGCCGGGCTTGTTGGTGGCACCGGCTGTGCTGCTGCCGATATGTGGCAGAGTGTCACGCAAGGGGTTGGTATTGGTAAGGTTGCATCGACCTTTGCCGGTGATGCGCAGTTTGCGTCCGGCTTGGTCCATCTTCTCCAGCAGCAACACATGCTTGCCGCGTTCGGCAGCTGTACAGGCAGCCATCAGTCCTGCCGCTCCGCCACCAACCACTATGACGTCGTAATCCATTTAGATTTTCGCCGAAACGTTGATGTAGTCAGCAGGGTGGATGCAAAGTACAGGGATCTGTGAACGGTGTACAATCTGCTGTGCATTTGTGCCAAGGAAAATCTGTGAGATGATACGGTCTTGCTCTGTGTTAATCACTAGCAGGTCAGCCGCTACCTCCTCGGCGTAATCCAGCACCGTGTCGCAGTAGTTTGTGTATTCGCGTGTCTCGGTGTGGTAGCGGACCCCTTCCTTCTCCAGGTAGTCCACGCTCTGTTGCATGTATGTACGTAGTGACGCCTGTTCCTCTTTTAGGTCGATCAATCCCAGGATATGCACTTCTGAACCGAAAATGCGTGCCATGGATGCTGCGGGCGGTACCTTCTGGCGTGAATTGGCGTTCACGCGGATGGGCACCACGATGCGTTCCAGCTGTTTGTGGAAGTTGTAACCTTGTCGCACCGTCAGTACGGGGCACGGAGAGTCTTGCACGATGCGGACGGCCTGGCTGCCCATCCAGTATTTCTCAAAGCCGGACGCGCCATTGGTGCCGATGATGATCATCGACGCCAACTCCCGTGTTGCTGTGGTGGCAAGGGCCGGTGCTACCTTGCCATTTGTGATTTGCCAGCGCAGTTTACCGTAGTGCAGTGCTGGTTTATATTTCTCACAGAGTTGCTGTAACTTTTCCTGTGCCAGGTTCGTCATCGTACCAAGCTGCTCGTCGCTGAATAAAAGTTTCTCGCGTCGCGCCCAGATTAGGATGATGTCGCTTTGCATGCGATTAGCCACGTCAATGGCCAATCCCAGAGCCATATATGATCCTTCTGAAAAGTCAGTACCAACAATAATAGGTTTCATCTTTTTACGTTATATTTCTCTATACAACGGCCATTTGGTGTATTTATTTTGTAGAAATGATAAAAATTAGTATTTTTGCACCGCCATTCCTTTACTCATGAATAACGACAATCTCGATAGCAACACCCTTTCTGCTCGCGAACGTGAGATAGAGCGTGCTTTGCGCCCTTCTGCTTTCGATAGTTTTGCTGGGCAGCAGCAGGTTGTAGATAATCTCAAGGTCTTTGTTGCCGCTGCGAAAACGCGGCAAGAGCCCCTTGATCATGTCCTCCTTTATGGTCCTCCGGGTCTCGGCAAGACTACTCTCTCCAACATTATTGCCAACGAGCTTGGTGTGGCTATCAAAACCACCTCGGGTCCTGTTTTGGACAAACCTGCCGACCTTGCAGGCCTCCTCACCTCCTTGCAGCCCAACGATGTGCTCTTTATCGATGAGATCCACCGTTTGTCTCCCGTCGTCGAGGAATACCTCTACTCTGCCATGGAGGATTTTCGTATTGACATCATGATAGAGAGTGGTCCCGCTGCCCGTAGCGTACAGCTTTCCCTTAAACCCTTCACTCTCATTGGAGCCACCACGCGTAGCGGTATGCTCACCGCGCCGTTGCGAGCCCGTTTCGGCATCAATTGCCGCCTCGAATATTACGATACCGATACTCTCACAAAGATTGTCAACCGTTCGGCCAGCCTCTTGCAGGTGAAGATTACCAGCGAGAGTGCCATTGAGATAGCGCGACGCTCGCGCGGCACCCCCCGTATTGCCAACCGTCTGCTGCGCCGTGTGCGTGACTTTGCCCAGGTGAAGGGCGACGGCACCATCACCCTTGACATTGCGCGCTATGGCCTCCAGGCTCTCAATGTTGACCGCAACGGATTGGACGATATGGATATCCGCATTCTCTCCACCATCATTGATAAGTTTAAGGGCGGACCTGTGGGACTCAATACTATTGCCACCGCCGTTGGCGAGGATGCAGGCACTGTCGAAGAGGTCTACGAACCTTACCTTATTCAGGAGGGTTATCTTATGCGCACTCCCCGCGGTCGCGAAGCTACCATGCTTGCCTACCAACATCTGGGAAGGATAAAAACCAACGGCAACCAGCAAGCATTAGATTTATAAGTCCTCCAAAAAGTGAAAATGGAAAAGATTGACAAGGCACGAGCCTTTGATGAGGTTTCACTGTTGAAGAACTCAAGAATCCAGATAGTGCGTGTGTGGTAATGGGAAAGATTGTCAATACGCCATGCTTTGTACAATAAAAACGAACGGGGATGAGGAAAGAACTGTTTGAGCGTATTCAGGGGGATAATCAGAGAGTTTGTAAATAGGGGGAAACTGCTGTGTTGCAAAAGCTCACAGAGTTGGGTTGGGATGCATTTAATCTAAACTCTGAGATTCCAAATTATAAAGGGGCAGACATTGCCTGCATAAATCCAAAAACTCATGAGACCGTTCTTGTTCAAGTGAAGGCAAGTGCCGATGATGAGCCATCTTTTGGGACGGGCTTCATGTCGGATACAGATGGCAATATATTGGGTAAGAATCTGAAAGAAGATATTGTTGGTCCATGGGTGTTTGTGCATATCTTGTTTGAGGACGGCAATGTTGTGTACAGGTTCTATGTCTTGTCAAAGGATGAGACGGAGGCTCTGATAAAAGATAGCAATACTTGGTATTGGAAGGAGCTGTTTCATAAAGCAAAAGGGAAGAAGCCTGTGTATCTGCCATTGTGTTGGATAACGGGAGAGGGGTTAGTGCCAGGGAAGAAAACATTTAGAGGATATCCAAGAAATCAGAGGGTGAAAATAGCGTATCTTTCGGGAGAAGAAGCGTGGGAAACCAAGATCGGAATTATTTAGTATTTAGCTTTTGTTGTTTGAGTCAAGAAAATAATTCGCAATTTTGTGAATTATTTGAATATTATTTGTATTTTTGCAGTCGGTTATGATTGTCATTTTCGATAAAGAATACTTACAGGAATTGTACGTTAATGGACGGACAACCAGTAAGAAATATCGTTTCCAGCCCGATATTGTGAATCGCTATATCAAGGTGATAAATACGATGAAAAGTCAAAACAATGTGAGTGATTTGGCGAGATTAGGCAGTTTGCATTATGAGCATTTGAAAGGTGATAGGGCTGGTTTCTCTTCGGTGAGGGTGAATGACAAGTATAGAATAGAATTTACGGAGGAAACAGAAGGAAATCAAAAGATTGCAACAATATGCAATATCACAGAATTGTCGAACCACTATAAATGACCAGATATGATACATATTGAAGGAATTAAGGATGAAATGATAGCCAACAACCTTACTCCGTATGCGTCTACATATCCCGGCGAAATTGTAAAGGATGAGCTTGAGTACCGGGGCATAACTCAACGTCAGCTGTCGGAGGTGACGGGTATTGCCTATTCGGTTGTTAATGAGGTGCTCAATGGGAAGCGCCCTATGACAGTGGAATATGCGTTGTTAATAGGGAAGGCTCTTGACATTGAAGCCATGCCGCTGATTAGTATGCAATCAGAGTATGATATGCAGATGGCAAAACGTAGTAAGACCCTTGCGGCGCGATTAAGCAACATGCGTAAGATTGCCGCTGTACTATAAAATTAGAAGAAATGCAAACACTTATTAAGAGTATCAAAGAATTGGTGGGGGTGGAAACGTCCCCGCACTTGAAGAAGCAGGGTAAGGAGATGGCCGTGCTGGAGAGTGTCAAGGATGCCTATCTCCTAGTTGAGGATGGCAAGATAGCGGCCTTTGGGCCTATGAGTGAGTGGAAGGTGGAAAGAGGAAAGTGGAAAGTGGAAAACGAAGTTGATGCCAGTGGCAGGTTGGTTTTCCCGACGTTCTGTGATTCGCACACGCATATTGTCTATGCCAACTCGCGAGAGCACGAATTTGTGGACAAGATCCGCGGACTCAGCTACGAGGAGATAGCGAAGAGGGGGGGGGGTATCCTCAACTCGGCCAAAGCCACCGCTGCGGCCTCGGAGGATGAACTGTACGATATGGCCAAGCAGCGCCTCGATGCGCTGATGCGCATGGGTACAGGAGCCATTGAAATCAAGAGTGGCTATGGCCTCTCGACCGAGAGCGAGCTGAAGTTGCTGCGCGTCATCCGCCGCCTCAAGGAGAGTTCGCCCATGACCATCAAGTCGAACTTCCTTGGTGCTCACGGTATCCCGATGGAGTATCGTGGTCATCAGGAGGACTATGTCGACCTGGTCATCAGCGAGATGATACCGCTGGTGGCAAAAGAGGGTCTGGCAGACTTTATCGATGTGTTCTGCGACCAGGGGTTCTTTACCGTCGAGGATACCGCACGAATCCTGGAGGCTGGCATCAAATACGGCATGCGGCCTAAGATTCACGCTAACGAGATGGCTATCTCGGGAGGTGTGCAGGTGGGTGTGAAATACAATGCCATCTCGGTAGACCACCTCGAGCAGATGGGCGATGCCGAGATTGAGTGCCTGAAGGGTACCGACACCATGCCCACGGTGCTGCCTGGCTGTGCCTTCTTCCTCAATCTGCCACTCTCGCCTGCGCGCAAGATGATTGACTCAGGACTTCCGGTGGCCATGGCCTCTGACTATAATCCTGGCACTGCCCCCTCTGGCAACATGCAGCTCATCCTCTCGATGGCTTGCATCCGATATCGGCTCACCCCCGAGGAGGCTATCAACGCCACCACCCTCAATACCGCCTATGCAATGGGCGTCAGCGACAGCCTCGGTTCTTTGTCCGTGGGTAAAAAGGCCAATTTTTATATTACCAAACCGATGAATAGCTACGAGTATATGCCCTATGCTTTTGGTGAAAACAAGGTGGAGCGCGTCTTCATCGGTGGCAAGGAAATGGTATGATCACGGCGACAAATATCAACAAAAGTTATGGGTCGCTGCATGTGCTGCGCGACATCTCACTGACCATCGAGAGGGGTGAAGTTGTCTCCATCGTTGGTGCCAGTGGTGCCGGCAAGAGTACCTTGCTGCATATTCTCGGCACCCTTGACCGTCCCGACAGTGGCAGCATTAAGTGGCTGACTGGCGATATACCTAGTGACCGCAGTGAGACAAAAGCGGGGGGAGAGATTGATGTGACCAGGCTAAATTCCAGGGCATTGGCGGCCTTCCGTAATCGTCATATTGGTTTTGTGTTCCAGGCACACCATTTGTTGCCGGAGTTCACGGCTGTAGAGAATGTGATGATACCGGCGCTGATACGTGGCGACAAGCAGGACGACGCTCGACATCGCGCCATTGAGTTGCTCCGGCGTCTTGACCTTACAGATAGGGTTGATCACAAGCCTGCTGCCATGAGCGGTGGAGAATGCCAGCGTGTGGCGGTGGCTCGTGCTCTTATCAATAATCCCATGGTGGTGCTTGCCGACGAACCCAGTGGCAACCTTGACAGCCATCATGCCCGCGAGCTCCATGAACTTTTCTTCCAATTGCGAGCCGACCTTGGGCAGACATTTGTCATTGTCACCCACAACGAAGAATTGGCTGCTATGGCAGACAGAAGAATCACCATCAAGGATGGTGCCGCTGAACCAGAAGGTTCCGCCCAAAACAACTAAAAACTATGAATAAACAACAGATAGTCTACGGATTACGTCCTGTTATCGAAGCCATTGGCAGCGGCCAGCAGGTGGAGCGTGTTTTCCTTCAGAATGGCCTCAATTCATCCTTGCTCAACGAGCTGAGGGTTAGGATGAAAGAGCACGATATTCCCTTCCAGTATGTTCCTGTGGAAAAGCTCAACAAGATGACTACAGGGAATCATCAGGGCGTGGTGGCCACCATCGCTGCCATCAGATATTGGAGTTTCATGCAACTCATGGAGACGCTTACCGAGCCGTCGGTAATTGTGCTTTTGGATCATGTGACCGATGTGCGTAACATGGGTGCCATTGCCCGTACAGCGGAGTGTACCGGTGCTGCTGCCCTTGTGGTACCCGACCATGGTAGCGCTGCCATGAACGAGGATGCCATCAAGACCTCGAGCGGTGCCCTGCTGCGTTTGCCCGTCTGTCGCGAACAGAATCTAAAGACTGTTGTCAACCTGGCAAAACAATGTGGATACCAAGTGGTTGCCGCCACTGAAAAGGGTGCTGTTCATTACCGGGAGGTCGACTTCCGCCAGCCCACCTTGCTCATTATGGGTAACGAGGAGACGGGTATTAGCAATGAGCTGCTGAAAATAAGCGATGTACGTGCCAAGTTGCCCATTGTCGGCGAAGTTTCTTCCCTCAATGTAAGTGTTGCTGCCGGCGTCTTCCTTTACGAGGCTCTCGAGCAGCGTCGCTAACCTCCTAGGAAGATGCGACAAACGGCCAGCGACTGGGAGCGGACTGGGAGCGGACTGGGAGCGGACTGGGAGCGAGGTGGTTGGGGGTGCTGGGAATCAGCGAGTTGCTGATTGTTAAATTTTTGTTAAGCGCCCGCAAGCGGGCTGCGCGGGACGAAGCCCGGGGGGGGGAATTGCGCAAGTTGATGGAGCGAGGGAAAGGCTTTTTTATACTTTTTGCGCGCGTATATTATTTTTTTGTGTATATTTGCCATTTGATAGTACCCTCATGGCAAGGGGTTTATTGTCATATAAAGTGTTGATATAGTAGAAAAAAAGCAAAAAAACGATATGAAACTGAAGTCATTCTTTTTGGCTGTTGCTCTTGTTGTTGCCGGCTGTGGCATCGTTCGTGGTCAGGTGACGGAGCATCTGAATCTGGGTTTTGAGACAGGTGAGACAGGAGGCTACACCGTCACTCCCGCGTCGGCTGCCACGATGAACACGGCACTGCATGCCAGTGGTCAGCGCTCTTTGGCTTTGACGCAGCAGGCCTCAGGTAATGTGGAGTTTGAGATTGGGCCTATTGATTTCACCCAGACGGAGGGCAATATCTACATTGCGCTGCTCTTTGACCACATCTGTATGGTGAGTGCCAATGGTCTGTACAACAACCAGGGGCGCCTTATCCGTGATACCACGTGTACGGTGTGGTACAAGAAGGGTACTGCTACTACGTGGACCCGCTTGCCCGCCTCGTACTACGACCGTACTTCGCCGTTGGGCTACAGTGCCAACTTCACCACGCTGAACTCTTTCAATAGCGGCAGCTATGATAGCTGGGCGGGTGGTACAGCCACCAATGACCTCTGGCGTGGAGAGCGTTTCAACGGCAATAGCGCGGCCCAGTTTATTATAGGTCAGAGCAGCGTGGGTGCCGAGCGTACGCTTAGTTTCAAAATCGTCATGCAGGCTCCCAAGAGTGGCAATACAGCTGGCACATGGTATTTGGACAATGTGAAGGTGGTGAGTAGTGTGCAACCCATGGTGCGACCCTCCATCACGATGGTACGGTACCCTGACTATCGTAACTATCCAAATACTCGAGTGGCCCGTGTGGTGCTTGATGCTGCCAGCAGTTATGGTATCAATGCCGACTCTGTGAGTCTTTTCTGGCGTGCTGGTTCCGACAGTGAGGTTCACAAGGTGAAGATGAATGCCGTGAGTGGTGTGGAGAATCGCTATGCAGCAGCTATTCCATTCAATGGCTACGACACCGTGATGCGTTTCTACTGCACAGCGCGTGATGCCACGAACAACATTAATGCCAACTACAATCGTACGCGCTTTCCTGCCGCCGATGGGGTGTGGCAGGAGTTCTGCTTTGTGCGTGGCGGAGAAGACCAGCCCGGAGAGGAGACCGCCCCCCTTGTGGGTACCTCCAATGAGAGCGACTTTCCCTTTGCTTCTTTTGCCGACAATAAGAGTGAGTGGGTTTATGATTCGGCGTTGATGGCTGCTGCGGGCTATGGTCCCGGAGGCATCACCAAGATGCGCTTCAAGGTTGGCTCCAACTCTCAGGCTTGGAGTCGCGGACGTGTGCAGCTGAAGCTCAAGAATGTTGATGCCGACTACATGCCGCCCACCTCCACCAACCGCAGCTACCCCTTCACCTCGTCGTTCATGCAGGTGGTCTACGATGGCGCGCTCTCTGTGCCCGCGTCGACTTCCGGTGCTACCATTGAGATACCCTTTACCGACACATTCTACTATGCAGGTAAAGATCTTATCATGCAGATGACCTACGATGGCGAGGCCGACGGTAGTGCTATCACTGTGAAGGCGATCTCCGCCAGTGCTAAAAAGAGCATACGCACCAACTTTGGTGAGGCGTCGATGAACTATGACCCCTTCACCTCGTCGCAGTTTGCCACCGGTGACGTGCAGCCCAGCACCAAGCCTGCCATTGTGATGACCGAGTATGCTCCAATGCCCTTGCTCTACGACCTTGGCATCAGTGAGTTGGTGACGCCCACCTTTACTGTGCCTATGAGTGAGCGTCCTGGCAGTGTTGTGGTGAAGCTGAAGAATCATGGCGCCCAGCCCATTAATGCTGTGCGCATCACCTATGCCATCGACGACACCTTGATAGGCCATTACGATTGGACGGGTCCTCTCGCCGTTGGAGGCGAGCAGGAGGTCACCGTGACATCCAGTGTGGATATCGTGCCTGGATTCCACTCGGTGCGCGTGTGGGTGGAGGATACCCTCACTGCTTCCGCAGGCCGGTTCCGTGACCACGAGCCCTTGAATGATACGGTCTTCACCGAGTTTATTGTTTGCGAAGGGCCCATGAGTGGTGTGCGTAACATAGGCGGTCCGCAGCCCGATTTCAACACCATCGACGAGTTGCTGTTTACCTTGAGCCGCTGCGGTATGGCCGATAGCCTTATCGTACGTCTGGCCTCTGGCGCCTATACCCCGTTCGCGCTGCCCTCGTTCAACGGGTTGGATGGCGACGCTTATATGGTCTTTGAGCCGCAGGAAGGGGCCGATGTGGAGTTCTACTCCTCTACTGCCGCCAGCTCGATCATTAATATCAGCACTGCCAAGCATGTGCGTTTCCGCGACGTGAAGTTTGTGCGTCGTGCAGCCACTCTTACAACCATGATTGGCATGAGTGCTGCGACTACCGATGTGCGCTTCTCCGGGTGCACCTTTGTTGACAGCCTTAGCAACCCCTCGGCATCCATGCGTATCGGTACGCTACTCAATTCTGCCGGTGCCGACAGCATCATGGTGGAGGGGTGCACCTTTATCGGCGGTAAGATTGGCATCACGCTGCATGGACAGAACGCCACGGCTATGAGCCATCATGCCACCGTACGCAACACGCGGTTTGAGGAACAGTATGACAACGCCATTAGTGCGCGTTTCCAGCACGACCTGGTGGTGGAGCGTAACGAGATGTATAGTACCCTCAGCAGTGCCAATGTGCTACTGCTTTACGAATGCTCGGGAGCCACCCGCGTTGTCAAGAACCGCATCTATGCTGCCGGAGGTGCCGGTGCCATCGGAGCCAGCCGCATGACGGGTACCGAGACCACGCCCATCCTTATCGCCAACAACATGGTGGTGAGCGACTATGCGGGGTCTTCCAATCTCAGTGGCGCCGTGGCCGTGAGTGGCGCCACATGGACTGATGTCGTCTACAACTCGGTGAAGCTCGAGGCGCCGCGTCGCACGGGTGTTGCCGCCGTGACTTTCGGCAGTGGTGTGACAAATAGCCGTTTTGTGAACAATGTCGTTGTCTGTCTCGATGGTGGCAACTACGCCTTCAACTACTTGCCTGGCGCCGACACCACGAACACCGTGGGATACAATGACTACTACGCAATGGGTAGCGTGCTCAACAAGCTGAATAATGTCTCCTATGCTTCCCTCAGCAGTTGGCGTATGGCCCTTGCTGCAGACAGCGCCAGCGTCAGTGTGAACCCCAACTTCCTCAATGGCTCGCGAGTCGACTTGCGTACCTATAACAGGATGATCAAAGGTGTGGGTACACCCCTGACCACCGTCAGCGATGATATCTTCGATTCGGTCCGTAGCGCTACGGCACCCTGTCCCGGTGCTTTTGAGTTCTCTTCGCTGTTCTACGACTTCGAGGTGGAGAGCATGTTGAGTCCTGTGACGGAGAGCTGCCGGATGCCTGACAGCAGTGATCTGGTTCTCGTCATTCGCAATAGCGGTATCAACGCCTACAGCGGCACGGGTCTCACTTTGGGATATCAGATCAACAACGACGACACCGTGCGTGTGGCTGTGACCCAGCAGTTGCGTGCTGACGACATTGACACCCTGTATTCCGGTGTGAAGCTGAGTCTGCCGCCGGCAGGCAAGCAGGATGCCACCTATCATCTGACGACATGGGTGGAGTTTGCCTCCGATCCCAACCAGACCAACGATACAAACCGCTTCACCATCATCAGCCATGTGAGCCCCAGCACCCCTGCCAACGACAGCGTATGGGTACCTTATGCTACCCCCGCTATCATCGCGCCTACCGTGGGTGTGGACCTTTGGCCCGTCTATGGTGACACGACGGCTCCGCAGCGTCCCTCGCAGTTGTTATGGTATCGCGACAGCACTGACACCGAGCCTTTTTATGTGGGTCACATCCTCGCCACCGACACGCTGCGACAGGGAGTACAATATTTCTTCCGTCAACGCCGTGCGATGCCGCTGGTGCGTATCACCCAGGTGGAGATAGCACACGGCAATAGCACCGTGGGTGTTACCCCCAATGCACCTTACTGGCTTGTAAGTGGTCGTAAGGTTGCTCTGCAACTCACCAATATCGGTGACGACACTGCCTATCTGGCTGGCGACACACTGCAGAGCATCGGCACGACGACAGGATTGAACAACAAGACCTATGTTTTCTCAACCGAGCGCATAGCACCAGGCGAATCCTTAGTGGTTCAGTTCGCTACAGGTTCATCGGCCAATGAGCAGCTCACCACGCACACTGGTGCCCCGCTGGCGAGTGTGTCCGCGAGTTACAATACAAAGATAGGGTTCGTCTATCGCCGTGGCGGCGTGATTGAGGACGCTGTTGCATTCAACGGCATCACCACCGACCAGAGCCGCACCGACGTCAACTGGCCGAATATTAATGTGCCTGCCTACGTATGGAGTGGCGACGGTGTGAACACCAGCAACAGCAGTACCACCGCTGGTATCTATCGCACGGCCTTTAACGGCGGTGCCGCTGACTGGACGATTGCCACCGCCGCACAGCCTATGTTCCTTGCCGCCACCGACCCCTCATGGGTACGCTATACCGATAACGGCTGCGAAGGAGACCTTGCCAAGGCCGTCGTTACTGTGCAGGCTCCTCCTGCTGCCGACCTTGACCTGTTGGCACCACAACTTCCTACACCTGCATGCGGTATGAGCACCACGCCGGTGACCGTCACCGTACGCAACTACGGTACCGACACTGTGGAGAACCCCACCTTCCGTTATCTGGCTGGTGACGGAGATACTGTAACGGAGACCTACATTGGCAAGATAGCCGGTAGAGGTGGCAGCATCACCTTCACCTTCAGCCAGGAGTTGAATATGGTCTACGACCGCGACACGATGTTCGTGGTGAAGGTATGGGCCGACTCGGTGGCCGACGACCGTGTGCACAGCAACGACACCGTTAGTGCCATCACGGGCTCTCTCTACACTCCCCCTGCCGCCCCCGCCCTCGAGGGCCAGACGGTGGACTATGCCACCTCCGCGGTGCTCACCCACCATCCCGCCCATAGTGGTGTGGTGCCGGTATGGTACGACTATGACCTCCTGCCGGTCGATACAGCGTTCACCCACACCACCGAGATTCTCTACGCCGGCGGCACGATGGGTATGAGCTATGTGGTGGTTGACACACTGCCTGCTTTGGTAGGCACCGACGATAGCGTGAGCTCAAAGACAGGATACCCCAACCCCTATCAGGCTAAAAACAAATACGTAAAAGAACAGTATATCTACTCTGCCGCCGATCTTTATGCCGCGGGAGCCAAAAGAGGTCCTATCAGCGAGCTCTCATTCTACCTTGACTCGCTGTATGGCGTAGAAAGCCTCACATTTGACACATATCGTATATCGATGGCGTTGACTGACGACACCGTGTTCAGCAGCAAGACAGCCTGGAAGGATGTTACCTCAGTGTTTTATCGTTCCAACTTCACGTTGAATCGCAGTGATGCCCCGTGGGTGAAGCATGTGCTCGACGAGGAATTTGTCTGGGACGGTCACTCGAGCATCGTGGTGCAGGTGACGCGCAGCATAAGCACTGCCCACAGCGCCGGCGTGCAGACCCGCTTTACCTCGAAGAGCAACACTGTACTCTACAAACAATCGAACACGGCGCTCTCGCCCTCGCTCGAGTCGTATAATGGCAACGGATCGCAGAGTGAGAAACGACCGAATATCGCCTTCAACAACCAGGTGATCTTCGGTTGCTCGGGACCCATGACGCCCTTTAATCTGCAACTTGTCAACGTTCCCGAGGTGGATATGGCAATGATGTGGCCCAGTGGCAGCCTTGATGAGGTCTATAGCACCTGCGAGCCTGTGACTCTCAATGTGAACCTCCGCAACCAGGGCTCGCAGCCGCAAGAGGGCGTGAAGATATACTACTACCTTGACACCCTTGCTGTTGACAGCACCATGGTGACGGGTACCATTGCCGCCGGCCAGTTGCGCACGGTGGCACTGATGAGCCGCGACCTTACCCCTGGACGTCACACTGTGATGGCTATAGTCAGCATCGCGGGCGACAACGTGGCCTCCAATGACACCGTGCGCCGTTCTCTGCTGGTGCGTTTCTGCGGAGGCAACTACACTGTTGCTCCCACCGGCGCACAATACACCTCGGTGGCAGAGGCGGTGGACAGCCTCAACATAGCAGGTATCACAGGTCCTGTCACCTTCCAGATAGCCCCTGCCACCTACATGGGACAGGTGAAGATGGATAGCGTCTACGGCTCCTCAATCACCAATACGGTGACCTTCGTGGGCGGTGACGGTGTGGTGCTCATGGCCCCCACCAGCCAGGCGGCCAACTACGTTTTCTCTGCGGAGGGCGTCTCAAACCTCATGCTCTCCGACCTTACCATCATCGCGCGTCCCGCCTCAGGCAACTATGCCAATGCGCTCGTCGTCGGTGACGGTAGTAATGTCACCGTCAGTGGCTGTACGTTGCGCGCCAAAGGGACGGTGGTGAACGCCGGCGCATCCAGCGTGGTGCTGAACGGACCCCTGACCAACTTTGTCTTCCACAACAACACCATGGATAGTGGATACTATGGCATGGTGACTGTCGGAACCGGCTTCGCCGACGTCGTCGTCGACAGCAACCACATCGTCAACTTCTCGAAGATGGGACTGATGCTGCGCGGTGTGAGCAACCTCAATATTGCCTCCAACGAGGTCTTCTCGTCCAGGAACGAGGACTCTCGTGGTCTCAATGGCATCTACCTCTCTCAGATCACCGGCAACATCGATGTGCGAAAGAACAAGATTTATATCGTCGGCGAGAAGAAGGGCGGCATGTCCGGTCTTCTGTTGGAGAACGTCGCTGGTACCATCGACCGGCAGGCTTTTGTGGCTAACAACATGATCAGCTGCTCGTCGACCAATACCGCCGGCATGGAACCTTCGGGTATCAAGCCCAGTGGCATCTGGATAGACAGCACCAGTGCCTTCGTCAACGTCTTCTTTAACTCCATACGCTTGGATTGTGGCACCTATACCGGCACTCAGGGCGCCGACAAATCGTATGCCTTCTACTCGGGCAACACCAACAGCGACCTGCAGGTGAAGAATAATATCTTCGCCAACCTCAGCAAGGGCTATGCCTACTATGTGTCGGAGCTGAATACCGTCGTAGTGTCGGACTACAACGCCTACTATACTGAGAGCGCCAAGCCTTTCGCCTGGAAAGTTACCAACCTCGCCAGTCTTGCTGCGCTGCAGAATGCCAACTCTGGCGACGCCAACTCGGTGCTTGACGAGCCTTACTTCGTATCGCCCACCGACCTGCACCTGCTCATGACCAACTATGTGGGGCGTGGCCAGTACAGTAGCGACGTGCCCGACGATATCGATGGCAAGGAGCGCGAAGCCATCACAGGCCCCACCATTGGTGCCCACGAGATGGAGCAGAGCACCCACGATATGTCGGTGGTGCGTGTCGTCAAACCCGTGTTAGGTGACGCTGCACACATTGAGACCAACCCCGTACTGGTACAGGCTCAGTTCTACAATAATGGTCGCGCCACCGAGACGGCCGTCAGTTGGTATGCCTACATGGAAGGTCACGAGGAAGTGTCGCACACCCGCACCAAGACCTTGGCATCCTTCAACCCCGGTCAAATGCGCACCGACACCGCTTACCTGCCCACGCCGCTAGGAGTTGTGGATACCCAGACGGTACATATCGTAGTGCTCGTTGCCGACGATGCCGACAGCAGCAATAACGACGTCACAGCAAAAATTTTCCTCAAGCCCGCCTTTAACCTTTCCGTCGACAAGATGGTCACCACCGTTCCGTCATCGGGTGGCTGTGAACAGCGTGATGTTACCATCAAAATTACGCTTAAGAATGTGGGTGAGAAAGATTTTCCTGCCAACACACCATTCACCATCGGCTACCATACCGAGGTGTCGTCGCCGGCCAACCTGACCATCGCCAATATTGGTGCCACCGTCGAGGAGACTGCCACATTGACTACCGCGTTAGCACGCAACCGTACGACCACACTTGAATTCGCGCAACACGCCAACCTCTATCCCACCGACACATCGGTCGATATCGAGGTGCGTGTGACGGGTTGGTACCACTATCAGCATGATCTCAAGCCCGACAACGACTCGGCTCTCGTCTCATCGAAATGGGCTATCGCCAAGTCCAACTATACACCACATTCTCCTATAGGTCACGACACCACACTAGCCTATGCTACGTGGGGTGCTGTGCGTGCCGAGCAGGAGAACGGTTGGGCTATCAATTGGTATCGTGACACCACTGCCAACCCCTTCTATCACCCCAGTGGCTATGCCGCCTCGACCCTGTGGAGTAACACACCACAGTATTTCCACGACAGCACCTACTACCTGCGCAGCAAGACCAGCAAGGGTTGCTGGAGCCGCTTCTCGCCGGTTACTGTGCATGTCAGTGCCCCCGCCACCAATGATATGGCCATGGTCGATGTTCTCTCGCCCTTAGGCAACAGGGTGTATATGGAAAATGATACCGTGCGCGTGCGCGTAGCCAACTATAGTTCCACCACGCAGACCAATATCCCTGTCACCTATCAGCTCAAGAAGGGCAATAATGTGAGACAGACGGTCACCGAGGTGATCAACGCCACTTTGCAGCGCAACGAGGTGTACACCTACACCTTCACCACATTGCTCGACTCCATCAACACACCCACCACGCAGCAGAACTATACACTTAATGTGTGGACCGACAAAGTCGGCGATGCGACGCATCGCAACGACACACTGCGCAGTGTCTATACCTTCAAGACCCTCGCGGAAAGTCGCTACAATGTCACCAAGCCCTCCAACCTGGGCTTCGACATCACCCGTCTCTCCTTCAACGAGATTGATCTTGACCTGCCTCCTTTGGGTCGCGGATACACAAACATGGCTGATTACAGCAATCCCGAGTATCCTGTGCTCCATGTGCAACATGGCATGACGGACACCATGATTATCCAACTCACCCCCTTCGATGCTACTGAGCAGAGTTTCCGTTGCAAAGTAGGTGTCTATATCGACTTTGACCGTAGCGGTAACTTCACGCAGACGGGTGAGAATGTGGTGCCTTCCACCACCTTCTATTCCAACGAAACGGTGAAAGTGCCCATCACCATTGCTTCCACTTCGGAACAGGGATATATGCGCATGCGTGTCGTGGTTACGGACTATGGTGAGAACATGTCGCCCGCTGTGACCAACGATGCCCATATCATCGACTTCCTTCTCTTTGTCGACGCCGTGCCCGCCACCACCGATCTCGCAGTGATGCAGATTGTGTCTCCTCGCGACTATCTCATCCGCGACGATGAACCCAAGGTCGTCACCTTCCGTGTGGGCAATAAGGGCACACAGGCTCTGCAGGGTGCCACCTTCCATTACCGCTTCACCACTGAGGAGGGCGTCTTTGACTCTACGTTGGTGTGGACGGGAGCACTGCCCGCTGGCAACTCGAAATTGGTCAGCCTGCCCGCCTTCTCCTTCCCCTATGGTGTCACCACGTTGGCGGTGTGGCCGCAGGTACAGAACGACCAGAACCGCAGCAACGACACGCTCGTCTATGAGTACAATCGCTTCCACATCGTCACCCTCGACCTTGACGACAATTTCGATAACAGCATCAACTACTGGTACGCTCCTACGGGCTACAATGCTTACTCGTACAACTACTGGGAATGCGGTACTCCCACTACCACCAAGCTCAATGCCGCCTACAGCACTCCCAACGCTTGGGTCACCGACCTTGACGCCCCTGTTGTCTCCGGCAAACGTGGTAATGTGAGTTACCTCTACAGCCCCATCATCGATATCTCACAAGTGCGTCCAGATACACTCTCCTTCATGTTGCGCCGCAACCTGACAGGTAATAGTTCCCTGCACCTCGAGTTCTACAACTTCGAGAACCATTGGGTCAAAGCCGACTTCGACTCCGCTACCAACTGGTACAACGATGAGGAGAATAGGGTCTTCAACGGAAGCACTTCCGGCGACGGTTATGACCGCTACTGGATGGCTACCTCCCGCATCTCTGGCGACTTCCCCGAGCGTGTTCAGTTCCGCTTCGTTTACACCACTCCTATGGGCTCCAACAACAACACAGCCTTCGGCGAGGGATGTGCCATCGATGACTTCCGCATAGGCCGCGCACGGCGCCAGGTTGACGGTGGCGTCATCGCCATCGTGCATCCCGATTCGTGCCGCTACGGTGAGACAATCTATCCCAAGGTAGTGGTTAAGAACTTCGGCTACGATACGCTGCGTAGCCTCAACATGGGCTATACCGTCTACGGCGACCATATGGCTCGTCTTTCCAGCATGCGCTGCCTCATGGCTCCCGACGAAGTGGACACCTTCACCTTCGCCATTCCTTTCACCATCACCACTGAGTTCCCTGACACCTTCTACATCCAGGCCTACACCATCCTCCCGTCTGATATCTACTTCGACAATGACACCACCGAACGCATGTATCATATGCTGCCACTCGACAACGACATCAGCGCGCAGGAGATTATTGCGCCGAGTGACCGTGTTCTTGCCGGCGATGATGCGGTGGCGGTGACAGTGCGTATGCGCAATTTCGGCTCTCACCCCATCCACACCGTCTATGCCTCCTATCTTGTCAACGATCGTAACCGTGTTGATGAGGTGGTCAATTTCGATACGCTGATGGGTAAGCCACTGGAGTCGATGGAGTACTACAACTACACCTTCCGCCAGAAGTTCCATGCCGGCATGGGCGTTATACGCATCACAGCCATCGTCAAGGACGGCATCAACCAATACCCCTACAATGACACTGTCACGCGCAGCGTCGAGGGTATCTCCTCGGTGACCGATCTGGCAGCGTCGTCGATGGTGCTCAGCGAGGTGAACGGCAGGGTGCGTGTTGAAGTGGTGGTAGAGAATGTCGGTGCCCGCGGTGTGGGCAGCTTCGAGGTGGGCTATATGATCGACGGCAATCCTTCCACGCGCCATGTGGAATACTACGAAGGTGAGCGCCCCTTGGCGGTGCTCAGCCGCATGTCGTATGTCTTCGAGACCACGCTGGCACGCCGCAGCGGTGGCTACCAAAATATTGTAGCCTTCGTTACCGCCGATGACGATAACGACTCCTCCAACGACACCACCGATGTTGTCCAGCAGCCCTTCTACGACCTCGCCGTGATGAACGTCACCGTGCAGGAGAATGCCGAAGAGACATGCCGTACCTTCATCTTCCTGCGTAACGAGGGAAACACCTCGGTAGTCAACCAGAACGTCACACTGTCGGCTGTCGTCAACGGTGAGCAACTTAGCCTCACCACACGTATCACCATACCCACTGGCGAGACACGCTACTATGAGTTCCCCACACGCATCGCCAAGAGTGCCTCGCGTACCTATAGTGGCACTGGCTCCGTGGCCTACGGCGACGACGACAATCCGCAGAACAACCAGACCTCCGATGTCCGTGTGGTCAACTTTATCGGTATCTCCGATGTTGATAGCTGGAGCGCCCTCGTCCTCGAGCAGAATTATCCTAACCCCTTCAGCCTTCAGACCACCATCTCCGTGGTGATGCCTGAGGCTGCCGACGTACGCTTCTTCGTGGTCGATCTCATGGGGCATATGCTTGTCGACCGTACGCTCCATCTCGATGAGGGACGTTCATCCTTCGCCCTCGACCTCAGCGGCTATCCCGCCGGCGTCTACTACTATGGCATCTCTGTGCGTGGCGAGCGCAGGATGCGCAAACTTATCGTGCGCTGATGCTCCAGCGTCTGCTAGGCTATTTGGATGAGCAGCATCTCCTGCCTGACGGGCAGCGGGTGCTGCTCGCCGTTAGCGGCGGGCGCGACTCTGTATGCCTGGCGCACATCTTCCATAGTGCCGCCATTCCCTTTGCCATAGCGCATTGCAACTTCCATTTACGCCCCGGCGACTGCGACCGCGACCAGCAATTCGTGGCCCGTCTTGCTGACGACTATGGCGTGCCCTTCCACACCACCTCCTTCGACACCCACTCGTGGGCTACCAACCATCATCAGGGCATCGAGGAGGCGGCGCGTACTCTCCGCTATGCCTTCTTCGCCGACCTCTGCCGTAAGGAGGGCTATCCCCTTGTGGCTACAGCCCATCATGCCGACGATGCCATCGAGACCTTCTTTCTGAACCTCTTCCGCGGCACTGGCCTCCACGGCCTCCACGGCATACAGCCTCGCACCACACTCGCCACCGAACATGATCCCCTCACTGTCATCCGCCCCATGCTCTGTTTCACGCGGGCCGACATCGACGCCTATGTGGAAAGCCATCACCTCGCCTATGTGGAGGATAGCACTAACAGCGATATTTCCCTGCGCCGCAACTGGCTACGCCATCGCCTGTTGCCACTCCTGCGCGAGCAGTATCCCTCCCTTGACGGCACTATGCTCAGCACCATTGCACATTTGCGCCACGCCGAGGAACTCTTCAATCAGCATATTGACCTTCTTCGTAGTACTTACCTTACTCCTTATCACTCTGCTGTTCCCACTCTTCCATTTGCTATCGTGTCTGTCGATGTCGAGGCACTTCCCGAGCCTCGCACCACGGTGCTTTACGAGTTGCTGCAACCTTACGGGTTTTCCTCTCCCAGGGTCGACGACATGTTGCAGCCACACCCATCGGGTAGTCTCTTCTTCTCGTCCACCCATGTGGCCGAATGGCATCGTGGACGGCTGCTCCTGGCACCGCGTTGTGAGCCTATTCCCCCCACCGTCTTCGATGACGATGGTGGACGTTTGCACCTGCGCCGTTGGCGCAGCGGTGACCGCTTCCGCCCGAAAGGAATGAATGGTTCGCGCCTTGTCGCCGACTACCTCAAGGACCGCCACATCTCCCGCATCGAGCGCGAGCACGTGTGGCTGGTCGTCGATGACGACGACCGCATCTGCGCGCTTTTAGGCCTCCGCGACGCGAGCAAAACACAAAAGTAAGATTTTAGGACCGCCTATTACCGCCTCACCTTTGTTACCTTCAGCAGCCTATCGGCACGGTCGCTGGGACTACGATAGTAGAGGAATAGCGTGTAGCTGTTTGGCGTTTCCCAATGGTCGCCCTCCAGGCGCGCCGTACGGCTTATACCGTGCCCTTTGTCCACTAGCAGCTGATATGAGTAGTAGCCCTGCTTGAGCAGCAGGCGTTTGGTGTAGGCACGGTATTCGGTATTGTATTCCATATAGCTCGTCGAGTCCAGCTTCCAGTCGGTGAGAGCTCCCACCACATAAACCCTGCCGTCAAGAATGGGCTGTGCCATGGGCAGGCTGATGTTTACCCACACATACTCCGCCTCCACGGCGGCGTTGTTGCGGTCCCATACGTTGATCTTCATACCCCCGTTTAGACTCTCCTCCACCACATAGTTTCGTCGCGAGCGGTCCTCGTCGGGACGCAGTAGGGCGAAGATCTCGCCGCCGTATTCCTCCACCCGCTGCACATTGTACATGGGCGTGTGCAGGTTGCTCATATCGAAATAGCGGTAGTTGTTACCCCCATCGAAGATGTTCTCTTTCCGGTGGCGGTAGCAGAGCCACGGTCCCTCGTAGTCGCTGTGTACCAGCCAGCGCTGTGTGTCCTCGCGACCATTCTGCTGCGCCAGGATGCGCACATACTCAGGCCGCAGGGTAGGGCAGACCACACATCCCTGAGGCGTGGCTATGCGAACATCCACCTCTTGCCGCCGTAGCATCTCGCTGCCGTCATAGGGCCGATCCACGGTAGCCGCCATGGAAGCAGCATCCTCGCTCACCCAGAAACGACGTGTGAACAGCGTGTCGCCTCCCTCGTCGGTGACGGCAACCACATAGTTGCCCGAGTGCAGCAGCGTGGAATAAGGGGAGGGTATCATCTGGTGATAGTGCACATAGGATCGTAGGGTGGTGAAAGAGTAGTCGTAGTTTTCGATATCGCCGCTCTCAAAACCACTCATGAACTCATAAGCCTCCAGGTCGTCGCGTCGCCACAGCGCATCACAGTGTGCCACGCTATAGCGCAACAATTGCACCTCGTCGGCAAGCACATCGAATTGCAGTAACAATCTGTCGCTGCCACCCAACGTAAGTACTGGAGATTCCAGATCCACACCATCGCGCGTCAGCAGCACGCTCTTTACATCACGGCGCCATACCGAATCGCTCAATGGCTGCGCGGATAGCGATGTTGAGAAACAGATGATTATGATGGCTATTAAAATCCTTTTCATATTTTGTCGCTGCAAAGATACGCTTTTTTTCTTCGGCCACAAACTTTTTTCACAATTTCGTCGTTCTATTGTCTCAGAGTGAATATGAAAGAGAATATCTATATCGAATCTTACGGCTGTCAGATGAATTTCGCCGACAGCGAGGTGATAGCAGCTATATTGACGCAGGCAGGCTATGCCCTCTGCGACACCGTTGAGGAGGCGGACTTCGTCCTCATCAATACCTGTGCCATCCGCGACAACGCCGAGCAGCGTGTGCGCCACCGCGTGCGAGAGCTGCGAGCCGCCCAGAACCGCCGTCACACCCTCCGCATAGGTATCCTCGGCTGCATGGCAGAACGCCTGCAGCATCGTCTCATGGAGGAAGAGGAGAATGTGAGCTTCGTCTGCGGCCCCGACGCCTACCGCCGCCTTCCCAATCTGCTTGCGCTGGTGCGCCAGGGTCAGCGTGGCGCCGAAGTGGAGCTGAGCACCGTAGAGACCTACGACGACATCGATCCCGTGCGGCTCTCCGGCAACGGCATCTCGGCATACATCAGCATCATGCGCGGATGCCAGAATTTCTGCGCCTACTGCGTGGTGCCCTACACCCGTGGCCGTGAGCGTAGCCGCAATCCCGAGACAATCATCCGCGAGGCACGCACGCTCCTCGAGAACGGATACCGTGAGGTGACGCTGCTGGGACAGAACGTCAACAGCTACCGCTGGCAAGGTCCCAACGGCACCACTGCCGTCGATTTCCCCGATCTTATGGCACGGGTGGCCGAACTGCACCCCCAGCTGCGCGTGCGGTTCGCTACGTCGCACCCCAAAGACCTTAGCGACAAGCTCCTTCAGGTGATGGCGGCGCATGACAATATCTGTCGCTGCATACACCTCCCCGTACAGAGCGGCAGCGACCGGATGCTACAGCTGATGAACCGCAAATACTCTGTCTCCTGGTATCTCGACCGCGTCGACGCCATACGCCGCTACCTCCCCGACTGCTCCATCACCACCGATGTCATCGCAGGCTTCTCCACCGAGACCGACGACGACCACCGCGCTACCCTCGACCTCTTCCGCCGCGTACGCTACGACTACGCCTATATGTTCAAGTATTCTTTGCGCGAAGGAACCTTCGCCTCGCGCCACCTCCCCGACGACATTCCCGACGACATCAAGACCGCTCGCCTCAACGAGATTATCGCCCTGCAGGGCGAACTGGCGCTCGAGAACAACCGCAGCGAGATAGGACGTACCTATGAAGTACTCGTCGAAGGCACCAGCCACCGTAGCAAGGAGCGCCTCTTCGGCCGCAACAGCCAGAACAAGGTGCTCGTATTCGACAAGGGCGACGCCGTTCCCGGCACCTATCGCCAGGTGCGCGTCACCGACTGCACCGCGGCGACACTCCTTGGCGAACTCCTCCCTCAGTGAAACCATAAACCGTAAACCAGAAATGTTCAAACGTTATCCTTGGCTCCTCCACCTGCTCATCATGCTGGGCATCTCCCTGGCTCTGCTGCTGCTTATCTTCCTCTTCATCCGCATCTATGCGCGACAGGGTGAGGAGTATGAGTTGCCCGACTTCATAGGGCAGGACATCGCCCTCATGGAACAGGACAACACCCTTGAGCTCGACTTTGTCGTCCAGGATTCCGTCTTCCGCCCTGGCCAGCCCGGCGGCATCGTCCTTACGCAGGATCCCTGCGGCGGCACCCACGTTAAGAAGGGTCGTAAGGTCTATCTTAGCATCACGGCCTACAGCGCCGACGAGACCGTGCTCCCCGAGCTTGCGGGACTCACCGTACGTCAGGCCGTATCGGAGCTCAACGCCGTAGGCCTCAGCGTCGGCAAGCTCAAGTTCGTCGACGACCCCTACAAGAACAATGTTATCAACCAAACCTCGCAGGGCAAAGCGATATATGCCGGCCAACAGCTGCCGCGTGGCAGCGTCGTCGACCTCCTTGTGGGCCTCGGCGACGGCACGGGCAGCAATGTGGTGCCTTTCGTCATAGGCAAAACACGCGACATGGCACGCCGCGACCTCCTCCAGCTCTCCTTTAATGTCGGACGCGAACATTTCCGCAGCGTCAAGGACAAGAACACAGCCGTCGTCTATCGTCAGGAACCCGACTATACCGGTGTCAGCCGCTACCCCTACGGCACCGCCGTCGAGCTCTGGTACATCGACGCCGACGCCGACGAGGTGGAGAAGATGATCTCCTCGTTCAAGGTCGACTCCACCAAGATCATCCTCCCCGACGATATTCCCAACGACGGCCGTCCTTCGCCAGAAGAGGTAGAAAGCATGGAATGGTAATGCGCATGTCCCGACTTATAATCCTGCTTTGCATCCTCCTCCCCACGTGCGTGTGGGGACAGGACCTCGTGGCTCCTCTGCAGTACGGAAGGCCCACACCCCGTCCTGCTGTCAAGAGCACCCCCGCGGCCGTGACGCTCCCTTTCTTTGACGATTTCGCCCGCGACGGTGCCACGCCGCGTGCCGACCGGTGGCAGCACGGCGGCGCCACAGTGTCCGCCGCTGGCGCACTCCTGCCGCCCACGGTAGGAGTAGCGTGTCTCGACGCCATCAGCGCCACGGGTGACCTCTATAGCACCTCCCTTTCCACCTTCCCCGCCGACACCCTCTGCTCCTTGCCCCTGCGTCTCGACGGCTTCGCCCCCGCCGACTCCGTGGTGCTCAGTTTCTATTACCTCCCCGGTGGCGGTGGCGCAGAGCCTTGGGCACGTGTGGGCAACACACCCGAAGAGGGCGACTCGCTCATGCTCGATTTCTTCCGCCCCACCGACAGCGTGTGGGTCAACGTCTGGGCCTCACCGGGCATCAGCGTCGACAGCCTCGTGTCGCGGACAGGCACACGGTGGCAGTATGTGGCGCTGCACATTGCTGACAGCGCCTTTCTCGACAGCGCCTTTGCTTTCCGCTTCCGCAACTTCTGTAGCGCCGAGGTGACCACCAAACCCGGCCGCGCGGGCAACAGCGACTTCTGGTACATCGACTATGTCCTCGTCGACAGCCACCGCGACACCCTCCATCCGCCGCGCTTCCGCGATGTGGCCTTCGTGCAGCCCGCTCCCTCCATGTTGGCACACTACCGCACCATGCCGGCACGCCAATACCGTCCCACCGATATGGCGTCCTCCTTGGCGATGACCATCACCAATCTCTACTCCAGCGACCTCGCTTCGCGCTACTCCTATAGCGTCGCCGATAGCAATGGCGTCCCCCTCTGGCAGTACAACGGAGGCTACGAGAATGCCCCCGCCTATCTCCCCGCGATGCAATATCAGCAGGTCGATGCTCACGCCCAGCCCCCTGTCAACGGCAGCTTCCCGCTCATGACGGAGCCCACCACCTACCTCGTCACCCATGTCGTTCGTGAGGGCGCCTCTGGCGACGCCTTCGGCGACAACGATACGGTGCGGTTCCTTCAACATTTCGACAACTACTACGCCTATGACGACGGCACCCCCGACGACGGCTACGGCCTCACCTCCACCGCCAGCCAGCTCTTCCTCGCCTACCGCTTCGACCTGCACCAGCTCGACACCCTCACCGCCGTCGACCTCCTCTTCAACCGCACCACCGACGGCGAGAACCTCGGCGTAGCTTTCCGTATCTGCCTATGGGCCGCTGACGATGCCGGGCTTCCCGGCGAGCTGCTCTACCGCGACGCCGCGGCGCGCCACCCCTCCGCCGACCACCTCGGACGCTGGCAGCGCTGCCGGCTCGACGCACCGGCCATCGTCGAGGAGCGTGTCTTCGTGGGCTTCGAGCAGGAGGGCAACACCTTTATCAACCTCGGTTTCGACCGCTCCTACAACTCCTCCGACCGCATCTTCTACCTCACCGACGACCACTGGCAGCAGAGCATCCATGCCGGCTCCCTCCTCCTGCGCCCCTATTTCGGCAGCGAGGCACTGGTGGCCATCGACGAGCCCGCCACCCCCGTCACCACCCTCCGTCTGTGGCCCAATCCCGCCAACAGCATGCTCTTTGTCGACGGCCTGCCGCACGACGCCCTGCTGGTGCTCTACAACATCCATGGGCGTCCTGTCGCCAGCTCCCGAGGTGCTCAGATCGATGTGGCAGCGCTCCCCGCGGGAATCTATATCGCCCGCGTCATGGGCTCCATAGCAGCACCTCAAAAAGTCCTTATCGCCCACTAAGAGCATCATATCCCTCTCACCCTATGGACGACCTCGACCTTCAAACCTCTGAACTCTACGAGCACCACCGCCTCACCGTCGACCGCGGCCAGGAGCTCCTGCGCATAGACAAATATCTGCAGATGCATCTCCCGGGCATCTCGCGCAACAAAATACAAGCCGCCACCAAGGCCGAATGCGTCAAGGTGAACGACCGTGTCGTCAAGGCCAACTACCGTGTCAAGCCCCTCGACGTCATCAGCGTCCTCCTCCCCGAGCCGCCACACGAACTGGAGCTCCTGCCCGAGCCCATACCCCTCAACATCGTCTATGAGGACGACGACGTCATCGTCGTCGACAAGCAGGCGGGTCTCGTCGTGCACCCCGGCGTGGGCAACTGGTCGGGTACCCTCGTCAACGGACTTCTCCACCATCTCCAGGGCACCCTCTCACGTGGCCAGCAGGCCGCCCCCTATCTCGTCCACCGCATCGACAAAGACACCTCCGGGCTCCTCCTCGTCGCCAAGAACGAGGAGGCTCAGGCCTTCCTCGCCAAGCAGTTCTTCGAGCACACCATCGAGCGCCGCTACAACGCCCTCGTCTGGGGCGACTTCGACGACGACAGCGGCACCATCGTCGGCAACCTCGGCCGCTCCCCCCAGGACCGCCGCATCATGTGCGTATATCCCCATGAGGATGGCATCCCCGACGACCAGCAGCGCGGCAAGCATGCTGTCACCCACTGGCACGTCCTCCAGCGCTATCGCTACACCACGCTGATCGAATGTGTCCTCGAGACCGGCCGCACGCACCAGATCCGCGCCCACATGCGCCACATCGGCCATCCCCTCTTCAACGATGCCGCCTACGGGGGCGACGCCATCCTCAAAGGCACCACCTTCTCCACCTATCGCCATTTTGTGGAGAACTGCTTCGCCGCCTGTCCGCGTCAGGCCCTCCACGCCCGCATCCTCGGCTTCGAGCACCCCGCCACGCACCGTCATCTCCATTTCGAGAGCCCCCTGCCTCCCGACCTGCAGCTCTGCCTCGACCGCTGGCAATCTTACACCTCCTGACCGTTGCCAGATAGCGTTGTAGCCCTCTACGACGTCCCTCAATCCTCGTCTGTCAATCCGCCGTAGGATCGAGCCGCCTCCAGCAATGCGTCGTCGGTGGTGTACTGCTGCCAGAAGGTGCATCGTGTCACGATACTCTGTGTCGAACAGCGCAACACATCCCCATTTCGGCTGGTCTCCACACGCACCAGCGCCCATCCGCGCATCGGGTCGGCATACTCGCCACCCGTCAACGCCAGGCACCCTGCCACATCCACCATATCTGCCACCTTCACCTCTTTCACCTTCATGAAACGGCAGCGCGGAACTCCTCCTTCCATATTCTGCTCGGCCGTGTAGAGGAACAGGCGCTCCTGCGCACCTATATTGCTTGACGCGAGATCGGTGAGCAGGGCAGGAACACCGCCCGCTTCGCCTATCCGCAACCTTATGGGGGGTAGTGTCCCCTCGCTCACGGGGATGCCCGGCATCAGCAGCGAGGCGCTGCCGTCCCTTTTGGGAATAAACACCGCTGGCAGCCGGTTTGCCAACGCCAGAAAACCGAGGTATGCCGTCGACATTTCCGTGAACAACGGTTTGGACAGCATGTGCCACAGCGCCGTCGAGTGGCGCATACGCTGACGCTGCACAAACTGGCTGCGTGTGCAGCTACGCTGCTCCATCGAGCGGCTCGGGCGCACCACCATGCGCCCTTGTTTTGTGTAGAACGTGACGCCCGCGGCACGCAGACTACCGTTCAGCATCAACCCCGTCAGTTTTTTTGTCTTTTTCATAGATTATGGTCTCCTTTCTATTTTGATTGATAAATGATGGCTCTGTTATACCATTGATGTATCTTTGTTGTTCGATTGTTGTTCGATTACTAATCGAACAACAATCGAACAACAATCGAACAACAATCGAACAACAATCGAACAAAACGGCTTCCTGTCAGCCATTTGAATGGCTCCGCACCGTCTCCTTCTGGGTATGCATATAAATGAATGCTCTCTATAATATATATATAAAATAACAATAGGTTAAAATAAATTGTTGCTCCGGACGGGAATCCGATTTCCGCTATAATTATTTTGCTATATTAGAAATAATGTATATTTTTGCAATTTAAATCGGCGTGAGTTGTTGTGCGATGCGAAGAAAATATTTCTTTGTGAATTTATAGGAGTGGCTAAAAACATAGATATATAGAAAATATTATTCACAAAATAAAATATTATGAAATATAGATTTCTATTTGTTCTTGCCGTTTTTGTGTTTTTATGCAACTTAGAGCCGATGGCTCAGGATGTCATAGTGAAACACGACGGCACTACAATCCTGTGCAAGGTAAAAAAAGTTGGAACCTCGGAAGTAGAGTATATTAAGTGGAATAACCAGAAAGGACCCCTGTATTCGATACCCATATCGTTGATTATGGCTATCAACTATCAGAATGGGACCCGTGAGGATTTCAGTAATATTGCAAAACCGCTACCTGAGACTACTCCTTCCGCAGCACAACAAACTACAAAATCAAACCAACAAAATGTAGTTGCACCTAACGACGACCTGTCTCAGGGGAAGAGTGACGCACCAATCATTAGCGAACCTACTGCCATTAATAAACCAGCTACCGTTAGCGAACCGGTGACAACTTCGGTTATTCAAAAACCTGCGGATGAGACGGACTTAAATACAGACTCTTCTAAGATAATAAAGGAGAGACTAAATACAGCCAAGAAGGTCTGGAGTAAATCAAAGCAAGAGAATCTAAATCCTCAAAACTATAATTATTTTGGAATTCATCTGATTGGATCTTTTGAAACTGAGCTAATGCAAGGAGCAAACTATGGATTGGATTGGTTGCTATCTTTGAAAAATGGTTTTGGTTTATCATTTGCTTCTGATGTTCATTTTGGGGACGAGTATAGTAGTTTAAGGTTTCTTTTGGGACCATCATATTGCCACCCGCTAACAGAGTCATGGTTTTTCTTTTCTCCATTATATGTTACATATGCATCCACCTCTGTGAGGATTTATAATAGCTGGTTAGGCTCAACGGAGACTATAGACAATGATGCGTGGGGTGTCCAACTTAGCCCCTCTTTAGGTTTTAAACTTAATCATTTTACATTTTATGCGGGTATACCAGTAATGATGAGCTTTGAGGGGGGGGATCCGACTTTTGGCATCATTATTGGTATTGGAACAGACCTTCTGAATTTTTAAGTTATGATTCTTATGTCTTGACTCCACTAGAATCTGCTTGTAAAGAAAGTGGGAAAACGAGAGAAGCGCTGACAAGTCAGCGCTTCTCTCGTTGCTCCCCAAGCAGGACTTGAACCTGCGACCCCCTGATTAACAGTCAGGTGCTCTAACCAACTGAGCTATTGAGGAAGATAACTGGAATTCGGTGTTTAGAATTCAGGATTTCTCTCGTGAAATCGGGTGCAAAAGTACGAACATTTCGCGAACCGACAAAATATTTTTTATAAATATTTTTTCTCGCCACCTCAACATGCTGAAATATCGGTCGATACATTTTTCAGCCCTTCCACCAAGTCGGATGCCAGGAGGCTCGATTGCGACTGTTGAGAGACCAGCATATCGCCAATTTGGCCATGCAGCTGCACGGCGCCACAGGCAATGGTGAAGGTGTCGGCGTGACCGATATTGGCGGCGAGCATGCCCAGCAGCATGCCGGTGAGCACATCGCCGCTGCCGGCGGTAGCCATGGCGGCGTTGCCGGTGTGGTTCTCGTAGAGGCGTCCGTCGGGGGCGCAGACGCGGGTGTGGTGGGCTTTCTTGACGATGGTGATATGGTGCTGCTTGGCCATCTCGGCGGGGTCGGCGTCGCCGAAGAGGCGCTGGTATTCGCGCTCGTGGGGCGTCACGATGGCGTCTGTGGCCTGTGGCAACCAGTCGGGATGCTGAGCGAGGATGTTGAGGGCGTCGGCGTCGAGCACGAGAGGCACCATCTGTGGCCGTGTGGAGAGCAACGTATGCAGAGCCGCAGCGGTCGTCTCGTCAGTACCGATGCCGGGACCCACGGCGAGCGCTGTGTAGTGGCCGAGGTTCTCCGGTACGCTTGTGAAGAGGGTGGGTGAGGGGTCTATGCTCACCATCGCCTCGGGGAAGGCGGCCTGCATAGGGTCGACGCAGCGCCCCGGCAGGTGCACGCTCACCAGCCCGCAGCCGCTCCTCAATGCCGCCCGTGCCGCCAGGATGGCGCACCCCATCTTGCCGTAGCTGCCCGCAATGAGCATTCCGTGCCCGTAGTCGTGTTTTGTGGTCTCTGGGTTTCGCATGGTATAGTATTTAATCAAGAGTAATTATCTTTGGGTTAACTCCATGTACCTACCAAACAATTCTTTGACAATATCTTTTTCTGTCATTTTGGTAGAGAACCTATAGGCTTTCATCACAGCAAGGTCGTTTTGGTGGTGTGCTGCTACCAGGTCCGTGTAAAGATACATCTGTTCACCATACATGTCGGCGAGGCTGCTGTTGGGGTAGTGCTTCCGTGCATCAATAATAGCTTGTGCCGTCTGCTCTATCTTTTTCTTTTGTGTATCTGTAGGTGTCGGCCATGGGAAGTTGTTGTAAACTATTTCGTTGGAATAGCGGTAATCGCTTTTAATTCGACCACATGTGATACGCATCCACGTCATGTGAACCGAGCTTTCTAATACACCGAAATCTCCGTTAAGAAATTCATCCGCACCTACGAAACTGCGAACATACTTATCGTTTTGTTTCTCGGTGTGAAGATACAATTTTTTTTTATTCGGCTTTTTTATTTTGAAGCAGATAGAATTCTTTCTGCTGTTCTATTTCACGCCGTAACTCCTCTTTAGTAGGCATATAAGTCAGATATTTGGCAGCAAATAGCTGGTCACTTCCATTAAGAACAGAATAGTGAGCGACATCCTCGTCGGTGTCGGCACAGAGCAGCAACCCGATAGTGGGATTGTGCCCTTTCGGGATCATTATCTCATCATACATTCTGACATACATATCCATTTGTCCCACATCTTGATGACGCAGTTTGGTCGTCTTCAGGTCAACCAAAATAAAGCAGCGTAGGTTGTAGTTGTAGAACACGAGATCTATATAATAGTCCTCCTTTTCCGTATGAATGCGTTTCTGCCGATCTGCCAAAGTAAAGCCTTTACCCATCTCCATAAGGAAAGGTATTAGGTGTTCAAGGATACTCTGCTCCAAATCGCTCTCTGTATAGTCAGTTTTATTCTTAAAACCCAGAAATTCGGCTACTACAGGATTCTTCAGATACTCCAACTTATCCTGTAGCGGATTTGTCAACTGCTTCATTTCCCCACGGACAGCATCCTTGTTTTGCGACTTCAATAGACGATGGTAATACTGGCTGCTCACATTACGCTGAAGAGTACGTGTACCCCACATCTCACGTGCGGCCTCCTGCACATACCAGTCGCGAGCCTCCTGTTTGTTTTCTTGCAAAATAATACGATAATGAGTCCAAGAAAGGCGTATGGGAGCCTGAGAACAAAGTATGTTCACAATATTTTCAGTTTTTCCACTCAGTGCGTGTAAAATGTTTTCTTCAAGTATTTCGCCAGATTCTCCACTCACTGCGTGGAAAAAGTCGGGCCATGCTTTATAAAAACCAATGTAATTATAAATGTTTGTTTTGGTAAACCCTTCGCCATACTTCTGCTTTAGAGATTTTGACAGGGTGCTGATTATTTGCTCTCCATACTCAGCTCTCTGGGCATGTAGCACTTCAATATTGATACGCATACCCAATAACCAGTTGCGTTTAATAAGCGTTTCATTGATGGCATGATAGGCAGTCTCTTGTGCCTGCTCTATGATGGAACAAGCATCTTGAAATAGGTTATTGTCCTTTGTGTTTACAACACTTTTACTTTGTATGGTATCCATATGTCTTTATCTTGCTACTTTCCTCTTTGTTTTATACCATAATTATCGTTTTGGTTTCACGGTGCAAAGTTACGTATTATTTCTAATATGGTCAAATAAAATAGCAGGGGCCCGCAACATTGCGGGCCCCTGCATTTCTTGTATTCGACTTTGATCAGTCGGCGGTTCCGACGGCGCCATCCTCGGGACGGAGGGTGACGACGATGTAGTTCTTGAGGTTGATGAACTTGTTGGCGAGGGCCTTGATGTCGGCGGGAGTGACGGCTTTGACCATACGCTCGTAGTCGGTGACCTGGTAGTCACGGCTCTCGTTGTACATGTAGCTGCTCTCGATGACGCCCATCCAGTAGCCGTTGTTCTGGATGCTCTTGTTGTGCTGGACGATCATCTGCTCCTGAACCTTGCTGAGGGTCTTCTCGTCGCAGCCTTTCTTCATGTACTGCTTGAGGATGGCGATGCAGTCTTTCTCGATCTTCTTGGCCTTCTCGGGGTCGCAGCCGATGTAGAACTGCCAGTTGACGCTACCGTCGCCCACGAAGGAAGTGTTGCAGCTGACGGAGGCGCTGGGGCTGTAGGCGTCGCCGTTCTTCTCGCGGATGATCTCGAGGGTGGTGATGCTCAAGGCTTCGCCGAACTGCTGGATGGCCATGCGGGTCTGCGGGTCGAGCTCGTCGTTGGGGACATCCATCTGGCCGGTGACGATGAGCATGCCCTGGCGCTCGATACCCTTCACAGCTTCGGCATGCTGGATGCCTTCGGCAAATTTCGGGCTGCGGTCGAGGGCGTAGTTGCTGGTGACGGCGGGCAGGGTGGGCAGGTGGTTGAGGTACTTGGCGATGAGGGCGATGTTGCTGTCGCTGACGTTACCCACGAAGAAGAAGATCTGGTTGTTGGCAAAGGCGAAGCGCTCCTTGTAGATCTCGAACATGCGGTCGAGGTTGAGGCTGCGGATCTTCTCCTCGCTGGGGATGACCACCTGGCGACGGTCGTTGGGGTAGGCGGTCTTGTAGTAGGTCTCGATGAAGGCCACCTGCGGGTTCTCGCGGACGTGCTTGATCTGCTGGATGGTGTTCTCGATGTTGCGCTCATAGGCCTCGGGGTCTTTGCGCGGGGCGGTGTAGTAGAGGTTGATGAGCTGGAGGGTGGTCTCGAGGTCTTTGGGCGAGCAGTTGCCGCTGAAGCCCTGGGTGGTGCCACCGATGTAGGGGCTGATGCTGAGGCTCATGCCTTTGAGTTTCTTGCTGAGCTGTGTGGCGCTGAAGTCGGCGATGCCGCCGGCGTCGACGAAGCTGTCGGCGTTTTCGGCCTGGTAGCAGTCGTCGTCACTATAGATCGAGGTGCCGCCGAGGGCGAAGGAACCGATCTGGATCTCGTCGGCTTTGAGTTCGGTCTTCTTGACCACGAAACGCACGCCGTTGGGGCAGGTGTACTCGGTGTATCCGAGGGTGGTGTTGCTGGCGGTCTGGATGGGCGTCACCTCGTCGAGCTGCTCGGCGAAGAGGGGCTCGTCGTTGAAGTTGTCTACCCAGGGCTCGGTAGTCACTTTCTTGCCGTCGTTGATGAGTTTGATGACCGCTTTGTCGGTGGGCACGGTGACACCTTCCTTCTCAGGGGCTGTGAGGTAGTAGATGAGGTTCTCGTCGGTGATCCAACCTTTGACCATGGTGTTGCACTCCTCAAGGGTGATCTCGGGGATGAACTCCTTGGCGTAGCGCCACTCCTGGCGGATGCCGGGGCAGGGGCTGTTCTCAAGGTAGTGGTCGGTGTATTCGTCGGCGAGGCTGTTGGTCTGGGTCTTGTCGGCCTCTTTGGCCATCTTGGTGTAAGTGTCGAGGAGGTCTTCTTTCTGGCGCTCGAGTTCGGCCTGGAGGAAGCCATGGTCGTCGATCTGCTTCATGATGCGGAGGAGCTCGCTGGTGGCCTCTTCGATGCGGCCATCCTTGGGAGCAGCGCTGAGGGCGAAGACGTCGATCTCACGGCCGAGGAAGCCGCTGTAGCCGCCGCCGGCATACATCATGGGAGCGGTGGGCTTCTGGCAGATCTCGTTGAAGCGCTCGTTGATCATCATGCCGATGAGGTTGCGCACGAGCATGGTGCGGTAGGCGCCGATGGTGCCGTTGGGCTGTTTCTGGTGTTTCCAGTAGAGGGCGAGGCTGGTGCTGGTGGCTTCCTTGTCCTGTGCGATGCAGATGAGGGGCTCGACGTTGTTGGGGATCTCGTAGCTCAGACGGGGCTTGGGATCGCCGGCGCCGAGGTAGCGGTGGTTCTGGCCGCTGAACACCTCCTTGACTTTCTGCTCCATGGCTTTGTCGCCCTTGAGACCGTTGTATTCGTAGTTGTCCATGTCACCCACAATGACGATGGCCTGCAGGTCGGGACGGTACCAGTCGTTGAAGAAGTCGACGATGCTCTGACGTTTGAAGTTCATGATGACCTCTTCTTTACCGATGGGGAGACGGTCGGCATAGAGGGAGCCTTTGAGCATGATGGGCCAGGTCTTCTTGCGGAGACGGTCGCCATGGCCTACGCCACCGCGCCACTCTTCGTGGATGACGCCGCGCTCTTCCTCAATCTCTTTCTCGTCGAAGAGGATGTTGCCGGCCCAGCCGTCGAGAATCTCGATACCCATCTTCACCATCTCTTCGTCGTCGGCAGGCATGTTGACATAGTAAACTGTCTGGTCGAAGGAGGTGTAGGCGTTGATGTCACGGCCGAATTCGACGCCGTGTTTCTGCAGCTTGTCGATCATGGCGTTGCCGGGATAACCCTTGATGCCGTTGAAGGCCATGTGCTCGCAGAAGTGGGCGAGACCCTGCTGGTCGTCGCGCTCCATGATGGAACCGGCGTTG
>CACZRR010000073.1 GCA_902783595.1 uncultured Bacteroidota bacterium
ATTGTCGGGGTGAAAAGACTCGAACTTTCGACCCCTTGCACCCCATGCAAGTGCGCTAGCCAACTGCGCCACACCCCGAACAATTTATGCTGACAACGCAGCTTGTTTCAAGCGATTTTCGCTCTCGAAATCGGGTGCAAAGGTACTAACATTTGCAATACTGACCAAATTTTTTTTCAATTTTTTCGTGATCGCGTCTACTAATTCCTTGTAATCAAAATGTTGCAGCGGAAATATTTTGATTACAAGGAAGAGAAATGTCGGAAAGAATGTATGACCAGGAAGTGTTATGATGGTCTTTTACTCCTTGTCAATGATCACTGCAAGGCGCGATAGACCCGAGGCACCGGTGCATGTCGATTCTCCCTTGCAGGAGTTGTGGATACGTATGATGACGGTGGGTGGAAGTTGCCGGGAAAGGTAGTTGCGGAGGGAGAGGAGTCGCTGGTCGGTGAGAAGGGCATTGAAGCGTGGATTGTTGGTGAGGTCGTTGGAGAGGTAGAGAGAGAGGGTGAAGTTGGGGTTGTCGGAGAGAAATTGCACAAGGGACTGTAGTTGCTGTTTGCCGTAGGCCGAGAGGGTGACGTCGGCATCGGGACCGAACAGATCATCGAAATAGATACGTTTGCCAAGCGGCAGATGGTCAAGGCGCACATTGCGTTGCTCTTCGGCGATGAGGTATTCGTCCCTGGGCTTGGTGGTGTTAATGGCCTCATAGGCCACAAAATATTGTTCGAGTTGGTAGGCCAGTTCGTAATATTGGTTCGCCTGGAGGTAGAGATTGTAGAAGCCTTCATCGTCGGAGGTGGTGCTGCAGATGACGCGGCCGGCTTGCCGCGCCACCACTTGCACATCGGCGAGAGGATGGTCGTAGGGATCTACCACGCGGCCCCATAGGAGCACGCCGTCCAAGCCACCGCTGAAGGAGAATATCTGCGAGTCCCCTTCGTCGGGGTTGCGGTGCGAAATCCAGTAGCCAGAACCAGTACGGGAGTCAACGACCATGTCGTAGTCGTTGTCGTCGTCACAGTTGAAAGGAGAGGGGAGTCGCTGAACAGCCGCATCGCCGATTCTCTGATAGTTGCCGTTGGCGCTTCCTGAGTCGACCAAATTAGTAGCATAAATGGAGAAAAAACCTGTGGATTCGGGTCTTGCATTGGAGGCAAAGAGCAGGTAGTCGCGGTAGATGTAAGGTGTTACTTCGTCGCCTTCGGTATTGATATGGCCCGAGAGATTATGTGGACGACTCCAGTGGTGACCATCATAGGTGGCATACCAGAGGTCGTAGCCGCCAAGGCTGGTGGCACCGTCAAGGGAGGAAAAAATGAGCAATGAGCCGTCAGGGGAGAAGGTGGGGTGCTCGACAGTCATGCCCTTGTTCCAGAAGAATCGACCGCCCATTTTGACGCGGTGCACTTTGCGGAGCGTACTGTCACAACGGAAGAGGAACGAGCGCCCCTTTTTGTCGCGTGCGGTGAAGTAGATGTCACCGGAAGAGGGATGTCGCACGATGTACTCGATTCCATCGGCAAGGAGGGAGTAGGTAGTGTCGGCCCAGAATCCAACAATGAGGTCGTCGGTACGTTGTGCCTGCAGGAGAACGTCGGCGGCAAAACAGTAGAGCGTGGAGTCAACAATGGCAAGGTTGCTCACCTCACCGGGCAGCACGGCCATGTTCTGCCGATGGGCCACGAAGGCCGACTGCTGTGCTACCATCGTCGTGGATATAAGGCAGCAGGCAACGAATAGCAGGAGAACGGGACGTTTCATGATCGTCTGGATGCTTTAGGTGCTTTGGCGGTTTTGACAGAACGGGAAGAGGTCTTTTGAAGAGCTAACGGGAGCGCTTCGACTAGCTGGCCGATATAGTGGAACTGGAGACCGCGGATGTATTCGGCCTCTATCTCTTCAATGTCACGACGGTTGTCGTGGCAGAGGATAATATCGGTGATGCCGGCACGTTTGGCAGCTAAGATCTTCTCTTTGATGCCTCCAACGGGCGTTACATCGCCGCGCAGGGTGATCTCACCGGTCATGGCGACATGCGGCATAACCTTGCGGTGGGTAAATGCCGACACCATAGCTGTGAACATGGTGATGCCGGCCGACGGACCGTCTTTGGGAGTGGCGCCTTCAGGCACGTGGATGTGAACGTTACTCTTCTCGATGTGTGCCGTGTCGATGCCGAGGGCGGCGGCATTGGCTTTGATGTATTCGAAGGCTAGGGTGGCGGACTCTTTCATCACGTCGCCCAGGTTGCCCGTCATGGTGAGGGTGCCTTTCCCGCGACTCAGCGATGCTTCGATAAAGAGTATCTCACCTCCAACTGGTGTCCAGGCCAATCCCGTCACTACCCCTTCGCGAGGTGAGCGGCTGGCACGTTCACTGTTGTGGATGGGCAAGCCCAGCACCTGTCGCACTTCCTCGCTGCTGACATGCAGGGGACTATGCTCTCCCATCTCTTGCGTGACGATGCGGTGCCTTACCAGTTTGGCCAGTTGCTTCTCAAGCTGCCGCACACCACCCTCGCGTGTGTAATCATTGATGACCTGCCCGATCACCTCGGGAGAGAAACGGAGCGTGCGACCGTCGACGACATTGTCGCGCAGTAACCGTGGCAGGAGGTGACGCTGGGCTATCTCCTGCTTCTCCTCGAAGACATAGCCAGAAAAATCGATGATTTCCATTCGGTCAATGAGGGCGGGTTGGACGGATGAAAGGGAGTTGGCGGTGGCAATGAAGAGTACCTTGGAAAGGTCGTAATCAATGCCGACGAAGTTGTCATGGAAGTGACAGTTCTGTTCCGGATCAAGCACCTCAAGCAGTGCTGACGAGGGGTCGCCATGGACGCCGGCGGTTTGCACTTTGTCGATCTCGTCGAGCACGAAAACAGGGTTGGAAACACCCGCTTTGATAATCTCCTGGATGATGCGGCCAGGCATAGCACCTACATAGGTGCGACGATGGCCACGCAACTCGGCCTCGTCGTGCAGACCGCCGAGGGCAACACGACGATAAGGACGGTGGAGTGCTGTGGCTATGGAACGGCAGACGGACGTTTTCCCTGTGCCCGGGGGACCTACAAGGCAGAGCACCTGGGCTTTGGAGGGTTGGTGGCGCTGGGTCTGACGTTTGAGAACGGCGAGATACTCAATGACGCGCTGTTTGACTTTCTCGATGCCAAAGTGGTCACGGTCCATCTGGTTGCGTGCTTCGCGTAAGTCGAAGAAGGAATCGGCGTTATGATTCCAAGGCAAGTCGAGGAGTGTCTCAAGGTAGGTGAGCTGCACGGTGTAGTCGGACGACATGGGCTGCGAGTGGGTGAGCTTGGTAAGCTCTTTCTCAAAACTTTCGCCTACCTCCTTGGGCCAGTCTTTTCCGGCAGCGCGGCGTCGGAGCTCGTCAACCTCGGTATCGCCCCAGGGATTGTGACTGCCAGCGGCGCCGAGTTCTTCCTGGATGACGTTCATCTGGTGACGCAGGAAGTATTCGCGTTGCTGGCGCTCCATTTCCTCCTTGGTCTTGTGATCAATCTCGCGGCGTAGGTCGTCGAGACCTTTGAGGGTGGCCAGCTGTTCGAGCATCTTGTCGACGCGCTCGCGGTAATTGTCGCAAGCAAGCAACTGGTATTTCTGCTCAGCTTCTATTTCAAGGTGCGTGGCGGCGAAGTTGATGAATATCTTGTCACTGCCGATACCTGTAATCATGGATGCCAACTCCTCGTCCTGAAAACGGGAGTGCATCACCTCGCCGAACTGGCGCCGCAGCAACTTGACCTTGCGGACAAAGAGCTTTGTGTCGTCAGTATTCTCGGGAGCGAGTTGAACATGACCCCACATATAGGGTGTATTGCGTGTGACGTTGAGTGTATGGCAGCGCACGATACCTTGAAGCACAGCAATCGTTGTGTCGGGACGAAAGTTGAACACCTTGAGCACGCGTGCTACTACCCCCACGGGGTATAGGTCGTGTTCGTCAGGGTCTTCGGATTGCGTCTTCTGGGTGAAGACGACGATATGACCTTGTTTACCACTGACGTCGGCGAATAGTTGGCGGGCCTTGGGACGGCTGGCGGCGATGGGAATGAAGACACCGGGAAAAAGTACCTGGTCAAGCACGGGGAGCACAGGCATCTCGGGCTCTATATTATCGTCGCTGAGCAGCGCATCTTCGTCGGCCTGGTCAATGACAGGGACGATGTTGGCGCGGAGGTGGGGGTCGCTGGAGAGGAGTTTTCCTAGTTCGTCGAAGGAGTTCTTCATGCGGATGAGTGGTTATTGTTGATAGTAGATGCGTTTGACACGTGGCGATACGGATGTCAGCATTTCATAGGCTATGGTGCCTGCCGCCGCAGCATTGCGCTGCAACAAGTCACCGTCACCAAATATCACCACTGCGTCGCCTTCGTGACAATCAATGTCGGTGACGTCGGCAAAGCACATGTCCATGCAGATGCTTCCTATGATGGGTGCTTCTTGACCTGCTATGGCAACGTGGCCCTGTTCATAGCCCAGATGTCGGTTGAGGCCATCGGCATAGCCGATAGGAATGATGGCGATGCGCGAAGGACGTTGGGCTATCCATCGTCTATTGTAGCCCACACTCTCGCCAACGGGGATGTCCTTGAGTTGCGAGATGCGTGTCACGAGGCGGCTGACCTGCTGCAGGTGGCTCTGTATGTCGGGCTCGGGAGCTATGCCGTAGAGACCGATGCCAAGACGCACCATGTCCATCTGTGCTTCAGCAAAACGTGCTATGCCGGACGAGTTAAGAATGTGGTGCAGTATATGTCCTGTGGCGGGACGGTGCACAAGGGCATGGTCAAGACGATCGCTCCAATGGCGGAAAAAGTCAATCTGACCCTGAGTGAAGCTATCCATAGAGGGATCGTCTGCACAGGCCAGATGCGAGAAGATGCTCACCACAGTGAGCCTATCACCAAGGGCGTTAAGACGCTCGGCGAGAGGTTCGATATCGTCCTCGCGAAAGCCTAAACGGTGCATGCCGGTGTCGAATTCAATGTGTATAGACATGCTAACGTTGTGGAGCGCCACACGCTGTGCGAAAAGGTCGAGGATACGGAAACTGTATATGTCGGGCTCCAGGTGGAAGCGTATGATATCGTCGAATGACGCTTCCTCGGGGTTCATCACCATGATGGGCAAGGTGATACCATTGCGACGCAGCTCCACGCCTTCATCGGCATAAGCAACGGTGAGGTAGTCGACATGGTTGAACTGTAGCGCATTGGCCACCTCAACCTTACCGGCACCATAGGAGGCTGCTTTAACCATCGCCATAAGCTTGGTGGTAGGGGCTATGCGGGAACGGTAGAAGTTGAGGTTGTGAACCATGGCATCAAGGTTCACCTCCATGACTGTTTCGTGCGATTTGCGCTGTAGCAGGGCGGCAATATGCTCAAACGAAAAGCGGCGGGCACCTTTGAGAAGGATGGTCTCGTTCTGGAACGATCCCATGTCGTAATGCGCAAGAAAATCGTCTGTAGAGGCGTAGAAATCGGCGTCAATATCAACAAAGCAGTCGCGGTTGTGGCTCAGCGCTTCGCCGATGCCTATGATGTGTGTGATACCGCGTTGTACCACCAGTTGCGCCACCTGACTGTAGAGTTCATGGTCAGGAACACCGGTCTGCATGAAGTCGGAGAGGATGAGCGTCTTGCGTTTATGTTGGCGGTTGTGTTGCACAAATTCGAGAGCGATGGATAGCGACCCCATATCCAGGCTATAGCTGTCGTTGACCAGAAGGCATCCGCCCACGGCCTCATCCATCTCGAGACGCATCTCTACGGGAGTGAGGTGGGCACACCGCTCGGCAATGATGGCAGGGGCGTATCCAAGGTGTAGCATGAGGGCGATGCAATGCATGACGTTCTCGTGCGAAGCCCGGTCAACAAACGGTATGGAGACGGAGAAAGTGGTACCGTCATGGCGTAGGGTGAGGAGGCTACTATTGTCGCCTACCTCGGTAGATAGGAGCTGTAGGTCGGCGTCGGGAGTACTACCCCAGGTGAAACAATGGATGGAGTGGAAGTAGTCGATGAGAGATATGGCGTTGAGAATCTCTTTGTGGTCGGAAGAGAAAATGAGCAGTTCACAATGGGTGAAGAGTTGCAGCTTCTCGGCTATCTTCTGCCCGCGGGTGAGGAAATTCTCGTCGTGGGAAGTGCCTATATTGGTGAAGATGCCTATGGTAGGTTGTATGATACGCTGCAGGCGTGTCATCTCACCAGGTTCGGAAATACCGGCTTCAAAGAGCGCCAGCTCATCGTCGTCGCGGAGGCTCCACACCGAGAGGGGCACACCGATTTGTGAGTTATAACTTTTGGGACTCGCAGCTACGCGACGGTCGGGAGCCAGGAGCTGCGTGAGCCAATCCTTTACGATGGTTTTACCATTACTGCCGGTGATGCCTACTACGGGGATGGTGAACCGACTACGGTGGTCTGCCGCAATCTGCTGCAAGGCGTCGACGACGTTGTTCACAACCCAGAAATTGGCGTCAACGAGGTCGTCGGTGTAGTCGGCGGGGACGACGAAGTTGCGCACACCGGCGCCATAGAGTTGCTCTATGTAGCGACAGCCGCTATTGCGGGAGGTGGGTATGGCAAAAAAGAGCGATACGGCAGCGTCGCTGAGCTTGCGACTGTCTGTGAGTAGCAAGCTGATGTTGTCGTCGGGATGACGCAGACGACACTCCGTGGAGTTGATGATAGAAGCTATGGAAGATGCTTTCATGTGCTGGAAGATGATTGTTTGAGTATATTGTAGCCGATGCGGCATTCCAGGCATCGGCGCGATGAACAGAATGTGTGCTTAAGGTGTAGCAGGGCCTGCGATTGTGCTGCGTTTTCAGGGATGATGCCTGTGGCAACCCATTCGCGCACCACGGCATTGTCTTCTGCAGGCAGCTGCTGGAGGAGGCTGAGGGCCTGGTCCTTATACTGCTGTTGACCATGCAAGGCACCATATACGAAGAGCAATGGCACCCAAGCGTTGATGATCAGCGATACGGCAAGTGAGCGTCCTATGCGTTTGGGAGTGGATAGCTCGGTGGTATGATCGAAACGGTAGTGGCTGTCCCAATAGGGCGATGCGGTACAGGCGAAGAGGGCCAGCAACGCTTTGGCATCGGTGATGTCTAACAGTGTGGCAAAGAGGTTCGACGACCGGGATACCAAGGTGGCAAATTGGCTGATGCGTATGGTAGGAAATCCCGACGGACGCAGGCAATGGTAGCGCCAGATGGTGTTGTCAATAGGGGTGAGGGCGGCACCTTGCCGCAGGGCTTCGTAGTCGGCCTGCAGCATGCGTGGATAATCGTCGTCGAAATAGCTGTCGAGCATACCGGCCTGTCCATAGAGGATTGCCTCAAGACGCTGTGGCTGGTCTTTCCAGCGTGCCAGTAGGCGCTGGTCGGTAGCTTTGGCAAGGAGCTCAAAGGGCAGCGCGTTGACGGTACCGCCGAAGTAGTGCGCAAAAAGCCAGTAGCAGGTCTGCTCCCAGTTGCCGTGGCTCTCGTCTAGCAGACGACGCACCACCACCGACTTGGCCTCAATGCGCTCCACCGTCATACGGTCGAGAAAGGATTTTATTACAATGGGTGGCACCTCACCAAGTCGCCGCGCACACGGTATGCCGTCATCGGGTAGAGGGGCGTTGAGGGCATCGTAGTTGCGTACAAGCGCTTCGTGCATGAAATGCCTCAACTCGACAGTGGGTGGCGTGACGCCATTGGCAAGGGTAATGTCGCGGTCGTGGGTGTAGACCACGTGAAGGATGACGTTGTTGTAATGGGGGTCGGAGGAGTGACGGTGGGCGTACCAGTCGGAAGACGAAAGATGCAACTCAACGTTGCCCGCCCATTCCATATCATCAATAATGAGCCGCGAATTGAAGAAGTCGGGACCTGCGTCGTGGTTGGGGTCGCCGACACGCAGAACCTTGACGGAGCGTCCGTCGGTGGTGCGCAGCGGCGATGTGATCAGCTGGTGCTGCCAGACGTATTGCAGGAAGGCTTCTGTCATCCGTTGAACATCTCCTTCATCCTATCGAAGAACCCGCGCTCCTGCTTGGTGGGGTGGGGCTGGAAATTATCGTGTTTCTGCAGCTCTTCGAGCAGCTTCTTCTCCTCGCGCGTGAGCTCCTTGGGTACCCATACATTGAGACTCACCAGCAGGTCGCCGCGCCCGTAGCCATTCATGATAGGAAGACCTTTTCCGCGGAGACGCACCACACGGCCCGAAGGGGTGCCGGCATCAACCTTGATTTTTACCTTTCCGTTCAGGGTGGGTATTTCAATGGTGGCACCCATTGCGGCATCGGCATAGGTGATAAAGGCGTTGTAGTAGAGGTTGGCATCCTGGCGCTCGAAGAGCTCGTGCTCCTGCTCCTCGACGAGGATGATGAGGTCGCCATTAATACCGCCGCGGGGAGCCGCATTGCCCATGCCTTGCATGGCCAATTGCACGCCGTCCTGCACGCCGGCGGGGATATTGATGGTGATGATCTCGTCGCTCTTCACAATGCCGTCGCCGTGACAGTCGTGGCATTTGTCTTTCACGATGCGTCCTTCGCCACCGCATTGGGGACAAGCGCTCTGCGTCTGCATCATGCCGAGGATGGTGCGCTTGGTTTCCGTCACTACACCGCTACCGTGACAGTGGGAGCACGTCTCGGTCTTGCCATCTTTGGCACCGCTGCCGCCGCATGTCTTGCAGGGTACATATTTGCTTACCTTGATTTTCTTCTCGCAGCCGCGGTCTATCTCTTCGAGCGTCAGCTTTACCTTGATGCGAAGATTGGTGCCGCGCAGCACACGGCGTGCTGCACCACCGCCGCCACCGAATCCGCTGAAACCGGTGCGAAAACCACCTCCACCAAAGAGGTCGCCAAAGATAGATCCTAGGTTGGAGAAGATATCGTTCATATCCATGCCTCCCTGGCCATAGGCGCCTTCCATGCCGGCGTGACCGAACTGGTCGTAGCGCGCCTTCTTGTCAGGGTTGCTGAGCACATCGTAGGCCTCGGCAGCTTCCTTGAATTTCTCTTCGGCCTCTTTGTCGCCAGGGTTCCGGTCGGGATGATATTGTAGGGCCAACTTGCGGTAGGCCTTCTTTAACTCGTCGGGAGTGGCATTGCGGTCTACCCCAAGTACTTCATAGTAATCTCTCTTGTTTGCCATATCTCAATACTCAATACTATAAAATCAAAACTCAATAGTTCTAATACTCAAAATGTTACTACAACTTTGGCGTAGCGCAGCACCTTGTCGTTGAGGAAGTAGCCTTTCTCTACCACGTCGGCTACGATGCCTTTCTCTTGTCCTTCGGCAGAGGGAATGCGTGTGATGGCCTCATGCAGGCTCTCATCAAATTTCTCTCCTTTGGCTTCCATGGCTTTGAGACCTTTCTGCTCAAGTATTTTCATCAGTTTGTTGTAGATGAGCTGCACGCCTTCGTCCTGGGTGGCTGCCAATGCGCGCTCGAAATCATCGATGACGGGAAGTATGGCTTTGATGGTATCGCGGCTGCCGTTGATGAGAAGGTCGGCTTTCTCCAGGTTGGTACGTTTGCGATAGTTCTCGTACTCGGAGTAAAGGCGCAGGTACTTGTCGTTGATTTCGGCCAGCTTCTCGCCCATATCCTGCACTTTCTCGCCACAGTCGTTGGCGTCTTTGTCAGCATTTTTATCGCTGTCGGCATTGTCGGCAGGGATCTCGGTGTTGCTGTCACCAGCGTCCTCGTTGGTGGTATCGTCACTGTCGTTGAAAACGTGCTTCAGCTGCTCTTCCAGCTTCTTGTCCATCGGTTCTTTTTTGCTCATGGCTCTGTGTGATTTCTTTTCAGTTGTATGAGAGTAGTATGACAAAAATGTTGCCAATGGCAGATGGTCTGCCATTTTGTCACCATAAGAAGACATCCTCGGGCCGCCGCGGACGCTGTGCTGTCATCCACGAGAAGCCCGGCAGCCGGCGCAGCTCGTCAGGGATCCGATTCACGGGGTAGGTGCTCATGTCGGGTTTGTCAAAGGCAACTACGCGTGCGGGCGCGCGGGTGCTATCAAAATAGATTCGTATATCGGAACCGTAGCCAACGTTGACGCCGATGAGCATGGGGTGCCCCAAACTGTCGTCTTCGGAGATGTAGTAGACCATCTGCGCGTTACCCATGACGTCGGCATAGTGGGGTTCTCCGTCACGAAAGTATACCACCCCATTGCGCCCTTTGAGTTGATTGAAGCACTCGGCATCGACCTGCTGCATGGCGAAACAGTTGGCAAAAAGATCGGCACGACGCACACCGGTGCTGTCATGCATCAGGATGATGGTGTCAGCACTGCATTGGTAGTGATCGTACCAAAGGACAGGACCGTGGTGCAGCGCCAGCGTGGAGTCGGCAGCATCGTAGAAGGCGGAGTCGCACATGGCTTGCGCATCGCGACGGAATACCTTCACTTTGTAGTTGGCGCGTACGCTGCTCAGGTTATTGGCGGTGTCGGTCACCACGAAAATGGTGTCAGCATGGAGAAAAAGACTGTCGCCCTGGTCGACAAAGAGCACATGGGCACTGTCGGTGACCAAGGAAAAGTGGGAGGTCTGGTCGGTTTCGCCGTAGCGACCGGTGCAGGTGATGTCGTTGATCGAGTCGACGATGACCACATGACCGAAGGCTTTGCCATAGCGCTGCTCGGTGTCGTAGTAGAGGGTGTCGCTGTCGATAGTTCGTCCTTGGTTGGTAGCATGTGAGGCGGCGTAGGAAATGGCGAAGCGCGTCTCGGTGTTGTAGTCGCCCAGCTCGCTATAAATGATGGAGGAGTCGCTATAAATGATGGTGGGACTCTCAAAGTGCGCCACAGTGGTGCGTGTGTTGTAGATGAGAGTGTCGGTCTCAAGGCGCATGTTGGTGTCGGTGAGCACTACGTCATTGTAGATGTAGAACTCCTTGAGGTCCGAGTTGTACTGCCCCTGCTGGCTTGAGAGGGTGCGCGAGGTGCTGGTGGCATGACCCCATTGGGTGTAATAGGCGGTGGCGCGGTTGCGTTCGTAGGTGATGTGGTTGGCAAGCAGATGGGTGCCGCCATCGACGAGCACCACAGTGTCGTCCCAAATGTCCACCACTCGGCTATTCCCATTGTAGAGTAGGCGGTTGCCGACAATAAAGGTGGTATCGCTGAAGGTGATGGTGACGCCCCCAAAGGCGGTGAAACTGTTGGCGTCGGTGTCGTAGTGCGCCGAATCCGACTCGAGGGTCATGCCTTCGTGGCGCGCTATGACGCCGCGGTAAAGGATCCAAATGTTGCCGTTCTCAGGATCGCGCGAGCCCATGCCTGACGAGTATTCAATCATCCTCTGTGCCGCCGCAAGGGTGGGGAGGAGGGTGAGGAGGGCGAGTGCCAGTATTGTCTTTCTCAACGTGGTATCGTTATGCTCTTGAATAAAGTAGAGACGCGGTGATGGCCACGTCTCTACCCCATTTCATGATGTGGATTGTTTATTTCAGCACACGCGAACCAAGGCGGTCCATAGCGCAGCGGAAGCCTATCCAGGAGGTCGACTTGTCCTGATCGTAGTAGCGGCGTGTGGCCGACTGGAGGTAGTAGGCTCTGTCGCGCCAGCTGCCACCCTTCACTACGCGGACTTTGTTGTTGACCAAAGAGGTGGAAGGATTGGCATCGTCGTCTTTCTTGCGATTGTACATACGGCGTGTCCAGTCGTTCTTGTCTTCTTCCACTTCTTCGCCTTCCTCATCTTCGTCTTCTTCGATAGTGGCACCTTCTTCCTCATCTTCGTCACCACTACCATTGTCGTCTCGCCAGTCGGAGAGGTTGGAGGAACGGTCGCCGTCAAGGTAGTTGACGTTATCGGCTTGGCGATAGTTGCGACGGTTGTTGTTCTCGGCTTCGGGCACGTAGATGATGCGGCCGTTGTCGTCAAGCTGAGCACCTTCGTCCTCGTCACTCTGCGCCACCTGGTAGATGTTACCACGGTAAGGATCCACGTCGTCGGCACCATTGGGATTGACGGTCTTACGATAGACGTCCATGCACCATTCGCTGACATTACCAGCCATATTGTACAGGCCGTAGTCATTGGGGAAGTACCACTTCACGGGGCAGGTGTAATCCCAGCCGTCGTTGAGGTTGCCGGCTACACCCATGGCGTCGCCGCGGGTGCGCTTGAAGTTGGCAAGGAACTGACCATAGTATTTCTTGTTGGCGGAACGGAGGCTCTGACCGGCCCAGGGGTAGGTCTTATGCTCGGTGACGCGCTCGTCGTAGGTGCTGCCAATCATGCCCAGGGCGGCAAACTCCCACTCGGCTTCGGTAGGAAGGCGGTAGTATGGGTACAGGATGCCGTCGGCTTTACGCACAGCACGGTCTTCACCACCTGCCGAGGGATTGAGGTCTTTGATGCCCTTGCGCACCTCGCCCTCATAAAGGCCGGCGAGGTAGACGTCGGTTTGGAAAGCATTGGTACCGAGGTTCTCCTGGTCGAGGGTGAGGATGCCCATGTCGATGAGCAACTTCTCGTTGACGCGATCCGTGCGCCAGCGGCAGAAGTCCTGTGCCTGGTTCCAGCTGACGCCCACCACGGGGTAGTCTTGATAACTGGGACTTTGGAAATAGTAATCCACGAAGCCCTCACGCCAAGCCAGCTTGTCGCGCCAAGAGGCGGTGTCGGGAAGGATGGAACGCACCAGGTCGGGGTTCTCCTCACCATAGGCGCGGCGCATCCAGTAGACGAATTCTCCGTAGGCCTTGTTGCTCACTTCGCACTCGTCCATGTAGAACGACGAAACGGTGACGGTGTGCGCCACGTTGTCCCAGGTGTAGCGGGTGTCTTCGGTGACGTGACCCATCGTGAAGGAACCTCCTTCAATGAACACCAGCCCGGGGGCTGTCTGCTGGTTGGTACGGTCGGAAACATCGTAGCCTCCCCATTTGGGATCGTTGAAGTTCCAGCCAGTGGTCTCAGACTTGCCGGCTTTGTTCGAGCAGGCGGACAGCAGCACAACGGTGGCTGCAATCATCGTGGTCAATCTGAAAATCTTCATATTGCTTTATTGATAAGTGTTTTCGTATCGGGTTTGTACTTTTAGAAAGAGGGACAGCGTATAGCGCGTATCTTCTTTTTATGTTCTGGCACGGGGAACAACACACCCAGCGTGAGCTCGTGCGCTCCGGCGGTACTGTTGGCAAGCTTCGACACAGTGACGTCGTAGCTGTAACCCACCTTGAAGTGGTCTTGCTGTATGCCCACTTGGAAGATGAAAGCGTCGGCGTTCTCAATGCCGTTGCGGAACCACACGCCGACGAGGAAGGGCATCCAGTCAAGATAAAGACCATAGTTGAAATAGTGGAAACCGCCCTGGTACTGGTAGACAATATTGGGAGAGATGATAGGACTCCCAAGACCCAGCGACGACTGGCGGCGGCGCTCTTCAGAGACGTTGATAAGACCGCCGGCATGGACGGTGAGTTTCATAGGCACACGGTCCTCAGAGTAGAAGGCCTGGTTGGGTTGCGTGAGGTGCGAGGCGGCAACACCAGCATACCATTTCGACCCCGACACAAGCACACCGGCGTTGAAGTCGGCACTCCACAAACTCGTCTTGTCGGGCTTCACGGCACCGGTCTCAATGGAAAAACCAAGGTCGGGAAGAATCTGGTCGGGAAAGCGCAGGTACTCGTCCCAGTTCAGAGCGTTGTTCACCAACGAGGCCTGTAAGGCAGCGCTGATATAGATGTCGCGGCTCATCTGGAAGCGGAAGGAATACATCGCACCAATCATCGTGGTACGCAGCACCCCGTGGTCACCCTGGCGGTCGTTCAGGACGATGAAGCCCAAACCACCATGCAGGTCGGGAAAATACTGGTCGTAGGAAGCGGAAATAGTGGTAAAGGCACTGACAAGACCGGGCCACTGGGCACGGTAGGTCAGCGACAAGCGAGGTGCTATCTGCGAGCCTGCAAAGGCGGGATTTAAATAGAGCGGATTAGCGTAGAATTGAGAGAAGCCGATGTCCTGGCCCTGAGCCGCCACCGTGAACAACAGCAGCAACCCCAAAACGGCACTCCTCAGCCTCTTTTTCAATCGTATTTTTAGCATATTATAGGCCTATAATCAAAAGGCAATATTACAAAGATTTTTTTATATGGAGAAAATTTCTCATAAATTATTTTGCAATGTACTATAATACAGTGGTTTATTTTTCTGCCCAATCACTTGTTCGACATCGCAAAAGGCGCCTGAAACGTCGCTGATTTCACGTTTTTCACCTCTTTCTCGTGGCTCTCATGGTGGAATGTGTCGCGCGTCGAAGAAAATAAATTTGCAAAATCCAAAATTATTGCGTATCTTTGCAAACCCGTAATTGCGGAAAGAAATCGTGTAAAGTGCTATGATAGGCTATCTTATCGTCTATTTTATACTTTTTATGGTGTTCGTTGTGCTGCCCGTGGGCATCGTGACGGCGATCCTCTATGCACGCTACAACCGCAGGGAACGCAAGATACGCGGCGAGGCAGAGGCTCATCGCCGTATCCTCGAGAGCACCTACGACCGTATTTGGTTCAATGTGAAACGGCATGGTGGCCTCTCCGAGCAACATCGTCGCGATTTCAACGATATCTATCCCGACCTGCTCAACGAGACGCTCGACAGCGAGGCGTTCGTCGATTGGTTGCTCAAATGCAACATCGATTTCGACCCCGACGAGTTTGTGCCACTGGTCGAAAGCATTGAGCACGACCGCGATAAGTTCATCGGCCACCAGCGCCGCATCGAGTCGCTCATGAAGGAGCATCGCCTGCTACTCACTTCGCGCCCCTCAAAGTGGCTCATCCGCGACCGTTCCATCATCGATTATGTGCCCATCGAGACCGATTATTCTCGTTGGGGTAAACGCCTGTAATTCATGGGTGTTATCCGCAGCTGCTCTATAGTTGCTCTATAGTTGCTCTATAGTTGCGCTATATCACCTCCCAGTTCTCTCCTAGTTCCCTCCTAGTACCCTCCTACTTTTCCCAGTGTCATGACGAAGCCTTTTCCCCACATCCTCTTCGCCGCTTCTTGCGCCCTGACCCTCTTTGCCGCCTGCACCGCCCCTCCTCCCGCTCCCTTCGGACCCACACCGACGCCGCAGCAGGTCGAGTGGCAGCGTATGGAAATCAATATGTTCTGTCATTTCGGGCCCAACACGTTCAGCGGTGCCGAGTGGGGAAGCGGCAGGGAGGATAAGGCTCTTTTTGCACCCTCCTCTCTCGACTGCCGACAGTGGGTCGAAGTAGCCGCACAGGCAGGTATGGGCGGCATTATCCTCACCGCCAAGCACCATGACGGTTTCTGCCTTTGGCCCAGCAAGCAGAGCACACACACCGTGCCGCAATCCATGGATGTGCTGCGCGCCCTTCGCACCGCCGTCGACAACCACGACGCCCACATCAAGATGGGCGTCTACATATCGCCCTGGGATCGTAATCATCCCTCCTACGGAACAACGGCATACAACGATGTGTTCGTCAATACGCTGAAGGAGGTGCACACACAATATGGCCCCCTCTTCGAGCAGTGGTTCGACGGCGCCTGCGGCGAAGGCTCCAACGGGAAGCGGCAGGCCTACGACTGGCCTCGATTCTTCTCCACGATGGATAGCCTCAACGCCTCCTGCATCCTCTTCAGCGACATAGGCCCTGGGTGCCGCTGGGTGGGCAACGAAGAGGGTAGGGCAGGGACGACCTGCTGGAGCACCCTCAACACCGACGGCGCCACACCCTCCGACAACAAGCCGTCCCCCGCCGAGTTGGAAGTGGGACACTCACCCCAACTTTCTACTCTCCATCTTCCGCTTTCCACTTTGAATTGGGTTCCCGCCGAAGTCGACGTGAGCATCCGCCCAGGGTGGTTCTGGCATCCCAACGAGCACCCAAAAACAGTGGATGAACTGATGGAAATCTACTTCAACAGCGTGGGACGCAACGGATTGCTCCTACTTAACGTGCCGCCCGACACAGCAGGACGCATCTGCGCCGAGGACAGCACCGTGCTCGTTTCCTTCCGCGCCGAGCGCGACCGCATCTTCGCACGCGACCTGGCGCAAGGAGCCAAAGCTACGGGCTCTCACCTGCGTGGACGCAAGTATAGCGCTGCCAACGTGCTCGACACCACCTATGACACCTACTGGGCGGCATCGGATACTAACGCCAGCATCACACTCACCTTCGACAGCCTCTGCACCTTCGACATCATTCAGCTGCAGGAATATATACCCCTCGGTCAACGTGTCGCCGGCGTGGACCTGCTCTATAGTACCGACGGCAGCACCTACGACCACCGCATAGAGGACCTCTGCTCAACCATTGGATACAAGCGTCTTGTGCGAATGGACAAGCCTATCGGCTGCCGTAGCCTTATCCTCACTCTCCACGGCCTCGCCGCCCCCGTCATCAACCGCGTTGCCCTCTATAAGAGATAAGGAAAGCCCCTGACGCCTAAAAGGGTATCAGGGGCTTCGAAGGTCTTATGAGCTTTGCAGCTCCCAGGGTTTATTCAAACGATTTGATGGCCTCCTTGATGAGCTCCATGGCGGCGCGCAACTGCTCCTCGGTGATGACCAGCGGGGGAGCAAAGCGGATGATATGCTGGTGGGTGGGCTTGGCCAGCACGCCCAGGTCGCGCATCTTCAGGCACACATCCCAGGCCTCTTTGCCATTGTGGGGCTTGATGATGATGGCGTTGAGCAATCCCTTGCCGCGCACTTTCTCGATCATGGGGCTCTTGAAGTTCGACATCTCCTCGCGGAAGATCTTGCCCAGGCGCTCGGCATTCTCCATGAGGTGCTCCTCCTTGATGACTTGCAGGGCAGCGATACTGACCTTGGCGGCAATGGGATTGCCTCCGAAGGTGGAACCGTGCTCACCAGGTTTGATATTGAGCATGATGTCGTCGTCGGCCAACACAGCGCTGACGGGCATTACGCCGCCACCGAGGGCTTTGCCGAGGATGAGCAGGTCGGGACGCACGCCTTCGTGGTCGCAGGCGAGCATCTTACCCGTACGGGCAATGCCGCACTGCACCTCGTCGGCCATGAACAATACATTGTATTTCTTGCAGATGTCGTAGCACTTCTTCAGGTAGCCCTCGTCGGGGACATAGACACCCGCCTCGCCTTGGATGGGCTCCAGCAGGAAGCCCGCCACCTTCTTGCCGTGTTCGGCAAGGCATTTCTCGAGGGCGTCGGGATCATTATAAGGTATGCGGATGAAGCCGGGAGTCATGGGACCATAGTTGGCGTAACTCTCGGGGTCGTTACTCATGGTGATGATGGTGATGGTGCGGCCGTGGAAGTTGCCCTCACAGCAGACGATCATCACTTCGTCGTTGGGGATGCCTTTCTTCACAACACCCCAGCGACGCGCCAGCTTCAGGGCCGTCTCGTCGGCTTCGGCACCCGTGTTCATGGGCAGCACTTTGTCGTAGCCAAAGTATTCGGTGACATATTTCTCCCATTCGCCAAGGCAGTTGTTATAGAACGCACGGCTGCTGAGGGTGAGCTCGTGCGCCTGGTCGCACATGGCCTTGACAATCTTTGGATGGCAGTGACCCTGGTTCACGGCACTATAGGCCGACAGGAAGTCGTAGTATCTCTTGCCTTCGCAATCCCACACGAAAGCACCCTCACCTTTGGCGAGCACGACGGGTAGCGGATGATAGTTATGGGCGCCATACTTGGCTTCCATCTCCATGAATTGTTCTGATTTTGTCATAGTTACATGATTTGTTTGTGAGTGATTTGTTGTTGCTATTGCGACTGCAAATATACGTGTTATTTTCGTCTTTTCCTAATTTATTTCAATTTTTTTATCTTCTGCCAAAATGTCAGCCCTCGTGTCAGTCATCGTGGATTTGGCACGGATGTTGTTATAGGTAGGGTGTCATCGGACAATTCAGAATACTCGGAAAACTCAGATTATTCAGAATGCTCCGAAAAAGAAAAAGCAAACAAAATAAGAAAGGAAACATAACATGGCAAAAATCATTGGAATCGACCTCGGCACAACCAACAGCTGTGTCAGCGTCATGGAAGGTAACGAACCAGTAGTTATCGCTAAC